>DATCXZ010000111.1:0-3461 GCA_036570545.1 Kiloniellaceae bacterium
GAAACGTCCAGTCCGGCAAAGTACTTCATGGCTGCTCCTTTCCGATGCTTGTGGCGGTTCATCACAGACCACGTTCCGACATCCCGATAGGAGCAGCTACCCCCTCGATGACGGTAGGGCCCCAATCACCCCATCTGTCACCAGGAGACGGACGATGAAGAAAAGCAGGTTCACCGAGGAACAGATCATTGGGGTGCTGCGTGAGCAGGAGGCCGAGTTGGTCGCCCGCCTGCTCGCCGACTTCGGCACAGGGTACTGACGCCGCCCAAGAAGATGCCCCCCGTTTGGGGGGTTCGGGCGAACGCCGACTTTCCTATTCTGCACAGTCTCACGGAACCGGAAAAGGAAGCCGCGCCCGATGATGCGCCGTTCCCTGATAGCCGCCCTCCCGCGCGAAGGCTTCTGGCTGGTTGCGGGCCGCTGCAGCTAAAGCGCATCGATACCACGAAATAGCGGCAGGCTCGCGGAGAAGCCGGCAGGAATCACGGGCGGGGCGATGCGCCCCGCGCATGACAGGGAGGAAATGCCATGCAATGGAAGATTGACGGACGATCGCTCGTGGCCGCGGCGTTACTGGTCGGCGGCGCGCTGCTGATGCCCCCGGCCGAGACCGCGACGGCGCAGGCGCCAGGATCGGTGGTCGATGACATCGTCGGACTGCGGGTCGGCATGAGCTACGACGCGGTCGTGGCTCTCCTCGAGGGCCGCGATGATACCCCGGAGATCGAAACCGCGGAGCAATGGATTCGGCAGAGTCACGGCTTGCCCACGCGCCAGCTGCTGCGCGCCTCGGACGGCGTGCCCTGCGCGGAAGGAGAGAAAGCCACCAACATCGGCTGGTACGCGGTCTGCGATACTGCGCGCGGCCGCTTCGGTGCGCGCAAGGAGGTCACCAACGAGATCGTCGTCGCCTTCACCGGCATGCCGGAGCAGGAAGTAGCCGGCAGCATCTGGCGGCGCACCGTTTTTGCGGTGGGCAAGTACCCGACGGTGGCCTCGGTGATCGACGCGCTTACCCAGAAGTACGGCGAGCCGCACATCGGCCAAACCGAATCAGGCTACTACAGCATGAGCCACCGCACTGGGGCGACCAACCTGAACTGGATCTTTGCCGCGAACAGCGGCCGTATCGGCAATGACGACAGCCTGAAACACCGCTGCGTCAACGGCCCGAAGCCGTGGTTCGCCACTGAGCATTCGTGGAGCGGTGGTTGTGGCCTGACCATCCGCGCCGAGATACTGCCGGTGCCCAGCAACAGTTTGCTGGTCCAGGTGCTGAACGTGTCGGTGGTCAACCAGAGGGAGCTGATCGAGGCCCTCGGTCGCTTCGAGGCGGAGATCAAGTCCGCCGTCGAGGGGCGCGCCCAGGGCGAGGCCGCCAAGCCGGAGCTGTGACGCGGTTCCTGCCGCCTTACAGCTCGCGCACGTCGGCGAGGCGGACGCTGGCGACCGCCGCCGCCGCTTCCGCGCGTGCAGTCCTTCTGCGGCTGGTCACCGCCTCGGCGACCAGGAGAACCGCCAACACCGCGAGCGCGCCGAAGAAGACCCACTTCATCGATATGTGGATGATCTTCCTGAGCACGATCGCCGAAGGCTAACAAACGCATTTCGACTCAATGCGTTATCCCGTCAACGCCGTCGACAGCCTTGTTTGGGTTATAGGTCCGAACGAAGAATGGGCCGCTGCCATCTCGGCAGCGGCCCATTCAATCTTCCCCAACTTTAGTAAACGGCTTGGGGTTGACCCCGGGGGCTTTGGAAGCCGGCCGGCAGCCCCCCTGTCGGGGGACGGCCTGGCGCGTTGGCGTCAGTTCAGGTTGATCACGACCGCGCGGTTGCCTTCCTCGCGCACGCCGTCGTCGGTCGGGATCAGCGGCTGGGTTTCGCCCACCGCCTCGCCGCTGATGCTGGTCGGGTCGATGCCGCCGCTCACCAGTTCCTCGATCACGCGGTTGGCACGGCGCTCGGAGAGGGTCTGGTTGTAGGCGACCGCGCCCGAACGGTCGGCGTGGCCGGTAATCCGCAGGGCCGAGCCTGCGCTCGCCAGCGCCGCGTCGAGAGCCTCGCGCACGATGGTGCCGTTGCCCGGGGCATAGTCGACGCTGTCGAAGTCGAACAGCACGATGAACTGGGTCTGCGAGGGCGTGGCCGCCGCCATGGCCGGGGCCGGCGTGGTGTAGTCGATATCGGTCAGGGCGTAGTTCGCCTGGGACTCGAGTGCTGCCATGGCCGACTCGAAGGCCGCCTTGCAGGCGTCGGCGTCATCGCTGCGGCCGTCCTCGGTCGCCTCGATCCAGCAGTCGTACTTGACCTGGGCCGTGGCGGCATCCTGCGGCGCCAGGTAGCGGCCGCCCTGGTCGAAGCCGCGGCGCAGGCGCTCGATGGCATCCTGGAAGGTCGCCGCCTGCTCCTCGGTCAGCTCGCGGTCCATCGGCGCGTCCGGCAGCACCACCGAGTTCTTCTTGGCGGTGCGAGCCTTGTGGTTGAACAGCTCGCCGTCCACGAAATCCCAGTCGGCGCCGAGCCACGCGTCGGAGCGGTTCTCCGACAACTCCTCATAGCCGGAATAGAGTGCCTGATTGAAGGCGATTCCGTTGGCCTCGAGGTCCAGTCCACTGCGGGTGTCGAAGACACTGCCGAAAGGATGGTCCCAGAGCCCCGTGCCGGGAACGTTGAACGGCGTAATCGCACTGGCCGGCGCGGCCACTGACACAGCCATCGCCAGGCTGGCGCCTACGATAAATCCTTTCGCCTTCATATCGGCTTCCCCTTTGGATAAATTCCCCTGCGGCGGGCAGCGTGCGGACCAGCACAACGCCCCACAGACTACATGATAAACATATCGGAGAGCGGTATAGCCAGATTCTCGACCGCGCGCAAGTGATGCTACTGCAACGCCTTGAACTAACTCATATTTGTAGCGCCGTAAATTGGCAGCCATCAAATACAACTGAGAGTTTTAGCTGGCAGGGCGGTCATGCTGGCGGATGAGACCGCTCAGTTAGCAACTGGAATCAGGTTACGCTGCTTTAGATTAGCCAGGCGATTAGCGGCGTTGCGATCGCCCTGCGCCGCCGCCAGCCCGTACCACCTGGCAGCCTCCGCGTAGTCGACGGCGACCCCCTCGCCCTGCTCGTAAAGCACGCCCAGGTTGAACTGAGCCTGCGACAGACCCTGGTCCGCCGCCGCCCGCCACCAGCGGGCAGCCTCCGCCGGATCGCGGCTCACCCCCTCGCCCTTCATATAGAAGAGGCCGAGATTTGACTGCGCCCGGGCCTCGCCCTGCTCGGCGGCGCGCCGGGTCCAGCGGGCCGCCTCGGCGAAGTCCTGCCGCAGCCCGTCGCCCCGGTAGTAGCGCTGGCCGAGACTGGCCTGGGCCAGCACGTCGCCGCCCTCGGCCAAGCGGATCAGGCGGTCCGTCTCGCTCTCGTCGGGCAAGGCGGCCTGCTGATCGGCGGCCG
>DATCXZ010000112.1:0-27787 GCA_036570545.1 Kiloniellaceae bacterium
TCACGCCGGTGGGGCGCTGGCCGCTGCGGCGCGTGCTCTACCGCGCCGACCGCATCGCCCGGCCGGTGACGGTCTTGCCCTGCCAGCCCATCGCGCCCGATGACGGCTGGTGCGACGATCCGGCCGACCCGGCCTACAACCGCCCGGTTCGCCTGCCCTACCCGGCGCGCCACGAGCGGCTGACCCGCGACGATCATCTCTACGACCTGGTGGTGGTGCTGGGGCACAACGACGCCCCGGTGGTGCCCGGCGCCGGCAGCGCCGTCTTCCTGCACCTGGCGCGCAGCGACTACGGCCTCACCGAGGGCTGCGTCGCGCTCGCGCTGCCCGAGCTGCTGGAGGTATTGCGCAGCGCGCGCCCGGGCAGCGCCATGGCGGTGATGGCGCGGGAAGACGCAATCGCAGATTCCTGAGCCTGGCCTTGGCACCGAATGCTTCTCTGCTGCGTATATAGAGGGTGAGTTGGCCTGGGCGGCCGGCATGCGGGAGGCGAAGACGATGCGATCGAAGCAGATAATGGCAGCCACGGCGGTAGCGCTTCTTGCCGGCGTCGCTGCCTGCACGGGCGGGCGCTCCGGAACCGTCTACAACAGCAGTTTCACGGTCGGCTACGATCCGCGCAGCCTCTCCGCCGCGATGTCGCGGGCCCCGCTGCTGGTGGAGACCGTTGGCACGCCCACCGAGGGTCAGGCAGAGGAGGACGTCAGCCGCGCCACCGTGCAGGCGTTGCGCCAGCGCGGGCCGGCCTGGCTACCGGGCAACTTCACGGCCTCTCCGGTCGATGCCGGCAACGGGCCCTATCGCCTGCGCATCGCTTACGCCATGCCGCTGGCGTTCGACCGGCAAAGGGTCTGCAAGACGGGCACCGATACCGCGGCGATGGAAGCGGAGCGCCGCGAGTCCGATGCCGGCAGCACGCGCACGGTCGCCAGTCTTTGCCGCGGCGAGAGAACCCTCGGGATCGCCGAAGGCTCGCCCGGCAGCGAGGCGCAGCTTGGCGACGATGACTTCGCCCGCTTCATCGGCCATTTGAGCCGCGAGGCGATGCCGAGGCGAAACCCGGTGATGGACGACGACTGCGTCCTGCGCACCTGCAATTAGACCATCCGCCGTTACGCGGCGGTCGGGGCCGGACGGGTGCCGAAGATGCCGGTGCCCACCCGCACCACGGTGGCGCCGAAGCGGACGGCCGTCTCATAGTCGCCGCTCATGCCCATGGAAAGGCCGGCAAGGCCGTTGCGGCGGGCGATCTCGCGAAGGAACGCGAAGTGCAGCGACGGCTCCTCGTCGAACGGCGGGATGCACATGAGGCCGGCAAGCCTGAGCCCCAGGACGCGGCACTCGGCGATGAAGGCGTCGGCCTCGCACGGAGCGATGCCGGCCTTCTGCGCCTCCTCGCCGGTATTCACCTGGACGTAGCACTCCGGTGCGACGCCCAGCTTGTCGCACTCCCTGGCCACGGCGCGGGCGAGCTTCGGCCGGTCGATGGTCTCGATCACGTCGAAGACTTCCAGCGCGTCGCGCACCTTGTTGGTCTGCAGCGGACCGATGAGGTGCAGGCGCAGCGCCGGGTGGGCAGCCTTCAGCGCGGGAAACTTGCCTTGCGCCTCCTGCACGCGGTTTTCGCCGAACACCTTCTGCCCGGCCGCCAGCGCCGTTGTCACCGCCGATGCCGGATGGGTCTTGCTGACGGCGACCAGGGTGACGGTCTGCGCAGCGCGCCCCGCCTCGCTGGCAGCCGTGGCGATCCCGGCCCGCACCTCGGCGAGCCTGGCCGCGATGTCGATCCCTCCTGCCTGCGCCATCGCCGCGCTCTTCCCTCCCGCGTTAGAGATAGCCGAACCGCTTCATCTGCTCGCCGTGGTCGCTTTCGATCCGCCTTGCCTGCTCGGCCGTCAGCTTGTCCTGCCAGCCGCCGGCGCGACCGGCGCGGAAGAAGCGTTGGCTGTGGATCGAGCGCTCGACGAAGCCCTGCTCCGCCTCCAGCTTCTGAAGCTGCTTGAAGGAAGAGAACTCGACCGCTCTCCTGATGCGCGCCTTGTCGGTCGAGATGCCGAAGTGGCGGGCGACGCGCGCGAACTGGTCGAAGGGGTCGGCGAGCAGATCCTCGTAGCGAACCGCGAAGATTCCAGGGTGGTTCCACCGGGTCCAGGATGACACATGGTGGGACCAGCTACTCTGAAGCTCATGCACGATGATCCCGGGCATGGCGGCGCAGGTGGCAAGGGGGTCGGCCATCATCTCGATCATCGCATCGACTGTCCTGCCGAAGTGGTCGGCCCCCGAGACGGCGACGTCGCGCGGATCGCGGATGATGTAGACGGCGCCGTAGGTCGCCTTCATAGAGATGATGGGATGGCCGTGGTCCTCGCCGAGGTAGCTGTGGGTCTTCATCGGCACGACGTTCTTGTTGAGGCTGACCGCGCGCTCCTGCGCCTTCACCCGCAAAGCTGCGACCTCTTCCGACGTCAGGTCGGCGATCTTTTTCTTGGTGAAGGGCCGGAACCAGAGCTCTGTCGGCTCGCTGGGGCAGACCTCGCCCATGCGCTTCAGCGGCAGCGGCTCGGGATGGTCCAGGATGAGGTTCGCCAGGAAGGCGCGCATCCAGGTGTTGCCGGACTTCGGGTAGGACGCGAGCCAGAGAATGCCGGGCATGGTCAGGAAGCCTTCTGCTCGGACTCGAGCGGCGGCAGGTAGCCGAAGCGGCGCATCTGCTCCGTATGATTGCGTTCCATCATCGCCGCCTGCGCGGGCGCAAGCACCTCGCGCCAGCCGCCGGCGCGCCCGGCGCGGAAGAAGCGGCGGCTGTGCAGCGACTTCTCGATGAAACCGCTCTGCGCCTCCTGGGCCTGCAGTGCCTTGAAGGAGGAGAATTCGACGGCGCGCCGGATGCGTGCCTCGTCGCGGGCGATGCCGAGCTTGCGGGCGACCATGCCGAGCTGGCCGAAGGCGTCGGCCAGCATGTCCTCGTAACGCAGCAGGATCATCGGGGTATGCTTCCAGCCGGTCCACGACCGCACGTGATCCGACCAGCTCCCCATCAGCTCGTGGACCGTGTTGCCCGGGGTGCCGCGGCCACGCGCCCGGTGGTCCGCCATCATCTCGATCGCCTGGTCGATGGTGAGGCCGTAGTGGTCGGCCGCCGAAACCACCACGTCGCGCGGATCGCGCACGATGTAGATGACGCCGAGGGTGGCCTTCACCGAGATCGTAGGGTAGCCGTGATCCTTGCCGAGAAGGCTGTGGGTCTTCATCGGCATGATGTTCTTGTTCAGGCCGACCGCGCGCTCCTGCGCCTTGGTGCGCAGCGCGGCGATCCGCTTCTCGCTGAGTTCGCTCACGGGCTTCGTTGCCAGCGGCTTGAACCAGACCTCGTTCGGCTCGCTGGAGCAGACCTCGTTGATGCGCTGGAGCGGCAGCGGCTCCGGCTCGTCCAGGATGAGGTTGGCGAGGAACACCCGCATCCAGGTGTTGCCGGACTTCGGATAGGAAGCGAGCCAGAGAATGCCGGGCATGGGCGGAGTGTCGAGCCTCGAGCAGCCGGCGCGTCGGTGGCGGCCGCCGGACGGGATGGAAAACCTGCTGCATCCTCTAGGCAAATGCGCCCGGCGATGCAAGGGGCGCCGGCGGCGGGCACAAGACCCCCGCGGGCAGAAACCGCGGCAGCCGCTCGAGGAGACCCCCAACCGTTCCGCGCGCAGCGAGAGTTAATGAAGTGTTATCAAAACAATCGGAGGGCGATCGTAATGGCCGGAACTGCGCGCAGTCAGTGTGATCTCTGCTTGTTGCGGCGCGGCAGCCGCTTCCAGGAAGTGGTTGGCGCTGCGGCAAAAACGCTCACTGTGTCCTCAAAACCACAGTGTGTTGCAAAAACAACTTAATGCCGCTACGGCCTCTTGCGGCCAGACGCAGGGCCTAGTACGAACAACTATCCCGTGGCTTGGGGTACCCACAATAGACACCGTATTTGGAGCTTTTCGGATGAAAAACGTATTGATGGCTAGCAGCGCCA
Organism: Kiloniellaceae bacterium; assembly: GCA_036570545.1. Taxonomy (GTDB): domain Bacteria; phylum Pseudomonadota; class Alphaproteobacteria; order Kiloniellales; family Kiloniellaceae; genus Pelagibius. Next base: position 4,013 of record DATCXZ010000112.1, read on the forward strand.
TTGTCGGGGCCGCGGCCCTGGTGGCGAGCCCGGCTGCCGCGCAGGAACTCGAGGTTTCCGGCTTCCAGCAGTTCTTCGCCTCGGGCGGCGATGCCGACTTCGACGGCTCGGATCGTGGCTTCGGCTTCTCGACCAACACCGAGATCCACTTCAACGGCTCGATCATGGCCGACAACGGCGTCACCTTCGGCTTCCGTGTGGAGCTGGAAGCGGACTCCGGCAGCACCAACGTCGATGAGAACAGCATCTGGGCTTCGGGCGGCTTCGGCAAGCTCGAGTTCGGCAACAACGACGGCGCCGAAGACACCTTCGCGGTCAACGGCTCGAACTCGGGCGTCGACTACGGCGGCGTCGGCAACCCGACGGCGACCTTCCTGACCTCTGCGTACCTCGGCCCCCGCACGTCGGTCGATTTCCGCGGCGGCCTCGACACCTCGGACGCGACGAAGATCACCTACACCACGCCGAGCTTCAGCGGCTTCAGCGTCGGCGTCAGCTACACGCCGGATACGAACTGCAGCACCGACACCGGCACGTCGGGCGGCTTCTGCGACGCCCACAGCGATGGGTTCCACGACAACATCGGCGCTGGCATCGCCTATGAGGGTGACTTCGACGGCTTCGGCCTCGAGGCCAGCATCATCGGTGCCTACGCCAAGGCTGACGGCGAGCCGGAAGACAATGCCTACGGCATCGGCGGCGGTCTCGCGGTGAGCTTTGGTGGCTTCACCATCGCCTCGGGCATCGTCTGGGACGACTTCGACGACGGCGACGCCGGCGGTCAGACCGGTGAAGGCTATGCGGCCGACCTCGGCATCGGCTATGTGGCCGGTCCGTGGAACTTCTCGATCAACGGCATCTATGCCGATACCGACGACATCGATCACGAGCTGCTGGCCGGTTCTGCCAACATTGGCTACAACCTGACCGCGGGCGTGACCGTCTTCGTCACCGGCTTCGTCGGTTCGGAAGAGGTCGGCAACGACGACAACGACATCGTCGCAGTCACCAGCGGCCTGAAGCTCGCCTTCTAAGCCGACTGCACGACACCTCGTCGTATGGGGGCGGCACCTTCGGGTGCCGCCCCTTTTGCTTTCGGGCTTCCTGGTTTTGGCGCCCTGCGGATCGCGCCTGCGCTGCGCCATTTCCTTTTGCCCGCCTAAGGACCCTATGATATCTACTCGGGACATTGGGGTTTCGGCTGACGCCGCCTTGAACGGCAAGGCAGCCGGGTGCACCCCGCAAGGGACGCGGGAGCGAATGGAAGTGAAGGCCTTTGGGGCGACTTTCGGCATGACGCCAGCCGTTCGGGGCTGGCTGGCTCTGGCGCTCGTGCTTACCGTCGCCGGCTGCGGACTGGGCGGCGAGGCCAAGTACCGCGACGAGACGGCGGAAAGGTACGAGGAGACCCGCGGCTCCCTGCTCGGCGACGACCGCATAGGCATCGGCAACGAGGCGCCCGACCGGCCGGGAAGCGGCGGCGGCGATGGCGGCATCGGCGTCAATTCCTATCTGTGGCGCGCCTCCCTCGACACCGTGTCGTTCATGCCGCTGGCCTCGGCCGACCCCTTCGGCGGCGTCATCATCACCGACTGGTATTCGCCGCCGCAGGCGACCAACGAGCGCTTCAAGCTCAACGTCTACATTCTCGGCCGCGATCTCAGGGCCGATGGCGTGCGGGCGGCGATCTTCCGCCAGCTCCTCGATCCGCGCACCGGCAACTGGGTCGACGCCGCGGTCGAGCCGCGCACCCAGACCGAAGTCGAGAACGCTATCCTGACGAAGGCCCGCGAGCTGCGCATCGCCTCGCTTCAATAGGCCCGGCAGGGCGGCTCTTTCAGCGGGCGGCCGCCGGCCCCCGCAAGTCCCCGCCCTGCGCCCCCCTCCAGTCGCCATTCCGCTGACATGAACCGTTACAACGCCAAGGAAACCGAGGAAAAGTGGCAGCAGCGCTGGGACGCTGCCGGCTGCTTTGCCGTGAAGGAAGACCCTGCGCGGGAGAAGTACTACGTGCTCGAGATGTTCCCCTACCCGTCGGGGAAGATCCACATGGGCCACGTGCGCAACTACACCATCGGCGACGTGGTGGCGCGTTACAAACGGGCCAAGGGCTTCAACGTGCTGCATCCCATGGGCTGGGACGCCTTCGGGCTTCCGGCCGAGAATGCGGCCATGGAGCGTGGCGTCCACCCGGCGACCTGGACCTATGAGAACATCGCCACCATGCGTGGCCAGTTGAAGCTCATGGGCCTTTCGCTCGACTGGGACCGCGAGATCGCGACCTGCCACCCCGGCTACTACGCCCACCAGCAGCGCCTGTTCGTCGAAATGTTGGAAAAGGGCCTGGTCTACCGCAAGGAATCCTCGGTGAATTGGGATCCTGTCGACCAGACCGTGCTCGCCAACGAGCAGGTGATCGACGGCAAGGGCTGGCGCTCCGGCGCGCTGATTGAGCGGCGCAAGCTGTCGCAATGGTTCTTCAAGATCACCGCCTTCTCGGATGAGCTGCTGTCGGCGCTCGACGGGCTCGATCGCTGGCCCGAAAAAGTGCGCCTCATGCAGCGCAAGTGGATCGGCCGCTCCGAGGGCGCCACCCTCCGTTTCCGGATCGAGGGGCTCGGCGAGAGCCAGGACGACCGCCTGACGGTGTTCACGACACGACCGGACACGCTGTTCGGCGCTTCCTTCTGCGCGCTCGCCGCCAACCACCCGCTGGCCGTCGCGCTGGCGGCGAACGATCCTTCGGCGGCGGCCTTCGTCGCCGAGTGCAACCGCCTCGGCACCAGCGAAGAAGCGATAGCGACCGCCGAGAAGCGGGGTTTCGACACCGGCCTGAAGGCCCGGCATCCCTTCCTGCCGGACGTGAAGCTGCCGGTCTATATCGCCAACTTCGTGCTGATGGAGTATGGCAGCGGCGCCATCTTCGGCTGCCCGGCGCACGACCAGCGCGATCTCGACTTCGCCCGCAAGTACGGCCTGCCGGTCACCCCGGTCGTGCTGCCGCCCGATGCCGATCCGGCGACCTTCGCGATCGGCGACGAGGCCTATCCGGGAGACGACGGCACGATCTTCAATTCCGGCTTCCTCGATGGCCTGGGTGTGGCCGAGGCCAAGCGCGCAGCGGTCGACCGCCTGGCCGCCCAGGGCGACGGCGAAGGCAGGGTCCAATACCGCCTGCGCGACTGGGGTATCTCGCGTCAGCGCTATTGGGGCTGTCCGATCCCCGTCGTCCACTGCGCCGCCTGCGGCCCGCAGCCGGTGCCGGTGGCGGAGTTGCCCGTCGCCCTGCCCGAGGATGTCGGCTTCGACCGCCCCGGCAATCCCCTGGCGCACCATCCGACCTGGAAGCACACGGCCTGTCCGAAGTGCGGCGCCGCCGCCGAGCGCGATACCGACACCATGGACACCTTCGTCGATTCCTCCTGGTACTTCGCGCGCTTCTGCAGCCCGCGCGCGGCGACGGCGCTGGATCGCGCGGCGGTGGACTACTGGCTGCCGGTCGACCAGTACATCGGCGGGATCGAGCACGCCATCCTGCACCTGCTTTACGCGCGCTTCTTCACCCGGGCTCTGCAGGAGATCGGCTACGTCGGCGTGGCCGAACCCTTCGCCGGGCTGTTCACCCAAGGCATGGTCTGCCACGAGACCTACCAGGACGCCGGCGGCCGCTGGCTGTTCCCCGACGATGTGGAGAAGGCCGCCGACGGCAGCGCCGTGCATGCCGAGACAGGGGCACCGGTCACCGTCGGCCGCGTGTTGAAGATGAGCAAGTCGAAGCGCAACGTTGTCGACCCGGAAGCCATCATCGCCACCTACGGTGCCGATACCGCGCGCTGGTTCATGCTGTCGGATTCGCCGCCGGAGCGCGACATGGAGTGGACGGCGGCCGGCGTCGAGGGCGCGTGGCGCTTTTCGCAGCGGCTGTGGCGCCTGGTCGACGACAGCCTGCCGATCCTGCCGGCGCCGGGCGCGCCCCTGCCCGGTTCGCTGCCCGATCAGTTGACGGCAGCAACGGCCGAGCTGCGCCGGACGGTCCACAAGACGGTAGCGGCCTGCGGCGACGACCTCGAGCAGTTCCGCTTCAACCGTGCCGTGGCGCGCATTCACGAGCTGGCCAACGTGCTGGCCGGTTTCGAGGCGGACAACGCCGGCGCCCGCTGGGTTCTGCGCGAGGGGATCGAACTGCTGGTGCGCCTGCTCGCGCCGATGATGCCCCACCTTGGCGAGGAACTCTGGGAGCGGCTGGGCTACAGCGGCTACCTTGTCGACCAACCCTGGCCCAACGCCGACGCGGCGCTGGCCAGCGACGAAAGGGCGGTGCTCGCGGTGCAGGTGAATGGCAAGAAGCGTGCTACCATCACCCTGCCTGTCGATTCCGCCGAGGACGTGGCCCGCAGCGCGGCGCTGGCGGAGCCGGCGGTGCAGCGGGCCATGGACGGCAAGGCAGCGCGCAAGGTGATCGTGGTCAGGAACCGGATTGTCAATGTCGTGGTCTAGAAGGCAGGTGTGGCGCCTGCTGGCCGCCGCCGCCGCGATCGCGCCCCTGGCCGGTCTTGCCGCCTGCGGATTCCAGCCACTCTACGGCAGCGACGGCCGCCGTAACCTCGGCGACGAAAGCGTGGCCGCCAGCCTGGCCACAGTGCGCATCGACCCGCTGCGCGACCGGGCCGGCCAGCAGATGCACAACTTCCTGCGCGATCGGCTCAATCCCGAGGGGCAGCCGGTTTCGCCGAGCTATCGCCTGCAGGTGCAGCTTGTGGAGACGCTCAGTGAGCTCGGTGTGCGGCGCGACGAGACTGCCAGCCGCGCGAACCTGCGCATGGAGGCCGAGTTCGTGCTGCTGAGCTACGATTCGGAAGCGCCCGTGCTGAGCGGCAAGTCCTCATCGACGACCAGCTATGACATCCTGGACAACCCTTTCGCCACCACGGTGTCGGAAGACGATGCACGGAAGCGGGCGCTGCGCGAGGTCGCCGATGACATCCAGACCCGTCTTGCCCTTTACTTCGCGCGGTAGCGCGACGCCGGGGGCGGAGCGATGAAACTCGCGGGCAAGCAAGCCGATGCCTTCCTGGCGAACCCGGACCCCGCTGTACGTACAGTGCTGCTGTATGGCCCGGACGGCGGGTTGATCCGCGAGCGGTCGGCGGCGCTGCTGGCGAAGATCGTAGACGACCCCGCCGATCCCTTTTGTGTTAGCGAGATCGCCGCCTCGCAGCTCAAGGATGACCCGGCTCGACTGGCCGACGAAGCGGCGGCGCTGACCTTCGGTGGCGGTCGGCGCTTCGTACGCGTACGTGACGCCGGCGACAAGCTGGCCCCGGTGCTGAAAGACTTCCTGGAGCAATCCCCCGGCGAGGCCTTCGTCGTTGTCGAGGCCGACGACCTGCCCGTCCGCTCCGCTCTGCGCAAGCTCTTCGAGGCGGACCGGAACGCGGCCGCCCTGGCCTGCTACCACGATGATGCGCGCAGCCTGGAGACGGTGGTGCGGGCATTCTTCTCCGAGGCCGGGGTCGGCATCAGCCGCGAGGCCGTGGCCTTCCTCGCCAGCCAGCTCGGCGGCGACCGCGAGCTGACCCGCCGCGAGCTGGAGAAGGTGCTGCTGTTCGCGGGCGACGGCGAGGTCGCCTTGGCGGATGTCGAGGCCTGCGTCGGCGATTCGGCACTGCTCAGCCTCGACGACGTGGCGCTGGCGACGGCGGGCGGCAACTTGCCGGGGCTGGAGCGGGCCCTCGGCCGCAGTTTCAGCGAGGGCAATGCGCCGGTAACGGTTCTGCGCGCGGTGGCGCGCCACCTGCAGCGGGTTCATGCGGTGGCCGGCGCCGGCGGCGCGGTCGACGAGGCAATGCGGCGGCTGAGGCCACCGGTGTTCTGGAAGAGCGCTGCTGCCTTCAAGGTGCAGGCGGAGGCCTGGCGGCCGGCCAATCTGGCCCGAGCCATGGAGCGCCTGCTGGAGGCCGAATCCGCCTGCAAACGCAGCGGCGCGCCGGCGGAGCTTCTGGTCGCCCGCGTCCTGCTGGAGATTGCCGCCAATGCGCCGGGCCGGCGGCGCGGCGCAGCTTAGCGGCTTAGCTCTACGCCTGCGACGCCGGCGGCATCTGGTTCAGCCGGTGCAGCACGTCGTCTAGCTGTTCCAGGGTCTTGTAGTGGATGGTGAGCGAGCCGCCGTTCCCCTGAAAGCGGATCGACACCTTGAGGCCGAGCAGGGCGGTGAGGTCGCGCTCCAGCGCCAGGGTGTCGGTGTCCTTGGGCCGATCGGGGTCGGCCGGTGCCGTGGCTTTGCGTGTGCCGCCGGACGCCGCCTTGGCATTCTGGACCAGGCGCTCGGCCTGACGCACGTTCAGCCCGCGGTTTATCATCTGGTCGGCGAGGTTTTCGGCGTTGTCGCAGCCGATCAGGGTGCGGGCATGGCCCGCTGTCAGCTTGCCTTCGCCGAGCAGCAGCTTCACGCCCTCCGGCAGCGCCAACAGGCGCAGGGTGTTGGCGATGTGGCTGCGGCTCTTCCCGAGCGTGCGCGCGAGATCTTCCTGGGTGTGCTGGAAGTCGTCGATCAGGCGGCGGTAGCCCTCCGCTTCTTCAAGCGGGGTCAGGTCTTGTCGCTGAACGTTCTCGACGATCGCCAGCTCGAGCGACTGGGCGTCGCTGAGGTCGCGGATGACGACCGGCACCTCATGCAGCTTGGCGCGCTGGGCCGCCCGCCAGCGCCGCTCACCGGCGACAATCTCGAACTCGTTCGGCCGGTCCGGGTGGCGGCGGACCAGGATCGGCTGCAGGATGCCCTGCGCCTTGATCGATTCCGCGAGCGCATCGACCGCCGCCTCGTCGAAGTGGTGACGCGGCTGGAATCGGCCTGGGCGCAGGTGCTCGATGGGCACGGTCTTGCTCGAGCGGACCTTGTCGAGCGAGGCGTAGTCCTCGTTCTCCTCGCCGAAGAGGGCGGCGAGACCGCGGCCGAGATTGGTGCGCTTGCCCTGGTCCGATGGTGGCCCGTCAATCATGGAACGTCTCGCCCTCTACCGGCCCCCGCTTACTGTGCCAGCAGGGGCGCCTCCCCTCTCGTTTTGCAGCCGGAACATTTGCCGTGAAACGGCGCTCGGCTCAGGAAGCCAGCGCCGGCTGCCCGGGCAGGCTGTTTTCACGCTGTAGAATTTCCCGCGCCAGGCGAACGTAAGCCTGGGATCCGGCGCACCGCAGGTCGTACAGCAGGACCGGCTTGCCGTGGGACGGCGCCTCCGACACCCGAACATTGCGCGGAATCATGGTCTTATACACGCGGTCGCCGAGATAGCTGCGGACGTCGGCAGCGACCATTTCGCAGAGATTGTTGCGCCCGTCGAACATGGTGAGCACCACGCCCTGAAGCGCCAGGTTCTGGTTCAAGCCGCGGCGCACCCGGTCGATGGTGCGCATGAGATGGCTGAGACCCTCAAGGGCATAGAACTCCGCCTGCAGCGGCACCAGCACAGCGTCGGCCCCGACAAGGGCGTTCAGGGTCAGCAGCCCGAGCGCCGGCGGGCAATCGATGATGACGAAGTCATAAGTGCCGCGGGCGCCCTGGACCGCCTCACGGAGACGATACTCGCGGCGCGGCACGTCGATCAGCTCCAGCTCCGCCCCGGAGAGGTCCACGCCGGAGGGAACGATATCCATCCCCGGCACCAGCGTCGGTGTCACAGCCTCGCCGATCGGAAGGCTGTCCAGCAGCACCTGATAGACGCTGTGGCTGCGCTTGTCCGCGGCGACGCCCAGCCCAGTGCTGGCGTTCCCCTGGGGGTCCATGTCGATGATCAGCACCCGCTTGCCGCAGGCGGCAAGAGCGGTCGCGAGATTCACCGCCGTGGTGGTCTTGCCGACGCCACCTTTCTGGTTCGCGACGGCCAGGACACGGGTCGCGATTGGTGCCGGCGACGTCGTGCCGCGTTCGGCCGTCGCTTCAATATGTTGTAGGTTCAAGTTGCTTCATCCCCAAGAGATTGAAGCCTAAGGCGCAAAATTGAGGCCTCGGGGTCGGTTTCGCTCGCAAAGCGCTCGAGCCGCAGTCTCCACTTTTTCGCCGCGGCGGTCAATTCTTCATCGGCCCGGCGGCCCTTCAGGAACAAGCCCACCGGCTGGATTCCGCGGTTCGAGGCGAGAAGGAACCGCTCGGTCAGATCAAGGATCTGCGGCAGCGGCGCAAAGGCACGGCAGGTCACGACATCGACTGGGAAAGCCGTCAGCGCTTCGATACGCGCGGCGTGCACCTGAGCGTTGGCGCCCGTCACCCTCACCGCTTCCCGCAGAAACTCGGCTTTGCGCCGGTCGGCTTCCACCAGATGGACCTCGCCGCAGCCAAGCAGGGCGAGGACAAGGCCGGGAAAGCCGGCCCCTGTGCCGACATCCAGGATGATGAGCCCGTCGCCAGCCTGAGCGGCAGGCAGAAAGCAGCGAAGCTGGGCGGAATCGAGAAAATGGCGGCGCCAGAGGTCAGCCATGCTGGCGGCACTGACCAGGTTTATGGCGCGGTTCCACTTCGTCAGGAGGGCGGCATAGAGGTGGAAGCGATCTAGTGTTTCACGTGAAACAGCGGCTCGCTCTTGAAAAGCTTCTGGACTGAGCGGTCTCCTCGCCCCTTCTTTTTTAGGCGGCACTGCCACGCTGCGCCCCTGCCCCCGTCCCGCGCTTCTTCACATGCCGGAGGAGCGCCAGGATCGCTGCCGGCGTTATGCCGGGGATCCGAGATGCCGCGCCCAAGCTGGCCGGCCGGGCGGCGCTCAGAAGCTGCTGAACCTCAGCCGAGAGGCCCCCGACCTGGCCGTAGTCCAGGCTCGAAGGCAGCATCAAGGCCTCATCCTTGCGGAAGGCCCGAACGTCGGCCTCCTGTCGAGCCAGATATCCCTGATAGCGCCCTTCAATCTCCACTTGCCGGGCGATCGTAGGCTCGAGGGCCGCAAGCTCAGGCCATATCTCCGCCAGACGAGCCAGGTCCAGGGCCGGGTAGCGCAGCAGATCGAAGGCGCTGCGCCGGACGCCGTCCTGATTGATGGCGACACCTGCCAGGGCAAGGGCGTTCGGAGTGGCGGTCAGAGATTCCGCCAAGGCCTTGCCGGCGGCGAGGGCCGCCTCTTTTCGTTCGTAGTGCTGCCGGCGCACCGTGCCCACGCAACCCGCGACGATTCCGCGTCGCGTCAGCCGCTGGTCTGCATTATCGGCACGCAGGCGCAGCCGATATTCGGCGCGGCTGGTGAACATGCGATAGGGCTCGGTGACCCCGCGGGTCACGAGATCGTCGATCAACACGCCGATGTAGGCCTCGGAGCGGTCGATCACGAAAGTGGCGGACTCCCCCTCGCCGCCTGGAGCACCGGCAGCCAGGGCCGCGTTGACCCCGGCAACCAGCCCCTGGGCAGCGGCCTCTTCATAGCCCGTGGTCCCGTTAATCTGGCCGGCGAGGAACAGGCCCGGCAGGCGCTGGGTCTCCAGCGTGGGCCCGAGCTCACGCGGATCGACGTAGTCGTACTCGATGGCGTAGCCCGGCTGCAGCATGACCGTCCGCTCCAGCCCCGGGATCGTCTTCAACAGGGCCGCCTGCACATCCTTTGGCAGCGACGTCGAGATCCCGTTTGGATACACCGTCGGATCGTCGAGACCTTCCGGCTCCAGGAAGATCTGATGCTGGCTGCGATCGGCAAAACGCACCACCTTGTCCTCGATAGAGGGACAGTAGCGCGGGCCGACGGACTCAATCTGGCCCGAGTACAGCGGCGCCCGGTGGAGGTTCTCCCGGATCAGAGCGTGGCTTGCCGGCGTGGTCTGCGTGATATGGCAACAGAGCTGCGGCTGCGCGATGGCGCTGGTCAGGGCGGAGAAAGGTTCCGGCGGCTCGTCTCCCGCCTGCTCCACCAGGCCGCCGTAGGCGATGGTCCGCCCGTCGAGACGCGGCGGCGTGCCGGTCTTCAGCCGGCCAAGGGCGAAGCCCGCCCTGGCCAAGGTGGCCGACAGGCCCACAGCAGGCGCTTCGCCTACCCGCCCCGCCGCTATGCGCTCGTCGCCGATGTGGATCAGGCCGCGGAGAAAGGTGCCCGTGGTGAGCACCACCGCGCCGGCAGAAATGACGGCACCATCGCCCGCAACGACGCCACGGCAGCGGCCGTCATGGTCGACGACGAGGTCCTCGACCGCTGCCTCAACCACCGTGAGGTTCGGCTGCTCTGCCAGGGCCGCCTGCATGGCTTCGCGATAGAGGCGCCGGTCCGCCTGGGCACGAGGTCCGCGCACCGCCGGTCCCTTGCTTGCATTCAGCACCCGGAACTGGATGCCGGCTGCGTCGGCCACACGGCCCATGAGACCATCGAGAGCATCGATCTCCCGCACCAGATGGCCCTTTCCCAGGCCGCCGATGGCGGGATTGCAGGACATGACGCCGATGCTGTCACGGCGGTGCGTAACCAGGGCGGTGCGGGCGCCGAGGCGCGCGGCCGCGGCCGCGGCTTCACAGCCGGCGTGCCCACCGCCTACCACGATGACGTCGAAACTTTCGGGTCCGGCCATCTTCAGCCACTCGCCTTCTTTGGCGGGTTATAGCAAGCCTGCCGCGATGGGCAAGGGGCCACTCATTGTCGGCGAGCTTCTATGGGCGGCGGGTGTTTCACGTGAAACATCTGGTAGGAACCCCTACTACTTGCCGATACAGAACTCTCTGAACACCATATCTAGTAGGTCTTCGACATCGACCCGGCCGGTGATGCGACCGAGGGCGCGCACTGCCAGCCGCAGTTCCTCGGCCTTCAGTTCCGGCAACTCGGCACTTTGGCCACGCAGCAGCGCGTCACGGCAGTCTTCCAGCGCCCGTCTGTGGCGCAAGCGGGTGATCGCGGCGGCGTTCTCGCCACCACCAAAGGCCTGCCCGGCCCGCTCGACCAGCCGCGCCAGCAACGCCTCCAGTCCCTGGCCGGTCTTGACAGAAAGCGGGAGCGGCCGGCGGTCCTGCAGTTCCTGGCAGAGCCGATCTACCGCCGCCGGCTCGCAGCGGTCGACCTTGTTCAGCAGCAGGACAGCGCGGGAATCGAAGAGCGCATCCACCGCATCCAGCGCCGAGCGATCCGCAAGTGCCGCCTCCAAGTCGACCAGCAGCAGTGCCACATCGGCCACGGCAGCGCGCTGGCGGGCCCGCGCGATGCCCTCGCGCTCGATCACCATCTGACCCGCCGCGGCGCCGGCGGCCGCCGATTCCAAGGCCCGCAGGCCGGCCGTATCCGCGAGGGTGGCGGGATAGCCGGCAAGGTCCAGTTGCACCTCCACCACGTCCCGCGTGGTCCCGGCCGTCTCCGAAACGATCGCCGCGTCGCGCCGTGCCAGGGCATTCAACAGCGAGGACTTGCCGGCATTGGGAGCGCCGAGGATGACAACCGAAAGGCCCTCCCGAAGCCGCTCCCCGCGATGATGGTCGTCGAGCGCCGCCGCAATCTCGGCCGCCACCTCGGCCGCCTCGCCCAGCGCCGCCTGCTCGAGTTCGGCCGGCAGATCCTCCTCCACGAAATCGATCGCCGCCTCGGCATGCGCCAGCACTCGGGTCAGCCGAGCGGCCCAGCCGCCGGTGAGCCGCGCGAGACTGCCTTCCATCTGGCGGAGCGCCTGGCGGCGCTGCGCTTCGGTGTCGGCCTGGATGAGGTCGGCCAGCCCCTCGACGGCGGTGAGATCGAGCCTCCCATTGTCGAAGGCGCGGCGCGTGAATTCTCCGGCCTCGGCCGGCCGCAGGCCAGGCAGCCCCGCCAGCGCGTCCAACGCCGCTGCGACCACCGCGCGGCCCCCGTGCAGGTGCAGCTCACCCAGATCCTCGCCGGTGAAGCTCGCCGGCCCGGGGAACCACAGTAGCAGGCCGCGGTCTATGGCCTGGCCGTCGCGTGGATCGAGCAGAGTCCGCAACGTTGCCCTGCGCGGTGGTGGTAGCTTAATACCTCCCACGGCCCGCAGTGCGGCCCCCGCAGCCGGCCCCGAGATGCGCACGACGGCGACCCCGGCCCGGCCCGGCGCGGTCGAGGGCGCGAAGATGGTGTCCGCAATCATTGTGGCGCAAGCGGCCGTGCGGGCATCAGGCGCCCGGCGGCGTCTCGTCCTCGGGATCCAGCATCAGACGTCTTACCCGGCCGCCCTTCACAAGGTGAGTCTGCAGAATCTCCTCGGCCTCCTCGATGGTGCGATAGTGATACCAGACGCCCTCCGGATAGATGACCATCGTCGGGCCCAGCTCGCAGCGGTCGAGACAGCCGGACTGGTTGATGCGGACTCCCTCCAGGCCGAGTTCCTTGACGCGCGCCTTCAGATAATTGCGCAGGCGGACGCCGCCCTTGTTCTTGCAGCAGCCGCGCTCATGGCCGGGCGGCCGCTCGTTCATGCAGCAGAAAACATGGCTGCGGAAAAAGGGGGCCGGATCGCCCCTCGCCTCGTCTTCCGCCTCCTCGGGCGGCGCAGCCTCGTTCACGGCATCGGTCATGCCTACGGCTTTCCTTCCTTCTTATCCCCCGCGCCCGCAGTTCCACCCACCGATCCCTGGGAGGTCATCTGGCTCCAGAATGCCTTTTGCAGCTGCTCCCAGCCTTGGAGGCCCGCTGGCAGCCAGGTTTTAAAGAGCTGCTCCGGCTCCATGACCTGCAGATTGGCCATCATGCGACTCTGCAACTCAGCCATCAGGGCTTCCTGCAGCGGGCCGACGTCAGGCAGTCCCAGAAAGACGCGAGCCTCCTCCGGAGTGCAATCGATATCCACGTGGATCTTCATCGCCGCCACCTTCTTTTGCGCCGCCCTGTGGCGGGAGCCTGTGTTGCCGCGCAAACCCCTTTGGGAATAAGGGTTGAGCCGGCAATGGCCTACGTCCCATATAGGAAGGCGAAGCCTACATGCCAGCATGCGGCCGCTGCAATGCTGCGCCGCTGACTTGCGCCGCCCCCCAGACGGGCCAGAGGAGAGATGCCACCAATGGCCGAGGTCTCGCGACACGCCGATGCCGACCAGCCCGCCGAGGGCAACCGCCTGGGCAGCGAGACCAGCCCCTATCTGCTGCAGCACCGCCACAATCCCGTCGCTTGGCGCCCGTGGGGCGAGGCCGCCTTCGCCGAGGCCCGCGGCGCCGGCAAGCCGGTGCTGCTGTCGGTGGGCTACGCCGCCTGCCACTGGTGCCACGTGATGGCGCACGAGTCGTTCGAGGACCCCGACATCGCCGGCCAGATGAACCGGCTGTTCGTCAACATCAAGGTCGACCGCGAGGAACGCCCGGACGTCGACAGCATCTACCAGGCTGCCCTCGCGCTGCTCGGCCAGCAGGGTGGCTGGCCGCTCACCATGTTCCTCACTCCCGAGGGCGAGCCGTTCTGGGGCGGCACCTACTTCCCGCCGGATCAGCGCTACGGGCGGCCGGGTTTCCCGCAGGTGCTGGACACGATCGCAGAAGTCTATGCCAACGACAGGGAGCGCGTGGTCAAGAACACCGTCGCGCTCAAGGAGGCCCTCGGCAAGCTGTCGGAGAACTTGCCCGGCGGGGCCATCCCGATCGAAGCGCTCGACCAGGTCGCGCTGCGCCTGCTGCAGGAGGTCGACCAGCGCGAGGGCGGCATCGGCAGCAGCGCGCCGAAGTTTCCGCAGCCCGCTCTGTTGAAGCTGTTCTGGCGCGCCTGGAAGCGCGGCGGCGACGATGCGCTGAGGCAGGCTGTCGAACTCACCATGACGAAGATGTGCCAGGGCGGCATTTACGATCACCTCGGTGGCGGCTTCGCCCGCTACGCAGTGGATGCGCAGTGGCTGGTGCCGCATTTCGAGAAGATGCTCTACGACAATGCACAGCTCGTCGAAGTGCTCACCTGGCTCTGGCAGGACACCCGCGATCCGCTTTACGAGCAGCGCCTGCGCGAGACCGTCGGCTGGGTGCTGCGCGAGATGATCGCCGACGGCGATGGCGGCGGGAAGGCCCCGACCGGCGCCTTCGCCGCTACCCTCGACGCCGACAGCGAAGGCGAGGAAGGCAAGTTCTACGTCTGGTCCGAGGCCGAGATCGATGAACTGCTCGGCGAGGACTCGGCGCTCTTCAAGGCGCACTACGACGTGCGGCCGCAGGGGAACTGGGAAGGCAAGACCATCCTCAACCGGACGTCGGCCACCCGGCCCGGCGCGCCACCGACCGACAGCGCCACCGAAGCGCGGCTCGCCACCTGCCGCGAAAGACTGCTGGCGGCGCGGGCCGCCCGCGTCCGCCCGGGATGGGACGACAAGGTCCTGGCCGACTGGAACGGCCTGATGATCGCCGCCCTTGCGGAGGCGGCGCTCGCGCTCGATGAGCCGGCTTGGCTGGCTGCGGCCGAGCAGGCCTTCGCCTTCATGTGCCGCGAGATGCAGCGCGACGGCCGCCTCCACCATGCCTGGCGGCACGGCAGGCTGAAGCATCCGGCAACCCTCGACGACCACGCCGACATGGCCGCCGCCGCCTTGGCGCTCCACGAGGCTACCGGCAAGGCCGACACCCTGGCGCAGGCGGAACGTTGGGTTGCTCTTCTCGACCGCCACTACTGGGACGATGCCACCGGCGGCTACTTCCTGACCGCCGACGACACCCCCGATCTCATCGTGCGCACCAAGACCGCCTACGACAGCGCCGTGCCGTCAGGCAATGGCGTCATGCTCGGCGTGCTCGCCCGCCTGCACTACCTGACCGGCAAGGCGGCCTATCGGGAACGCGCCGAGACCCTGGCGAGCGCCTTCTCCGGTGAGCTCACGCGCAACTTCTTCCCGCTCGCCACGCTGCTGAACGCCGCCGAGATGCTGCTCTCGGCGCAGCAGGTGGTGATCGTCGGCGCGCGCGGCGCGGCGGACACCGACGCCCTGCTGCGCAAGGTCACGGAACGCTGCCTGCCCAATCGCATCCTCCAGGTGGTCGCCGCCGGCGAGGCCCTGCCCGAAGGGCATCCGGCCGCCGGCAAGGGCCAGGTGGAGGACCAGGCAACGGCCTATCTCTGCCGCGGCACCGTCTGCTCGCTGCCGATGACCGACCCGGCCAAGCTGGCCGCCGCCCTCGACGCCGGAGCCAAGCGGCCATGACGCGTCGGCGCCTCACCCTCGACACACCCACCGGGCCGGTCACCGTCACCGAGGAGGACGGCGCCATCATCGGCGTCACCTGGACCAGTCCAACCGGGAGCAGTCCGGCAAGTGGTAGCCATGACGGCAGCGACCTTCTGGAGAAGGCCGCCGCGCAACTGCGCGATTACTTCGCCGACAACCGCCACAGCTTCGATCTGCCTCTGCAGCCGCGCGGCACCGAGTTCCACTGCGCTGTATGGCGCGAGATGCTGGCGATCCCCTATGGCAGCACAAAATCCTACGGCGACCTCGCCAAGGCCACCGGCGCTATTCCGCGCGCCGTCGGCACCGCCTGCGGCGCCAATCCGATCCCGATCTTCATCCCCTGCCATCGTGTGCTGGCGGCCGACCGCCAGCTCGGCGGCTTCTCCGGCGGCCGCGGCGCAGAGACCAAGGCCTTCCTGCTGACCCTGGAAGGCTCCTGGCCGGTGTAGCACACCCTAGCCCTCGGCTAGCCTCTCCGCCGGCTGCATCCGGCCGGCCTTTCCGATAAGGTGCCATCGATCAACAACAAGGGAGGACCGCATGGCCGAAGTCACGATCAATGGCGCCGACGGCAGCTACAAGGCCTACGTCGCCATGCCGAAGCAGACGCCGGCCCCCGGGGTCCTCGTCGCCCAGGAGATCTTCGGCGTGAACCAGGTGATGCGCGACACCTGCGACGCGCTCGCCCAGCAGGGTTTTCTCGCGCTCTGTCCCGATCTCTTCTGGCGCATCGAGCCCGGCATCGACATCACCGACAAGACCCAGGCGGAATGGGACCGCGCCTTCGAGCTGTTCGGCCTCTTCGACGTCGACAAGGGCATCGCGGACATGAAGGAAGCCCTTGCCACGCTGCGCGCGCATGAGGCCTGCACCGGCAAAGCCGGCTCTGTCGGATACTGCCTCGGCGGCAAGCTCGCCTTCCTCATGGCGACACGCACAGACTCCGACTGCAACGTCGGCTACTACGGCGTCGGCCTCGGCGACCTGCTGGGCGAGGCCAGGCAGATCGAGAAGCCGCTGACGCTGCACATTGCCGAGAAGGACCGCTTCTCCTCGCCGGAGGAGATCACCAAGGTGCGGGAGGCCCTCGAGAGCAACGGCAAGGCGACGACGCATCTCTACAAGGGGCAGGACCACGCCTTCGCGCGGCCCGGCGGCGAGCACTACGATGCCGCCTCGGCCAAGCTCGCCAACGAACGCACGATCAATTTTTTCAAGGAGCACCTCGCCTGATGGTCAAGGCTATCCGCATTCACGAACCGGGCGGTCCCGAAGTCCTTCGCTACGAAGACGTTGCTGTCCCGACGCCCGGTCCTGCCGAAGTGCTGCTGCAGCAGAAGGCCTGCGGCCTCAACTACATCGACGTCTACCACCGCATGGGCACCTACCCGCTCCAGTACCCGGCCGTGATCGGCATGGAGGGCATGGGCGTGGTCGAGGCGGTCGGCAAGGACGTCGCCGCTTTCAAGCCAGGCGACCGCGTCGCCTACGCCGACATGCCGCCCGGCGCCTATGCCGAGGCACGCGTCATGCCGTGGCACCGCCTGGTGAAGCTGCCGGATGACATCGACGACAAGACGGCGGCCGCCATGATGCTGCAGGGCATGACGGTCGAGTATCTCGTCCGCCGCACCTTCAAGGTTTCCAAAGGCGACACGGTGCTGTTCCACGCCGCCGCCGGCGGCGTCGGGCTTATCGCGTGCCAGTGGCTGAACCACATCGGCGCGACAGTGATCGGCACGGTGGGCTCGGAAGAAAAGGCAGCGCTGGCGAAGGCGCACGGCTGCCACCACACCATCAACTACCGCGAAGAGAACTTCGTCGAGCGCGTGAAGGATCTGACCGACGGCAAGGGCGTGCCGGTGGTCTATGACTCAGTCGGCAAGGACACCTTCGACGGCTCGCTCGACTGCTTGAAGCCGCGCGGCATGATGGTGCTGTTCGGCGCCGCCTCCGGCCCCGCGCCGGCGGTCGACCCGAACGTGCTGAACAAGAAGGGCTGCCTCTACCTCACGCGCCCCAGCATCATGGCCTACAACAAGGAGCGCCCGGAACTCGAAGCCTGCGCCGCCGCCCTCTTCGATGTGGTCACGTCAGGCAAGGTGAAGATCGAGGTGAACCAGGCCTATCCCTTGAGCGAGACGGCGCAGGCGCACCGCGACCTCGAGGCACGCAAGACCACCGGCTCGACGGTGCTGCTGCCGTAGTAGCAGACAAGCGGGAACGCAAAAAACAAACGGGCCCGACACGCCGTCGGGCCCGTCTTGCTGTGCAGCCTGCGTGCTGCGCTATTGGTTCATGGAGTCGAAGAAGTCCTGGTTGGTCTTCTGGTGCTTCAGCTTGTCGACCAGGAACTCGATGGAATCGGTGACGCCCATCGGCATCAGGATGCGGCGCAGCACCCACATCTTGGAGAGGGTGCCCTTGTCGACCAACAGCTCCTCCTTGCGGGTACCGGACTTGCCGATGTCGATCGCCGGGAAGGTGCGCTTGTCGGCCAGCTTGCGGTCGAGCACGATTTCCGAGTTACCGGTGCCCTTGAACTCCTCGAAGATGACCTCGTCCATGCGGCTGCCGGTGTCGATGAGGGCTGTCGCGATGATGGTCAGCGAGCCGCCTTCCTCGATGTTGCGCGCCGCGCCGAAGAAGCGCTTCGGGCGCTGCAGGGCGTTGGCGTCGACACCGCCGGTCAGCACCTTGCCGGAGGACGGCACCACGGTGTTGTAGGCGCGCGCGAGGCGGGTGATGGAGTCGAGCAGGATCACGACGTCCTTCTTGTGCTCGACCAGGCGCTTGGCCTTCTCGATCACCATCTCGGCGACCTGCACGTGGCGCTGGGCCGGCTCGTCGAAGGTAGAGCTCACCACCTCGCCCTTCACCGAGCGGTCCATATCCGTGACCTCCTCCGGGCGCTCGTCGATGAGCAGCACGATGAGAAATATCTCCGGGTGGTTCTTGGCGATCGACTGCGCGATGTTCTGCAGGATCATGGTCTTGCCGGTGCGCGGCGGCGCGACGATGAGGGCGCGCTGGCCCTTGCCGATCGGCGCCGTCAGGTCGATCACCCGCGGCGTCAGGTCCTTGATGGTCGGGTCTTCGACTTCCAGCTTGATCTTGGTGTCCGGATAGAGCGGGGTCAGGTTGTCGAAGTTGATGCGGTGGCGGGAGTTCTCGGGCGGATCGAAATTGATCTGGCTGACCTTGAGGAGAGCGAAGTAGCGCTCGCCGTCCTTGGGCGAGCGGATCTGCCCCTCCACCGTGTCGCCGGTGCGCAGGCCGAAGCGGCGTACCTGGCTGGGGCTCACATAGATGTCGTCCGGTCCGGCGAGAAAGTTCGATTCCGGCGAGCGCAGGAACCCGAAGCCGTCCTGCAATATCTCCAGCACGCCGCCGCCGTAGATCGGCTGGTCGTTTTCCGCCAGGTGCTTGAGGATCGCGAACATCATATCCTGCTTGCGCAGGGTGCTCGCATTCTCGATTTCCAGCTCCTCGGCGAAGGCCAGGAGATCGGCCGGACTCTTGGCTTTCAGTTCTTGAAGGTTCATGGGCGCTTACGCCTGTGCTCTCTCGTGCAACGAAAAGGGGGAGGTGGTGGAACGGCACCGACACCGGATAGCTGCGGCCTGGGGGCGCGCCGGGGTGCGGAATAGGAGCCGCGGAACAGGAGGAGATTGATTAGCTGCAGCCTAAGCTTGGCTGGTTACCGATTCATTAACCAATATGGATCGTGTGCTGCCGGACGGCAAGGTAGAGAAGATCGCTGAGCGTTAATCCAACGGACCACGGAAGTCAAGCAATCCTGCCACCTGGGAATCCGGCGCCTTTGCGGCCTAGAAAGGCCGCACGACCGCCATCACGACGATGAGCACCATGAGGAGGGCCGGCACCTCGTTCATGATGCGGTAGAAGCGCTCCGACCGGCTGTTGGCATCGGCCGCGAAGTCCCGCTGCCAGCGGGCGACCATCATGTGCAGGCCGGTGAGCACGACGACGGCGGCGGCCTTCACGTGGAACCAGCCCTCCGTCCAGGCCTCCAGGTTCACCATCAGGGCGAGGCCGGCCGCCCAGGCGATCATCATGGAGGGGTTCATGATGCCGCGCAGCAGCCGGCGCTCCATGACCTTGAAGGTCTCCGACTGCCGTGAGCCCGGCTCGGCCTGGCAGTGGTAGACGAAGAGCCGCGGCAGGTAGAGGAAGGCCGCCATCCAGGCGATCACCGCCAGAATATGCAGGGCTTTCACCCAGAGATACGCCGCGCCGAGGAATCCCGTCATCCTGTCCCCCTCCTTATTCTGCCGCTTGCAGGCAGCCCTGCCAGCCGGCCGGGCAGAGGCGGCCCCCGACCTGGGAGCAGACCGGCCGTGCCGCCTTGGCCGACTCGACAACCAGGCCCGCCAGCCCGGCGATGAAGGCGGGATCGGTCCCTGCCGTCGGCACCCGCAGGTAGGCGGGCGCCCCGTGCCGCTCGGCCAGCTTGCGGTACTCGATGTCGAGTTCTACCAGCGTCTCCGAGTGCTCGGAAACGAAAGCGATCGGCACCACCACGATCGGCTGGCCCGCGCGCGCGGCCTTCTCGATCTCGCTGTCGGTCGCCGGCCCGATCCACTCCAGCGGCCCGACGCGGCTCTGGTAGCAGATCTGCCAGTCGAGGTTCACCTCGCCGAGCCGGCGCAGCACCGCCGCCACGCTCTGCTCGACCTGCCACTGGTAGGGGTCGCCCTGGTCGACGATCTTCTTCGGCAGGCCATGGGCAGAGAACAACACCCGCGGCGGCCGTTCGTGATCGACCTGCTTCAGTGCGCCGCGCAGCCCCTCGACCACCGCCGCGATGAAGCCTACCTCCTCGGGATAGCAGCAGACGGCGCGGGTCGGCGCCGCGAGGCCTACCGCCTTTGCCTCCCTCTCCCACTCCTTTAGGGATGAGGCCGTCGTGGTGGTCGAGTACTGGGGATACAGCGGCAGCAGGATGACCTGGTCCGGCCGGTAGGCGGCGACCCGACGGGCGGTTTCGCGCGCCCGCGGATACCAATAGCGCATGGCGATGAACACCTCGACCTCGCCGATCCGCGCCGTCTCGAGGGCGGTCGTGAGGGCCGCCGCCTGCGCCTGCGTGTTGGGCAGCAAGGGCGAGCCACCCCCCATCTCATGATAGATCGCCTGCGCCACCGGCGCGCGCCGCCTGGAGATCAGCTTGGCGACCAGCCAGCGCAGCGGCGCCGGCAGCCGGATAATGGCCGGATCGAAAAACAGATTGAACAGGAAGGGCTCGACCGCCTCCGGGCGATCCGGCCCGCCGAGGTTGAACAGGACGACAGCCGTTCGGCTCATCGCGCGAGGTCCGCGGTTCCGGGCCAGGCGCGGATCTGCTCCATCATCTGGGCCACGTGCTCCAGCGGCGTATCCGGGACGATGCCATGGCCGAGATTGAAGACAAAGGGACCGGCGGAGAGCTGCTGCAGAATCTCCGCGACGCCCTGCCTCAGGCACTCGCCCCCCGCCACCAGCTTCTGTGGATCGAGGTTGCCCTGCAGGCAGGCTTTCGGCTGCAGGTGCTGGCGGGCCCAATCGAGCGGCACCGTGGTATCGAGGCCGAGCGCGGAAGCCTCGCATTCCTCCGCATAGGCCCGATAGAGCACGCCCGCGCCGCGCGGAAAAACGATGACCGGCACCCCCGGCCGTTCGCGCCGGATGCGACCCACCAGCGCCTTCGCCGGTTCCAGGCACCAGTGCCTCAGTTCCGCCTCCGGCCAGACCCCCGCCCAGGAGTCGAAGATCTGCACCGCCTCGGCCCCGGCATCTATCTGGGCGATGAGATAGTCCCCGCTTGCCTCCACCAGCAGGTCGATGAGGCGCTGCATGGCCTCAGGCGCCCCATAGGCCCAGCGCTTGCTGGTGGCGAAGTCCTTGCTGGAGCCGCCCTCCAGCATGTAGCTCGCCACGGTCCAGGGCGCCCCGGCAAAACCAATCAGCGTGGTTTCCGCCGGCAACTCCCGGCTGAGGCGCCCGACGGTCTCGTAGACCGGCGCCAGTGCCTCATGCAGTCCATCCCTCGACAGCCGATCGATGTCGCCGACGCTCTGGAGCGCAGCGAGGCGCGGGCCTGCGCCTTCCTCGAACCAGACCTTCTGGCCAAGAGCGTGTGGCACCACCAGGATGTCGGAAAACAGGATCGCGGCGTCGAAGCCGAAGCGCCGGATCGGCTGCAGGGTAACCTCCACGGCGAGATCCGGCGTGAAGCAGAGGTCCAGGAACCCGCTGGCCTGCGCCCGCAGCTTCCGGTACTCCGGCAGGTATCGTCCGGCCTGGCGCATCAGCCAGACCGGCGGGTTGGCCAAAGTTTCGCCGTGCAGAACCTGCAGCAATCGCTTGGGGGTTGCGGGAGTGGGCTTCACGGTTTTCGGCGCCTGGCTCATCGGCTCTCGGGTTGTCTCGGTGCTGTCTTCGGGCCTGCCAAGATGGCTCGTTCATCCGCCGGAGCAAAGCCTTCTTCCTTAAGAATCTATTATTAAAAGCTTTAGTTCTTGTAGTTGATCCCTGTGAGTCATGGGGATTGCTGGCTGTTGCCGGACTATCCCGAGAGTCGTCCGCAGCTGGAGCGATCCTGCGCCGATTGTGGACGATCACTGTCTAAACGCGGGCCGGGCCACCGCTTGCGCCCCGACGGCGCTCGGGGGATAACGGGGATAAGCGGTGCGGGGCGGCCTGAATTCCCGCAACCCGCGCGGCAAGGATGTCTTCTGTCCCGACAGCAGAAAGTCTCGGGAGCGACGCGAGGTGGTAGTGAGAGAATTTTTTACGGAGGGGAAAACATCGGTGGTTGTCCCCGGCTTTCTCGCAGCCGGTACCGGCCATGCACAGACTTCGCGGCGGGCGGACGCGGGATGATGACCAGCCACCATCTGCACCTGGTTTCCGACGCGACAGGTGAGACGATCAACTCCGTCGCCCGCGCCTGCCTCGTGCAGTTCGGCGGCATCGAGCCGATCGAGCATGTCTGGAGCCTGGTGCGCACCAGCGGCATGATGACGAAGGTGCTGCAGGGCATCGAGGCCAATCCTGGGCCCGTGCTCTACACCATGGTGAACCACGAGCTGCGCGACCAGTTGACCAGCCGCTGCGCCGCCCTCACCCTGCCCTGTATTCCCGTGCTCGATCCGGTGATCCATTCCCTGGCCAACTACTTCGGCGTCGAGATCCGCGGCACGCCAGGGCTGCAGCACGTGCTGGACGCCGAGTACTTCAGCCGCATGGACGCGATGACCTTCGCGTTGGCCCATGACGACGGTCAGCACTGCAGCGACATCGACAAGGCCGACATCATCCTGGTCGGGGTCTCGCGCACCTCGAAGACGCCGACGTGCATGTACCTTGCCAACCGCGGCATCAAGTGTGCCAACGTGCCAGTGGTCCCGGGCTGTCCGATGCCGGAGGAACTGCTGCACGCCAAGGGTCCGCTCGTCGTCGGCCTCACCAAGGACCCGGCGAGCCTGGTGCAAGTGCGCCAGAACCGCCTGCGCATGTTGACCGACGACCGTCAGGAAACCGACTATGTGAATCTCGAGGCGGTGCGCCAGGAGATCGCCCAGGCGAGGCGCTTCTGCGTCGAGCATGGCTGGCCGCTGATCGATGTGACACGGCGATCGATCGAGGAAACCGCGGCGACCATCATGAACTACTACGCCAAGCACGTCGGTGCCGGGGCGTGATGGCAGCGGCCGCTTCTCCTGCCGTCGCAAACCAGCTCATGGCCGCCAAGGCGCCGGCGCTGGTGCTCGCCTCGGCCAGCACCGCCCGCGCCAAGCTTCTGGCCGCGGCGGGCCTGGTGGTGCAGTGCCAGGCTGCTGCCATCGACGAGCTCTCGGTGAAGGCATCCTTGAAAGCGGAGGGCGCGACCCCGGCCCAGGTCGCCGAAACGCTGGCGGAGCTGAAAGCGCAGCGCGTGGCGGCCAAGCATCCCGGGGCCTTGGTGATCGGCGCCGACCAGATGCTGTCGTGCAACGACCTGTGGTTCGACAAGCCGCCGGACCAGGATCATGCCGCCGCGCAGCTCCGCGCCCTGAGCGGAAAGACACACACTCTTTGGACCGCTGTCTGCGTGCTGCGCGACGGCAGCCGGCTGTGGCATCACAATGCAGCGGCCCGCCTCACCATGCGCAGCCTCAGCGATTCCTTCATTGAGGCCTACCTCGCCGCGGCAGGGCCGGCAGTCACCGCGTCGGTCGGTGCGTACCAACTCGAAGGCCTCGGCGCGCAGCTCTTCGCCAAGGTCGAGGGCGACTTCTTCGCCGTGCTCGGGCTGCCGCTGCTGCCGCTGCTCGACTTCCTGCGACAGAACAAGGCGCTGGCTGCATGACCCGGGCAATCGCGCCGCTGTCGGGCAAAGCCAGGGTTGCCGGGCTCATCGGCTGGCCCGTGGCGCATTCGCGCTCGCCGCGTCTCCATGGCTACTGGATCGCCGAGCACGGCATCGATGGTGCCTATGTGCCGCTGGCAGTGCCGCCGGATCATCTCGAGGCCGCCGTGCGCGGGCTGGCTGCCGCCGGCTTCGCCGGCGTGAACGTCACCATCCCGCACAAGGAGGCGGTGCTGGCGTTGTGCGACCGCGTCGACGCGGGGGCGCGGCGAATCGGTGCGGTGAACCTGCTGGTGTTCGGCGACGACGGGATCGCCGGCAGCAATACCGACAGC
>DATCXZ010000113.1:0-9150 GCA_036570545.1 Kiloniellaceae bacterium
CCGCGGAGGCGGTCGCCCAGGGTGAGCGCGGCGGCGAGGTTTGCCAGCCGGCCAACGACAACGCGCCCGGCCAGGTGGTGATCAGCGGGCATACGGCGGCGGTGGAGCGCGCCTGCGAGATCGCCAAGGCCAAGGGCGCCAAGCGGGCGGTGCTGCTGCCGGTGAGCGCGCCCTTCCACTGCAGCCTGATGGCGCCGGCCGCCGACGTCATGGCCGAAGCGCTGGCCGCCGTCACGGTGGCGATGCCGGAGGTGCCGCTGGTGGCCAACGTGACCGCCAGCCGGCTCAGCGACCCCGACGAGATCCGCCGCAAGCTGGTCGAGCAGGTGACGGGGATGGTGCGCTGGCGCGAGTCGGTCGCCTACATGGCTGCGCAGGGCGTCGAGACGGTGATCGAGCTCGGCACCGGCAAGGTGCTGACCGGCCTCAACAGGCGCATCGAGCGTGCGCTGGCCGCGCAGGGTGCCGAGACGCCGCAGGAAATCGAGGCCGTGCTGGCCTCGCTCTAGTAGTGCTAAGTTCAAGTTCCATCGTCGTGGAGACGCCTTGATGTTTGATTTGACTGGGAAGACGGCGCTGATCACCGGTGCGTCCGGCGGTATCGGCGGCGCCATCGCCCGCCGCCTGCACGGCCAGGGCGCCACGGTGGTGCTGAGCGGCACGCGGGCGGACGCGCTCACGGCGCTGGCCGGCGAGCTGGGTGAGCGCGCGCAGGTGGAGACCTGCAATCTCGGCGACCCGGCGCAGACCGATGCCCTGATCGGCGCGGTCGAGGCCAAGGCCGGGCAGCTCGACATCCTGGTGAACAATGCCGGCCTCACCCGCGACGGCCTCGCGCTGCGCATGAAGGATGAGGACTGGCAGCAGGTGCTCGACGTGAATCTGACGGCGGCCTTCCGGCTCACCCGCGCCGCGCTCAAGGGCATGATGAAGCGGCGCTGGGGTCGCATCGTCGCCATCGCCTCCATCGTCGGGGTGACGGGGAATCCGGGACAGGCCAACTACGCGGCCTCCAAGGCCGGGCTCATCGGCATGACCAAGTCGCTGGCGCAGGAAGTGGCGAGTCGCGGCGTCACCTTGAACTGCGTGGCGCCGGGCATGATCGAAACCGCTATGACCGATGCGCTGAACGAGCAGCAGCGTGCGCGCATCCTCACCGCCATCCCGATGCAACGCCTTGGAAAGCCAGATGAAATTTCTGCGGCCGTGGCCTATCTGGCGAGTGAGGAGGCGGCTTACGTGACCGGCCAAACCTTGCATGTAAATGGCGGAATGGCCATGATATGACGCCTGCGGGGGAGCCACATCCATCTGGCGTCTGTAGGGCGTTGGCAAATCTTTAAGAACTGTGATAAGAGGCGGCGCCTTGCGGAAAGGCAGGGTGGCCAACCATTGTGTCGGTAGCGCTTCCCGCCAAGAAGCACCGAAGAACCTGAGGGCTAATTCTAATGAGCAACGACATCGCCGAGCGCGTGAAGAAGATCGTCGTCGAACATCTGGGCGTCGATGATGCGAAGGTTACCGAGACCGCGAGTTTCATCGACGATCTGGGCGCGGATAGCCTGGACACGGTGGAACTGGTGATGGCTTTCGAGGAAGAGTTCGGCTGCGAGATTCCTGACGACGCGGCAGAGAAGATCGTGACCGTGAAGGACGCGATCGACTTCATTCAGGAACACTCCTGAGCCGGCGGCGATTGCGGCAGCCGCGGCGTCTGGCGCCAGGGCTGCTGCACTTCCCCCTCGCCGCACAAAGGCCGCTTGCAGTATGAGACGAGTCGTCGTTACAGGACTGGGGCTGGTGACGCCGCTGGGTAGCGGGGTCAACCAAGTCTGGGATCGCCTCATCAACGGCAAGTCCGGCCTGCGCAGCATCCAGAGCTTCGATGTATCCGACCTGCCGGCGAAGATCGCCGGGCAGGTGCCGCTGGGCGACAAGTCGGCAGGCCTGTTCAACGCGGACGATTTCCTCGAGCCGAAGGACCAGCGCAAGCTCGACCGCTTCATCGTGTTCGGCATGGCGGCCGCCCAGCAGGCGATCGAGGATGCCGGCTGGACGCCGCAGTCCGACGAAGACCGCTGGCGCACCGGCGTGATGATCGGCTCCGGCATCGGCGGTCTGGAGACCATCTACGAAGGCTCCATCACCGTGCACGAGCGCGGGCCGCGCCGCCTGTCGCCGTTCTTCATTCCGGCGGCATTGATCAATCTGGTGTCGGGCCACGTCTCCATCCGCTACGGCTTTCAGGGACCGAACCACTCTGTGGTCACCGCCTGCTCGACCGGCGCCCACGCGATCGGTGATGCCGCGCGCCTCATCATGCTCGACGATGCCGACGTGATGATCGCCGGCGGCGCCGAGGCCGCGGTCTGCCGCATCGGCATCGCGGGCTTCTCGGCCTCGCGCGCGCTGTCGACCAAGTTCAACGACACGCCCGAGCGGGGCTCGCGCCCGTGGGACGTCGACCGTGACGGCTTCGTCATGGGCGAGGGTGCCGGCGTGGTGGTGCTCGAAGAACTCGAGCACGCCAAGGCGCGTGGCGCGACCATCTATGCCGAGGTCGTCGGCTACGGCCTCTCCGGCGATGCTCATCACATCACGGCGCCGCCGGAGGATGGCAACGGCGGCTATCGCGCGATGCAGGCGGCGCTGAAGCGCGCCGGCCTCGACCCGAGCGACATCGACTACATCAACGCGCACGGCACCTCGACGCCGCTCGGCGACGAGATCGAGGTGGGCGCGGTGCGCCGATTGTTCGGCGACGCGGTGAAGAAGGTGTCGATGTCGTCGACCAAGTCGGCGATCGGCCACCTGCTGGGCGCGGCGGGCGCGGTCGAGGCGATCTTCTCGATCCTGGCGATCCGCGACAACGTGGTGCCGCCGACCCTCAACCTCGACAATCCCTCTCCGAGTTGTGCCGACATCGACCTGACGCCCCATGCGGCGAAGGAGCGCCCGGTGCGCCGCGCACTGTCGAACTCCTTCGGATTCGGCGGCACCAACGCCAGTGTCGTTCTGGCCGAGTTGCAATAGCGGCAGGCGGTGATGCGGCGACTGGGGTTCCTCACCGCAATCGCCGCCGTCACGCTGGCGGTGATCGCCGGCGGCCTCTGGGTCTATCTCAAGCAGCAGTTCGAGGCGCCAGGCCCGCTCGACCGTGAGGCGGTGGTCATCGTGCCGCGCGGCGCCGGCCTCTCGGCCATCGCCGACGACCTTGCGGCGGCCGGCGTGATCTCCAATCCCACCGTCTTCGCGCTGGGCGTCCGCCTCTTCGCCGACGCGCGTGCGCTGCAGGCGGGCGAGTACGCCTTTGCGGCCGAAAGCTCGATGCGCGAGGCTGCCGCGCTGATCGCGAGCGGTCGCACGGTCGTGCACCGCCTGACCGTGCCCGAAGGCCTGACCAGCACGGAGGTCGTCGCCCTGCTGGCGGCAGCGGAGCCCCTGACCGGCGAGATTGCGACGATGCCGCCCGACGGCGCGCTGCTGCCGGAGACCTACCACTTTCACCGCGGCGACAGCCGGGAGGACGTGCTGGAGCGCATGCAGCAGTCGATGGACGCGGTGCTGGCCGAGCTGTGGCAGGCGCGCCAGGAGGACCTGCCGCTCGACAGCCCGGAGGAGGTGCTGACACTGGCCTCGATCATCGAGAAGGAAACCGGTGTCGATAGCGAGCGCGCGCTGGTCGCCAGCGTGTTCGTGAATCGCCTGCGCAAGGGAATGCCGCTGCAGTCGGATCCCACTGTGGTCTACGGGATCACCGAGGGCAAGGCGCCGCTGGGCCGCGCGCTGACCCGCAAGGACTTGAAGCAGCCGACGGCCTACAACACCTACCAGATCGCCGGCCTGCCGCCGGGGCCGATCGCCAACCCCGGCCGCGCCGCGCTGGAGGCGGCGGTGCAGCCGGCCGAGAGCGACTATTTCTACTTCGTGGCGGCCGGCGACGGCGGCCACGCCTTCGCCAAGACCCTCGCCGAGCACAACGCCAACGTCGCGAAGTGGCGCAAGCACCTGCGCAGCCTGCGAAAGCAGACGAATTAGCAGTCTGCGAGAGGCGTTATTCGATACACACACCACTGTCGCCCCGGGGCTTGGCCCCGGGGACCATTGGCGTCAGCGCGTGGCGAGGTCGTACGATGCTTGCATCCCCGCTAGCCGCGAGCGCCGAAAGCGTCCTATCGGCGGATTATCGAGTCGCCAGATCGATGGGTCCCGGCAACAAGTGCCGGGACGACGGACTTGGGATGGCAAGGGATTGGCCTCTCCTCCATGAAGAGAGGAAGATGCCTGCTACTCCGCCTTTTGCTGCAGCGAGGCAGAGATGCGCGGCGGCTTGGCGATGGTCTGCAGCACCACGCAGAAGCGCTCGGTCAGCTTCAGCAACTGGTCGATGCGCTCCTGTGGCTCCTCGGTGTCGAGATCGAAGGCGATGCGGATGTCGCGGAAGCCAACCGGCGCTTCCTTGTCGACGCCCAGGGTGCCGCGAAAGTCGAGATCGCCCTCGACGATGACGCGGCCGCCCGCGAGCTTGAAGTCGATCGCGGTGGCGACGGCATTCAGAGTGACGCCGGTGCAGGCGGCCAGCGCCTCCAGCAGCATGTCGCCGGAGCAGGCCTGCGTGCCGGTTCCGCCGGCCGCCGGATGCAGCCCGGCCTCCACCAGGGCACGGCCGGTATCGACCTTGCAGGCGATGCCTTCATCGAGGCGACCCTCGGCGCGGAAGGTCACGACAGCGCTGTCGGCTGTCTCGCGGTAGCGCGCCTTCAGCGGCGCCTGGGCTGCCTTCAGCTCCTCGGCGTTCGACGGCGGCTTCGCAGTGGTGCTGGCGGACTTGGACGCGGTCATCGGCGACTCCTTCAGGACAGGTCGAGGGCGGCGACGATCTCGTCCTCCAGCGCGCGCACCTCGGGCGAGGTGCGGGCGCGCGGGCGTGGGATGTCGACGCGGATTTCGCGCTGGTTGCGGCCCGGCTGGCCGCGCATCACCATCACGCGGTCGGACAGGGTGACGGCCTCCAGCACGTCGTGGGTGACGAAGACGAGGGTGAAGCGCGCGCGCTCCCACAGCGCCAGCAGGTGCTGCTGCAGCTTCTGCCGCGTGAAGGAGTCGAGCGCGCTGAACGGCTCGTCGAGCAGGAGGATGCTCGGCCGGCGCACCAGCGCGCGGGCGATCGCCGTGCGCTGCGCCATGCCGCCCGAAAGCTGGCGCGGGAAGGCATCGATGAAGGCGGTGAGGCCGACATCCTCGATCGCTTCGGCGATGCGCGCGTCCTGCTCGGCCGGCGGCAGGTCGAGAAGCGCGAGGCGCACGTTCTCGCGCACCGTCAGCCAGGGCATCAGGCGCGGCTCCTGGAACACCATGCCGACCTCCGACGTCGGGCCGTCGACCGGGTGCCCGTCCACCGTGACCCGCCCGCTGGACGGCAGATCGAGCCCGGAGACGATGCGCAGCAGGGTGGACTTGCCACAGCCCGAGGTGCCGACAAGGGAGACGATCTCGTGCTCGCCGACGGAGAGGTTGACGCCGTCGAGCGCGCGGTGGGCAAGGCTGGCGCCGGCGAGCGAGCCGGGCTCGCCGAACACCTTGCCGACATTGGCGATCTCAAGCATTGCGCGCCTCCTGCGTCTCGCCGAAGCCGTCCTGCCAGGCCAGCGCGCGCCGCGCGAAAGCCTCGATCAGGGCATCGGAACCCTTGCCTGCCAGCGCGAAGAGAATCAGC
This sequence comes from Kiloniellaceae bacterium, assembly GCA_036570545.1. Lineage (GTDB taxonomy): Bacteria > Pseudomonadota > Alphaproteobacteria > Kiloniellales > Kiloniellaceae > Pelagibius. The sequence goes on from DATCXZ010000113.1 coordinate 5,717, forward strand.
GAGCCGATGATGACGGCGGGACGGCCGGTCATCTGCCCATCGATCATCAGGAAGCCGAGACCCTGGCTGGCGCCCATCAACTCGGCGGCGATGACGAACATCCAGCCGAGCGCGAGGCCGGAGCGCAGGCCGGTCAGGTAGCTCGGCAACGTGGCCGGCACCAGGATGCGCCGCACCAGGTCGAAGCGGGAGAGGCCGCAGATGCGCGCGACCTCGACCAGCTTGCGGTCGGTGCCGAGGATGCCGGTGACGAGGTTCAGGTAGATCGGGAAGAACACGCCGACAGCGATCAGCATCACCTTGGAAGTCTCGAAGATGCCGAACCAGAGAATGAACAGCGGCACCCAGGCGAGCGAAGGCACCGCCTTCAAAGCCTGAAAGGTGGGGTCCAGCAGCTCGCGCAGCAGCCGCGAGCTCCCCGTCAGAGCGCCGAGCACCGTCGCCGCCGCGGCGCCGACGGCAAAGCCGATCGCCACCCGCCAGACCGTCACCGCGATGTGCTCCCAAAGCTCGCCGCCTTCGACGAGCAGCGCCATCTCGGTGAAGACCTCGCTGGGCCCCGGCAGCAGGTAGGCGGGGACGAGGCCGGTGCGCGCCACGATCTCCCACACTGCGACCAGCCCGAGCGGGACGGCCAGTCCCTTCAGGCGCGCGGCGGAGACGACGGCGGCTTTCGCCGCCGTCCCCCCGAGACCGGGCGCAGCCCGGCGTTCGACGCTGTCCGCGAGCATCAGCGCAGCTCCGCCGCCTGGCGCACGAAGCTGCGGTCGATCAGCGCGTCCACTGTGGCGGTTACATCGACATCCTCGCGGATGACACCGATCTCCTGCAGGAGGAGACCGGTCGCGAGGAAGGTCTCGCGATGCGCCTCGCCGATCTCCGGGTTGGTGAGGTCGGTGCGCTCGCCGAGCTGCTTTGCCGCCACCTCGGGCTCTACCTTGGCGGCCTTGACGAGGTCGGCCTGCAGCTCCTCCGGATGCTCGAGGGCGAAGTGGCGGGCGCGCTCGTAGACCTTCAGCACGCGCGCGACGGTTTCCGGATACTCCTCAGCGAAAGACTCGCGCACGTTCAGGATGCCGTAGGTGTTGAGGTCGGCGTTGCGGAAGAACAGCCGCGCGCCCGACTCCAGCTCGGCCTTCGCCATGTGCGGGTCGAGACCTGCCCAGGCGTCGACCTGTCCGCTCTGCAGCGCGCGATAGCCGCCGGGATGCTGCAGCAGGACAGGCTGGATATCGTCCTCGGTCAGCCCCGCCTGGCTCAGCGCGCGCAGCAGGAAGATGTGCGGGTCGGTGCCGCGGGTGACCGCGACGCTCTTGCCCTTAAGGTCGGCGACCGTCTGGATGTCGCTGTCCGCGCGGGTAACGAGGGCGGTCCACTCCGGCTTGGAATAGACATAGATCGACTTGATCGGCAGCCCGCCGGCACGGCCGACCAGGGCGGCGCCGCCGGCCGTCGAGCCGAAGTCGATCGAACGGGCGCGCAGGAACTCGAGCGCCTTGTTGGAGCCGAGCGAGAGCACCCAACGGATCTCGGTGCCGTCGGCGGCGAACTCCTCTTCGAGCCAGCCCTTGTTCTTCAGCAGGATGGCGACGGGATTGTAGTAGGCCCAGTCGATGCCGATGGCCTCGGGCGCCTCTTCGGCGGCGAGGGCAGGGCTGGCGACGTGGGGCAGGGCGGCGAAGCCGGCCGCTGCGACTGCGGCGGCGGCAAGGGACAGGACGGTGCGGCGATTCAACATTGTTACTCTCCTCGCTTTGCACGACCTCCAAGCGTAGAGGCCGTTCTCGAAACGAGGCTCGGCAAGAGACTGGGAAGCGGAGGAGCCGGACAGGCCGAGCGGGGACAAAAGAAAAGTCCCGGCGCGGCTTGAGCGGCGGGACCTGTCCCACTCGCTTTAGCTGGAATTTATATAGCGCCCCGCAAGCTGAGCCTCAAAATGGCGCTGTGAGGTGAAGCTATATCTCCGGCGATAAACTGTCAATTTATAATACAACACATAATTGAACTGTATATTTAGGAAGGCCGGTTGCCTTGCCGGGAACGGGGATGGCGGTGCGGCTACGCGCCGGTCTGAGGTTCTCCGGCGGCGGCCTTCTCCGGCAGGCGGGCGAGCAGCGGGTCCGTCCAGGCGGGCGGCAGCAGGGCCAGCAGCCACACGGCGGCATAGAGCCGGCGCGGGAAGACGATGCGCGCCTTGTTGGCGGCGAGCCCGCGGCAGATGATGGCGGCGGCGCGCCCGGCCTCCATGAGCAGGGGCATGGGGAAGTCGTTGTGCGCAGTCATGCGGCTCTTCACGTAGCCGGGACAGATCACCGAGACCTCGATGCCCTCGCGCCCCAGCATGCCGCGCAGCGCCTCGCCCCATATCCTGACGGCGGCCTTGGAGGCACAGTAGGCGGGGGCGCCGGGAAAGCCGCGGAAGGCGGCCAGCGACGACATGATGGCGATCTGGCCGCGGCGGCGCGGCCGCATGAGGGCGGCCGCCGCCAGCACCGTCGTCACCACGCCGTCGAGGTTCACCGCGAGGATGTCGCGCGCCTGGCGGTCGGTCTCGCCGAAGGTGCCGGTGCCGGCCGAGATGCCGGCGTTGGCGATCACCAGGTCGAGGGGATGGTCGCGATCGACCGCGGCGAGCCAATCGGCCAGCGCCACCGGGTCGCGCACGTCGAGGGTGCCGGTCGCCACCGTGGCGCCCTTGGCCCGACAGCGGCCGGCCACTGCCTCGAGACGCCCGGCATCGCGCCCGGTGAGGGCGAGGAAGATGCCGGGGGCCGCATAAGCGAGGGCGAGCGCCTCGCCGATGCCGCTGGAGCCGCCGGTGATGACGATGGATTGCGGTGACTTCATGCGTTGCGTCCTTCGGCTGCGCCCTTGTTGCCATGGGGGTGGGCCAGTATAACTGGGCCGCGCCCGGGGGGCAGGGCAACAACCAGCAGCAGGGGCATCCGGCACCACCGTGACGCAGAGCAGCAAGGCGGTCCACAGCATGACCGGGTTCGCCCGCCGCGACGGCGGCGATGGCGCGGTGAGCTGGACCTGGGAGATCAAGAGCGTCAACGGCCGCAGCCTCGACATGCGCGCGCGCCTGCCGCAGGGCTACGAAAGCCTCGATCCCCTGGTGCGAAGCGCCGTGACGGCGGCCTGCGCGCGCGGCAACGTGCAGGTGAACCTCTCGCTGAAGCGCGGCAGCGCGCCGCTGCAATTGCAGGTGAACGAGGCGCTGCTGCAGCAGGTCATCGACCTCATGGCCAAGCTGGAGGCCCGCACCCAGGCGGCGCCCCCGCGGCTCGACGGCATTCTTGGCCTGCGCGGCGTGCTGGAGGCGGTCGAGGAGGAGGAGTCGCCGGAGCACCAGGCGGCGCGTCTGGCCGCGCTGCAGGCCGACCTCGAGGCGGCGCTGCAGGCGCTGGTCGCCATGCGTGCGGCCGAAGGGG
>DATCXZ010000114.1:0-2517 GCA_036570545.1 Kiloniellaceae bacterium
GGGGGATTGGGCCGCCTGGCAGGCCATCCTCGCCCGCAGCGAGCCCGGCAGCGAGGCGGCGATGACCGTCGAGCGCGGCGCCTTTCAGACCGTCTGCTCCTCGCTCCTCGCCCTGCCGGCGCCGGGGCTGGCAGGGCCCGGCGGGACGCCCTGGCGGCCGGTCTGGCTGTACGCCCCGGGCCGCCCGGACCGCCATGCCTACGCCCCCGTCGAGGCCCTGGCCGACACACCGGGGCGGTGAAAATTCTCATTTAATCTCAATAGGTTGTACCGAGCAGTGGGCGTCATTGTCTTGCCCTGGTTCTCCTGCTATAGACTGACCCTCCTCCGAGCGAGGCGGCCCGCCGCAGGCGTCACGGCCGTTCTGCGAACATGGGAGCCGATCTCCAACAGGGTGCAGCCCGCCGTCCGGCAGCGCCCGATTTCAGGTGCGAAAGATGCGACGCAGACAGATCTACGAAGGCAAGGCCAAGGTGCTCTTCGAAGGACCTGAGCCGGGCACCATCGTCCAGTACTTCAAGGACGACGCCACCGCCTTCAACAACAAGAAGAAGGGCGTCATCACCGGCAAGGGCGTGCTGAATAACCGCATCTCCGAGTACCTGATGACGCGGCTGGAGAGCATCGGCGTGCCGACCCACTTCGTGCGCCGCCTCAACATGCGCGAGCAGCTCGTGCGCGAGGTCGAGATCATCCCGATCGAGGTGGTGGTGCGCAACGTCGCCGCCGGCTCGCTGTCGAAGCGCCTCGGCCTCGAGGAAGGCGCGCCGCTGCCGCGCTCCATCGTCGAGTACTACTACAAGAACGACGAGCTCGGCGACCCGATGGTCTCCGAGGAGCACGTCACTGCCTTCGGCTGGGCCAACACCCAGGATATCGACGAGATGCTGCAGTACGCCCTGCGCACCAACGATTTCCTCACCGGCCTCTTCCTCGGCGTCGGCCTGAGGCTGGTCGACTTCAAGCTGGAGTTCGGCCGTCTGTGGGACGACGAGGAGATGCGCATCGTGCTGGCCGACGAGATCAGCCCGGACTCCTGCCGCCTGTGGGACGTGGCGACCAACGAGAAGCTGGACAAGGACCGCTTCCGCCGCGACATGGGCGGCGTCGAGGAGGCCTACCAGGAGGTCGCCCGCCGCCTCGGCGTGCTGCCGGAGGCCGGCCCGGTCGACCTCAAGGGTCCCAGACTTCTTCAATAGGCCTTCTTCAATAGGCCTGCTGCAATAGGCCTTCTCCCTACACCTGCGCGCAGCCGCACCCGACTGCGCGCTTTGCGCCGCGCGCGATCGCGATAGAATAGGCGCGCCCGGATTCGCTTATCCGACAGGAGAGATCGATGCGTCAGCGCTTCCCCGTGCTTTTGGCAGTCCTAGCGGTCGTCGCCGCCGCGCTCACCGCCGCGCCCCAGCCGGCCCACGCCGAGAAGGCGGCAGCCATCGAGAAGAGTTCCCGCGATGCCCTGGCGCTGCTGAAGCAGAATTCCCCGGCGGCCGCAAAGCTGGCGCCGGAGGCCGCCGCCATCCTGGTGTTCCCCAAGATCGTGAAGGGCGGCCTCATCATCGGCGGCCAGTACGGTGAAGGCGCGCTGTTCAAGAACGACGCCGTCAGTCAGTACTACAGCACGGCGGCCGCCTCCTTCGGTCTGCAGGCGGGCCTCCAGACCTTCGGCTACGCGATCTACTTCATGAACGAGAAGGCGCTGAGCTACCTCGACAACAGCGACGGCTGGGAGATCGGCACGGCGCCGAACGTAGTGGTGGTCGACGAGGGCGCCGGCGCGTCGCTGACGACCACCTCGGCCAAGGACAATATCCTGGTGTTCTTCTTCGACCAGAAGGGCCTCATGGCCGGCGTCACCATCGAAGGCACCAAGATCACCCAGATCAATCCGGAATAGCCGCCGTCATGGTGCGCAGCCCGATGCGCTTTCAGCGCTCCTCAGCATGAGGTTAGGTCGAGGGTCCAGTTCTGGCCGACCAGGTCGTGGCCGAAGCTGTGGTGCTTCTCCTCCTTCACCAGCCTGAAGCCCGCCGCCTCGTAGATACGCCGGGCCGAGACCAGGATGTCGTTGGTCCACAGGGTAAGCGTGCCGTAGCCCTGCCCGCGGGCAAAGGCGATCGCCTCGGCGACCAGGCGCTGGCCGATGCCGAGCCCGCGCGCCGTCGGCTCGACGTAGACCAGGCGCAGCTTGGCGACCGCGTCGCTGTGGCGCACCACGAAGGCCGAGCCCACCACCGCACCGTCTTTCTCCGCGATCCAGCAGCGCTCGCGCGCGGCGTCGAACTTCTCGACGAAGTCGGCGACAATGCCGGCGACCAGCGCCTCGAAGCGTTCGTCCCAGCCGTATTCCTGCGCGTAGAGCGCGCCGTGGCGATGCACGATCCAGCCGAGGTCGCCCGGCTGCGGCGGGCGCAGGATGTAGGGTGCCTTGCGCGGCAGCCCCGCCGCCGCAGGCGCCCGACCAAGCAGGCGCTCGACGCTTTCCATGGCCGCCACCACCTCGGCCTGCGCGGCCTC
>DATCXZ010000115.1:0-6364 GCA_036570545.1 Kiloniellaceae bacterium
TGGCGAGCTGCGGCCGCTGGCAGTGCCGGAAGCGCCCTACCGCTCCACCGCGCTGGAGCTGCTGGCGGCGCTGGCGCTGCGCGAGGGCGACCTGGCAGCGGCGCGCGAGCATCTGACTCAGATCACCGACGACCCCGCCGCCTCCGCCGGCAGCCGCTCGCGGGCCGCCGAACTGCTTGCCTCCCTGCCTGGATGATCCTTCCCATGTCGTCGTGGATGCCCCTGGTTCTGAAGCGCTTCCTGCTGCCGGCCTCGCTGCTGCTCACGGTTTCCGCCTGCGGGATCGGGGACTGGTTCGGCGAGGCCGAGGCTCCGCCGCTGCCCGGCGAGCGCATCGCCATTCTGGCCTACGAGCGCGGCCTCAGGGCCGATCCGGAACTCGCCGAGCTGGTGGTGCAGCTTCCCGAGCCTTACGTGAACGCTGACTGGGCGCAGCCCGGCGGCAGCGCCGCCCATGCCATGTACCACCTGTCGCTCAGCGCCAACCCAAGCCGGGTGTGGAGCGTCGACGTAGGCGAGGGCACCGGCAGCGTGGCGCACCTGCTGGCGCAGCCCATCGTGGTCGGCGACACCGTCTACACCATGGACTCGCGCTCCCTCGTCTCGGCCTTCGCGGCAACCGACGGCACCCGTCGCTGGCAGGTCGACGTCGAGGACGAGGACGAGGATGCCGGCTTCTTCGGCGGCGGCATTGCCTCCGACGGCGAGAAGATCTTCGTGTCCACCGGCTTTGCCCGCATCTTCGCGCTGGATGCCGAGACCGGCGAGACGCTGTGGATTCACAAGGCGCCCTCGCCGATGCGCGGCGCGCCGGTGGTGAGCGACGGCCGCGTCTTCGTAATCACTCTCGACAACCAGATGCTGGTGCTGAACACCGAGACGGGCGAGCGCCTGTGGAACCACGTGGGCGTGCAGGAGACTGCCGGCCTGCTGGGCTCGGCCAGTCCCGCGGTCGCGCGCAACACCGTCGTGGTGCCCTATTCCTCGGGTGAGGTGCTGGCGCTGCTGACCGACGACGGCCGCACCGTTTGGAGCGAGAACCTGGCGGCCATCCGCCGCCTCGACCCGCTGGCGGACATCGCCCAGGTGCGCGGCCTGCCGGTCATCGACCGCGATCTCGTGCTGGCGATCAGCCATGCCGGACGCATGCTGGCGGTCGACCTGCGCCAGGGCGCGCGGGCCTGGCAGGCGGAGATCGGCGGCGTGCAGATGCCGTGGGCGGCGGGCGATTTCATCTACCTGGTGACCAACGACGGGCAGCTTGTCTGCCTGCTGCGGCACGACGGGCGCATCCGCTGGGTGACGCCGCTGCAGCGCTTCGCCGACCCGGAAGACCAGGAGGAGCGGATCCGCTGGCTCGGGCCGGTGCTGGCGGGCGACCGTCTCATTATCGCCGGCTCGCACGGCGAGGTGCTGTCGGTATCGCCCTACGACGGCAAGCCGCTCGGTTTCATCGCGCTGGACGAGGGCGCCGCGGTGCCGCCGGTGGTGGCGAACAACACCCTCTACCTGCTGACCGCCGACGGCGAACTGGTCGCGATGCGGTAGACGTGGATCGCCCTCTCCCCGCTGGGGCTAACGTGTGCACAAATCGTTCGCAGTGATCGCACCAGCCGTGCCACCAACTGTTATCGTCACCCTCGGCCTTGAGCCGAGGGTCCAGGGCAACCGCTCAGGCACTTGCCCCTGGATCCCGGCTCGCGCTCGCTGCCGCTCGCTTGGCCGGGATGACGGCCTGAGTGAACGGCAGAGATGTGTGCACACGCTAGCTCCGCTGGGGAGAGGGGGTAGCAGCGACATGCTGCGTCAGTTGCACGGCCCGATATCATCACCATGACCATCACCGTCGCCATCATCGGCCGCCCCAATGTCGGCAAGTCTACCCTGTTCAACCGGCTGGTCGGGCAGCGTCTGGCGCTGGTCGACGACGAGCCGGGGGTGACACGCGACCGCCGCGAGGGCGAGGCCAATCTCTTCGGGCTCGAGTTCCGCGTGGTGGACACCGCGGGCCTGGAGGAGCGCTTCGACGCCAGCCTCGAGGCACGCATGCGCCAGCAGACCGAGAAAGCGCTTGGCGAGGCCGACCTGGCGCTGCTGCTGTTCGACGCGCGCGCCGGCATCACGCCGCTCGACGAGCACTTCGCCAACTGGCTGCGTCGCAGCGGCAAGGCGGTCGCCCTGGTCGCCAACAAGTGCGAGGGCCGCGCAGCGGAAGCCGGGCTCGGCGAAGCCTATGCGCTGGGGCTGGGCCAGGCGATCCCGATCTCCGCCGAGCACGGCCTCGGCATGAGCGATCTCTACGACGTCATCAACGCGGTGGCGGCCGAGCGGGCGGCCCCAGATTCCTTCACGGATGCCGTCGAGGTGCCGGCCACCGAGGTGGATGCCGAAGCCGAGGAGGAAGCGGCGGAGAGCGAGCGCGTGCTGCAGCTCGCCATCGTCGGACGGCCCAACGTCGGCAAGTCGACCCTGGTGAACAAGCTGCTGGGCGAGGAGCGCCTGCTGACCGGGCCCGAAGCCGGCATCACCCGCGATTCCATTGCCGTCGACTGGACGTTCAAAGGCCGGGCCCTGCGTCTCGTCGACACCGCCGGGCTGCGCCGCAAGGCGCGGGTCGTCGAGAAGCTGGAGCGCCTCTCGACCCAGGACGCCCTACGCTCGATCCGCTTCGCCCAGGTGGTGGTGCTGCTGCTCGACGTGGAGGAGGGGCTGGAGAAGCAGGACCTCACCATCGCGCGCATGGTGGTGGACGAGGGCCGCGCGCTGGTCATCGGCGTCAACAAATGGGATGCCTGCCGCGACCGCGAGGCCAGGCTGGCGGCAATCCGCGACCGCCTCGAACGCTCGCTGCCGCAGACGCGCGGCCTTCCGGTCGTCACTCTGTCGGCGCTGCAGGGCCGCAACGTCGAGGCGCTGATGAAGGCGGTACTTAGCGCCTATGAGGTGTGGAAGCGTCGCGTGCCGACCGCCGACCTCAACCGCTGGCTCGACGCGGCGACCGCCGCGCACCCGCCGCCGGCCTCGAGCGGCCGGCCGATCCGCCTCAAGTACATCACGCAGGCCAAGACCCGACCGCCGACCTTCGCCATCTTCTGCTCCAAGCCGGAAGATCTGCCGACCTCCTACCTGCGCTACCTGGAGAACGGCCTGCGCGACGCCTTCGGCCTGCCCGGCACGCCGATCCGCATCCACTTCCGCAAGGGTGACAATCCCTACGCGGGAAGGAAGAAGAAGCGGTAGCGTCCGGCCGGCGCGCGCGCCCGGCTCGCCGCAACACGGGGCCGGCAGGCTAAAGGCTCGCTCAGGAAGGCGACGCGTCTATTGTTTCATGGAATAAGCGTCGGCGCGGAATCAGAAGCAATAATGATCCGAATGCCCGACTCGCGCGAATACTCTGCCTGGACTTATTTGGTTCCTGGCTATTTTTCCTCTAATACCCGTGAAGTGGATGGAATTATTGGCTTCTGCCTTGACACAGGCTCGTGCAGGCCTAGGCTCCCCAACAGCCCTTTTTGGTCACAGGGACGGGAAGCTTCCATAAGAAGGAGTTGGCCCAGGCCGCGAGGCTATCGAGGCGAGTGGGAAGTCGCCGATCCATGACACGAGAATAGGGAGAGTACCCATGGCATCCATGGCAGAACGCTGGAAGGAATTTCAGCCGTCGAAGGGCTTCGCCTTCTGGAGCTTCGCCGGCGGCATCGTTGCGACGCTCGTCGTCGGCTTTGCCGTCTTCGGCTGGTACACGGCCGGCGGCGCACGAGCCTTGGCCGACAACGCGGCCGAGGAGTCGCGGACAGAACTGGCCAGCTCGATCTGTGTCGAGCGCTTCATGAGCGAGCCCGATGTGGCGGTGCAACTCGCCGCGCTGAAGGAGGAAAGCTCCTGGAGCCGCGACACCTTTATCGAGGACGGCGGCTGGACGACCTTCACGGGCTTCGACGAGCCCTTGAACGAAGCGGCGGAAGCCTGCGCCGACCTGCTGGTCGAGATGAAGGCCCCTGGGGGGGCGGTGTCGACCACAGCAGTCGAGAGCGCGAGCTAAAGGATATGCCGTCGCCCCGCCCGCGGCCGCTCACGGCTTCGGGCGGGGCCGCAATCTTTTAGCCGGCCTTTTAGCCGGCCGATGGACACGAGATGAGCAGGCGCATCGCCCTTGCGTCCTCTCCCCTCGTCACCCTCGGGATCGTGCTGAAGGTCCCAGGTGCCGCCTGGTGCCTAACCTCTCCCCCTAACCTCATTCCGGACCCGCACCTCACTGAATGAGCGGGGCGCTCGCTGGTCCGCGGAGACGGGGGGAGGAGGGCGCGGCGCCGCGGCGGCGTTCAGGGCGTTGACCGTGGCGAGGCCGTCATGTGCTACTGTCCCGGTGACCCAGGAACTCTTCCGGAGGCTCCGGCCCGAGCGCCCGGATAGCGAGGACCGGATAGCGAGGACCGGATAGCGAGGAGAAGACTCACTGTGAAAGGCGGAACCGTCGTGCCCCTGACCAGAGCATTCATGATCTGCACCCTGACGGCCGCCAGTCTTGCCGCAAGCGGCTCGGCCTTCGCCTTCTGCTCGAAGCCGATCACGCCCTACTGCGCGGAAGACGGCAGCCTCAGCGACAGCTATGTGCCCGAAGACCGTTGCCGCAGGGCGGTCGAAGACCACGTGCAGGACCTGACCCGCTACCGGAGCTGCCTCACGGCCGAGGTCGAGCAGATCGACCAGGCGATCACCCGGTTCCGCGATCTGCTGGGCGGGGGCGCGGAAAAATCCCGGAGCCTGCCGAAGGGGCCGACAGCGCCGGGCGTGGAGACGACGGCAGAGGTGGCGGGCTGACGTCTGCCGCCTGCGGAGCGCAGCCTACCGTACCCGCGAAGGGTCATGGGGGCCGCGCCGGGAAAGGCGGCGGCGCGCATGGCGGTACCTAAGAAAAGCCATCGACCACGGCCCTTACCCCAGCACCACGTCGAGGAACATCATGACGACGAGGCCGACCATGAGGCCGGCGGTGCCGTGGGTCTCGTGGCCCTTGCGGTGGGTCTCCGGGATGATCTCGTCGCTGATGACGAAGATCATCGCGCCGGCGGCAAAGGCGAGGCCCCAGGGCAGCAGGGGGGCGGCGATGGTGACGGCGGCGACGCCGACGATGCCGCCCAGCGGCTCGACCAGGCCGGTCAGCGAGGCGACCAGCACCGCCTGCACCGGGCTGTAGCGCAGCGTCAGCAGGGCGAGCGCCACGGCGAGGCCCTCGGGCATGTTCTGCAGGCCGATGCCGATGGCCAGCGCGGTGCCGTTGCCGATGTCGCCGTCGCCGAAGCCGACGCCGACCGCGAGGCCTTCCGGAAAGTTGTGCAGCGTGATGGCGATGACGAACAGCCAGATGCGGCGGAACTGTGCCGTAGACGGGCCTTCCGGCCCGCTGACGAAGTGCTCGTGCGGGGTGTAGCGGTGGACCAGCCAGAGGCCGGCAGCGCCGAGCAGGATGCCGGAAATGACGATGGTGACGGCGCCCACTTCGCCGGCGCCCTGCGCCTCGGCGGCCTCGAGACCCGGCAGGATGAGCGAGAAGAAGGCCGCCGCCAGCATGACGCCGGCGGCGAAGCCCAGCAGCACGTCCTGCGTCTGCTCGGAGATGTCGCGCAGCAGAAGGGCAGGCAGCGCGCCCAGGGTGGTGGCGAGGCCGGCGCCGAGGCTGGCCAGGACACCGATGAGAATGAGGGAGGTCGGTTCGGACTCCATCTGGCCGGCGCCCGCGCTAGCGCGCTTCGACCACGGCGCCGTTCTTCGTGCAGTCCGGCGCGGCGAGCTCGACAAAGAGGTCGGCGATGTCGTCCGGTGTGCGCAGGGTCATGGGGTCCTCGCCGGGAAAGGCGGCCGCGCGCATCATGGTGCGGATCGGCCCCGGCGACAGCAGGTTGGCCTTCACCGCGGTCTTGGTGATCTCTGCCGCGTAGGTCTTCACCAACATCTCGAGGGCGGCCTTGGAGACGGCGTAGGGGCCCCAGTAGGCCTCCGCGGCGGCCGCGGCGCCGGAGGTGACAAAGACCGCGCGCCCGGCATCGGAGCGGCGCAGCAGCGGATCGAGGCTGCGGAGCAGGCGGTAGTTGGCGGTCACGTTCACGTCCATGACCTCCTGCCAGATCGCCGGCTTGATGTGGCCGACCGGCGTCAGGGGCCCGAGGATGCCGGCGTTGCCGACCAGGATGTCCAGCCGGCCGTAGCGCTCGTTGACCGAGGCACCGAGGCGGTCGAGGCCGTCGAAGTCGCGCAGGTCGTGCGGAATGAGCACCGGCTGGCTGCCGCCGGCGGCGCGGATGGCGTCGTCCAACTCCTCGAGCGCGCCGACGGTGCGCGCGATGAGCAGGAGCTGCGCGCCCTC
>DATCXZ010000116.1:0-1993 GCA_036570545.1 Kiloniellaceae bacterium
GGCCGGTGCTGGGAACAGGTGCCGCATTCATGGTCTGGCTTGGCGCTGCTGCGGGTGCGGGCAGGGGAGCCGGCGTCAGCGTGGCCGCGGCCGGCGCTGCGGCGTCGGAAAGATAAGGGTCGAGCGGCCCGCGCTGGTAGCGGATCGACACCGACTGGACCCGCCGGTCGAAGTGGTAGGCCGACAGCCGGTAGGCGCCGGGGCGGCCGTTCTCTTGGCTCGTCAGGGTGAGGGAGGTGCCGCTGCAGCCCGGGCCGTCGAAGAGGGTCAGGACGAAGCGGTGGTCGATGCCCTGGTAGCGGCTGCCGAAGGCCTGCGGCAGCAGGGCGTAGGCCTCGCTGATGCGCGTGAACTGCGGCGCGTCGCTGCCGGCGCCCCGCGCGCTTGCAGGCGTCGCGAGGTCGGTGCAGGCCTCGCGCTGCGGCGGGTTGGGAACCGGCACGAAAAGGCGGTTGAAGTAGCTCTGGTCGGACGAGCGCTCGCAGCTCCGGTTGTAGTAGCTGCGCCGCTCCAGCAGCAGGAAGCCCGGCGGCGGCCCGAGTTCGCGCCGGTAGGCGATGGCCGAGGAGTAGTCGTCGTCCGCGGTCTCTGATGCTTCGTAGGCGCGGTCCGAGCCGGCAGCCGGCGGCGCGAGGTCCGCGGTCCGGCCGAGCCACCAGGCGTCGGGGTTCTCATGGGTGCCGATGTTGGGGCCGCAGGAGTCGTCGCGGCTGGCGAAGTAGGGGCGCTGGAACAGGATGACGCCGACCTGCGGATCGACGCGCAGCGAGGCGATCTTTTCGTTCAGCTCGTTCCCGACGTAGGGGATGGCGGCATAGGGCTGGTCCGGCTCGAGCGTCAGCGTCTTGGAGCTGCCGGTGAAGTTCGGCCCGGTGAAGAAGGTCACGCCGGCCGTGACCGGCCCGGCATCCTGCGCAGCCGCGGCGGCCGGCAGCAGCAGCGCTGCGGCTGCGGCAACGACAGCGGTTGCAACCCGACGCCGCTCACCAAAACGCATCATTGAAACGCCCCCTGTTCGACGGGCCCTTGGGACACCGTCCTTGCATCTTTTTGTCATCCCGGCAACCGCCCCGCGGCGGGGGCTGACGATGTCCATAGGACTACTGCGCCGCCTCGATTCCGGACCAGTAGAATTCTGGGCCAGGAGATTGGCCAGTAGATATGGACAGGTCCGGCACTCGGCCGCACACTGCCGCGACCGCCGCCACTCTCGCCAATTCCTGCCCCAGCCGCAAGACCATGACCACCTCAAAGCTGCCGCCCGTCACCCTCGTCCTGGGCGGCGCCCGATCCGGCAAGTCCACCTATGCCGAGCGCCTGGCCGAGAGCCAGGCCGGCCCCTGCCTCTACCTCGCGACGGCGGCCGCCGGCGATGCGGAGATGGCCGAGCGCATCGCGCTGCATCGCCAGCGGCGCGGCGGCCGCTGGCGCACGCATGAAGAGCCGCTGGCGCTGGCCGAGGCGCTGGGGAAGGCCGCGGAGCCCGGCGCTGCGGTGTTGGTCGATTGCCTAACACTTTGGCTTTCCAATGTATTGCTCGCCGATCTTGATGTGGAGAATCAGTGTGAGCAGTTGGTCGCCGCGCTGCCGCGGCTGCGCGGGCCGGTGATCTTCGTCGCCAACGAGGTCGGGCTGGGCATCGTGCCGGACAACGCCCTGGCGCGGCACTTTCGCGACGCGGCAGGGCGGCTGAACCAGGCGGTGGCGGCGGCGGCGCAGTCGGTGGTCTTCATCGCCGCCGGCCTGCCGCTGGTGCTGAAGCAGCCGGACTGAAGCTCAGGCGAGCAGCAGCGCCGCGATGATTCCCGCGAAGAGGACCGCCCCGGCGGTAAGATAGAGGTCGAGCACGCGGGCGAGATCATCGGCTGTCGCATCGCGGCGGCCGTCGCCCATCCAGTGGTCCTCCACCACCTGGCCGCCGTATTGGCGCGGGCCGGCCAGCGCGAGTCCGAGGGCGCCGGCGAGCGCCGCCTCCTGCCAGCCGGCGTTGGGC
>DATCXZ010000117.1:0-2818 GCA_036570545.1 Kiloniellaceae bacterium
GCTTCGGGCGCCCGGCGCCGGCAGCCCGGCCAGCCGGGTCAGCAACTCGTCGGCGCGCCAGTTCATGCTCCTCGATCCCGCATTATCGCCCCCGCATCACTGCGCGGGTCCCAAAACAAAGAACGCATCATGGCTCCATACCCCAAGGCAGCCAGCCGGGCCCGGGCCGCTCTGCGGCGCCGGCATCGCCAGCTCGGCCAGCTCGTAGTAGACCGGGCGCAGCACCAGCGCCTCGAGCCGGTCCCTTACCTCGATGTAGGGAGTAGGATCGCCGTTTGGAGGGTGCTCAACCATCCGTAGAGGGTGAGCGGGTCCGGCTTCCACCCATTCGTCGAGATTGGTGCGAAAGGCAAGCACCTGGTCGCGGCCCTCGCCCTTCACGGAAAGTTCAACCGCGGTAAAGGGAGCGTCTTCTACCTCAATACGGCCCTGCTCGGCCGGCGTGCGCAGCCAGTAGCCGCCATCGTCTCGCCACAATACCGAGGCAAATAGCTTCACCAGCGCTTTACGGCCGATCGGGGCGCCTTCGTGGAACCAGGTCCCGTCACGGGCGATGCGAATGTCGTAAGTATTGGCGGCATCGGCCGAAAGTTCGACTCTCTGTCGTGGCGGCTGGTCAGCGGGCATTGGAAGACATATCTTTATAGTCGGTTTTGCTCGGTAGCAGACTCGTGCGGTAGGTTGCGGCCGCCAGCGGACGATAGCCCACCGGCCCTGAAATAGCTGGGAGATGCTGTCCCGTGACCACCCCCACCTTAACTGCCGATGACGCCGCCGACGCCAGGCTCGCTGAACAGATCGACGATCTGGGCCACAAGCTCGGCCTCGTGCGCCAGTCTATCGGCCGTGTCATCTTCGGCCAACAGGCGGTGGTCGATCAAACCCTGATCACCCTGCTGTCCGGCGGCCATGGCCTGCTCATCGGCGTGCCGGGCCTCGCCAAGACCCGCCTGGTCGAGACCCTCGGCACGGTGTTCGGCCTCGAGGACAAGCGCGTGCAGTGCACGCCGGACCTCATGCCGGCCGACATTCTCGGCTCCGAGGTGCTGGAGGAGAACGAGAGCGGCCGCCGCTCCTTTCGCTTCATTCCCGGTCCGGTGTTCTGCCAGCTCCTGATGGCCGACGAGATCAACCGCGCCAGCCCGCGCACCCAGTCGGCTCTGCTGCAGGCGATGCAGGAGCGCCGCGTCACGGTGTCGGGCCAGTCGCACGTGCTGCCGACGCCCTTCCATGTGCTGGCGACGCAGAACCCGCTGGAGCAGGAAGGCACCTATCCTCTGCCGGAGGCTCAGCTCGACCGCTTCCTCATGGAGATCGACGTCGGCTATCCGGACATCACGGCCGAGCGGCAGATGCTGATCGAGACCACCGGCGTGCAGCAGAGCGAGGCCCACGCCGTGATGACCGCCGAGGAGCTGATGCAGGTGCAGCAGCTCGTGCGCCGCGTGCCGGTCGGCGAGAGCGTGGTGGAAACCATCCTCGCCATCGTGCGCAACGGCCGGCCGGAGTCGAGCGAGCTGGAGGAGGTGCGCAGCCAGGTCGCCTGGGGCCCGGGGCCGCGCGCCAGTCAGGCCCTGATGCTGGCAGTGCGTGCCCGCGCGCTGATCGACGGCCGCCTCGCGCCCTCGATCGAGGACGTACTGGCTCTGGCGCACCCGGTGTTGAAGCATCGCATGGCGCTCAGCTTCGCGGCGCGCGCCGACGGCGTCACGCTCGACCACATCATCGCCCACCTGACCGCGCCGTACCAATGACTGCCGCGGGGAGTCCCACCCGCCGATGACGACGCCCCTTCCGCTGCGGCATCGCGCCGAGCAACTGGCGGCCACGCTGCCGCCGCTGCTGGTGGCTGCCGAGCGGGTCGCCGCCACCGTGGCGCAAGGCGTGCACGGCCGCCGCCGGGTCGGCCAGGGCGAGACCTTCTGGCAGTACCGCCACTATGATTTCGGCGACCAGCCGCAGTCGATCGACTGGCGACAGTCGGCCAAGTCCGACATGGTGTTCGTGCGCCAGATGGAGTGGGAGGCCGCCCAATCGGTGTGGCTGTGGCGCGACACCTCGGCCTCGATGGGCTGGACCTCCGACCGCAATCACCAGAGCAAGCGCGAGCGCGCCGACCTGCTGGCGCTGGCGCTGACAGTGCTGCTGATGCGCGGCGGCGAGCACGTCGCGCTGCTTGGCTCCGGTCTGCGGCCCTCGGCCAGCCGCGCCACCCTCACCAAGATCGCCACCCTGGTGCAGGCCGGGCAGCCGGCCGCCGACAACCTGCCGCCGGCGTTGCCGCTGCCACGCAGCGCGCAGCTCGTCTTCGTCAGCGACTTCCTGTCGCCGCTCGAGGATATCGACCGCGCCCTGCGCTACTACGGCCAGGGTGGTCAGCGCGGCGCCCTGCTGCAGGTGCTCGACCCGGCCGAGGAGAGCCTGCCCTATGATGGCCGCGTGCGCTTCGATGGCCTGGAGCAGGAGCCGTCGTGGCTGGTTTCGCGCGTCGAGGCGGTGCGTGGCGCCTACGGCCGCCGCCTGCAGGCGCAGCGCGAGGGTCTGCGCGACATCTGCCGCGCGCTCGGCTGGACCTGCGACTTCCATCGCACCGACCAGCCGCCGCAGGCGGCGCTGCTGCGGCTCTACACCCAGCTTTCCCAGGCCGTGCCATGCTGAACCTCGGGCTGCTCGCCTTCGCCCAGCCCTGGCTGCTGCTCGCGCTGGCGGGACTGCCGGTGCTCTGGCTGCTGCTGCGCCTCACGCCGCCGGCGCCGCGCCGCCTCGCCTTCCCGGCCATCCGCCAGCTGGCCGGGCTCAAGGTGCCGGAGGAGACGCC
>DATCXZ010000118.1:0-3305 GCA_036570545.1 Kiloniellaceae bacterium
CGGCGATGGCCGACCAGCTCCACCGCTGGCACGACGCGCCGCCCGGCACCATCCACCTGCGCTCGGCGCCGCCGATGCCCTGCGCCGAGGAGGCGGCGATCGCCGAGGTGTTGGCCCGCGTCGCCGCTGGACCGCGCGCCATGGAGATGATGAGCTACCAGCCGCAGCGCGGCCTGCCCGAGCACCGCGAGGCCGGCGCCTTCTGGCTCAGCCGCGAGGGCTTCGAGGTGAGCGCCGAGCAGATGGCCGTTACTGCCGGGGCCCATCACGGCGTGCTCGTCGCGCTGGCGGCGGTGACGCGGCCCGGCGAGCACATCGTCTCCGACTCGCTGACCTATCCCGGCGTGCGCAGCCTCGCGCGCATGCTGGGGCTGCGCCTCGACGGCCTGGCGCGCGATGCCGACGGCCCGCTGCCGGACGCCTTCGAGGAGGCCTGCCGCACGCACGACGTGAAGGCGGCCTACCTCTGTCCCAACCAGCACAACCCGACGAGCCTCACCATGCCGGAGGCACGCCGCCGCGAGCTCGCCACCCTCGCCCGGCGCTACGAGGTGGCGATTATCGAGGACGACACCTTCGGCCAGCTCGACGGCAGCGAGCCGGTCCCCATCGCCGCGCACGCGCGGGAGCTCGGCTTCTACATCGCCGGCGTCTCGAAGACGGTGTCGCCCGGCCTGCGCACCGGCTACATCGTGGCGCCGGAGCGCGCGCTCGGCCGCGTCGGCAGCGCCGTGCACAGCACCTGCTGGATGGCCTGCCCGCTGACCGCCGAGATCGCCGCCGAGCTGATCCGCAGTGGCGTCGCGCGGCAGGTGGCGGAAGGCCGCAAGCGCGAGGCGGAAGCGCGCAGCAAGATCGCGCGCGAAAGCTTCGCCGGCTGGGACTTCGACTGCTCGGCGGGCGCCAACTTCCTGTGGCTGCGCCTGCCGGAGCCCTGGCGCTCCTCGGAGTTCGCGGCCCAGGCCGAGCGCCGTGGCGTGCTGGTGACCCCGAGCGATCCCTTCATGGTCGGCCGGCGCGAGAGCGCACCCGCCGTGCGCGTCTGCTTCGGCCCGCCGCGCGACCGCGAGACACTACGCCGCGGCCTCGCCGTGCTTGTCGAGCAGCTCCACGAAGGGCCGACCTACGCCTTCAGCGGCGTGGTGTGAGGCTGCGACTGGTCCCTGGAAGCAGGACGAGGATTGAGGGGACGTCAGCCGGTGGGCCGTGCGCCTGACCAGTGCTCGATGGACTGGCAGATGGCGCCGACCACCTGGTCGACCAGGGTCTCGTCCTCGCCTTCGGCCATGACGCGGATCACCCGCTCGGTGCCCGACTTGCGGATCACCAGGCGGCCGCCGCTGCCGAGGCGGCTCTCGCCGTCGCGGATCGCCGCCTGCACCGCGGCGTCGTCCAGCGGCGCGCCGCCGTTGAAGCGCACGTTGCGCAGGAGCTGCGGGAACGGATCGAAGAGGCGGGTCACCTCGCTCGCGGGCTTGCCCGCCTGCACCACCACAGCCAGCACCTGCAGCGCGGCGATGAGGCCGTCGCCGGTGGTGGCGAAGTCCGACAGCACGATGTGGCCGGACTGCTCGCCGCCGACGTTGTAGCCGCCCTCGCGCATGCGCTCCACCACGTAACGGTCGCCGACCGGCGTGCGCACCAAACCGCAGCCGAGGTCGTTGAGATAGCGCTCGAGGCCGAGGTTCGACATTACCGTGGCGACCACCGCGCCGCCCTGCAGCCGGCCCTCCAACAGCCACGAACGGCCGACCAGCGCCATCACCTGGTCGCCGTCCACCACCTTGCCCTTCTCGCACGCGAGGATGGCGCGGTCGGCATCGCCATCCAGCGCGATGCCGAAGTCGGCGCCGTGGGTCACCACCGCTTCCTGCATGCGCGCTGGATCGGTGGCGCCGCAGCGCTGGTTGATGTTGAAGCCGTCCGGGTAGACACCGATCGGCACCACCTCGGCGCCCAGCTCGTAGAGCACCCTCGGCGCCACGTGGTAGGCAGCGCCGTTGGCGCAGTCGATCACCACCTTGAGCCCGTCCAGGCGCAGGCCGCGCGGGAAGCTGCTCTTCACGAACTCGATGTAGCGGCCGTGGCCGCTCTCCTCGAGGCGCTGCGCACGACCGAGCTGATGAGATGGCACGACAGCGCCGGCGCCACTGTCGATACGCTGCTCGATCTCGAGCTCCACCTCGTCCGACAGCTTGAAGCCGTCCGGCCCGAACAGCTTGATGCCGTTATCCTCATAAGGGTTATGAGAAGCGGAGATCATGACGCCGAGGTCGGCGCGCAGGGAGCGCGTCAGCATGCCGATCGCGGGCGTCGGCAGCGGCCCCAGCAGCACCACGTCCATGCCGACCGAGACGAAGCCTGCGGCCATGGCCGGCTCCAGCATGTAGCCCGAGAGGCGGGTGTCCTTGCCGATCACCACGGTGTGGCGGTAGTCGCCGCGCAGGAACTGCCGCCCCGCCGCCTTGGCCACCGCCAGGGCGGTCTCGGCGGTGATCGGCTCCCGGTTGGCGGTGCCGCGGATGCCATCGGTTCCGAATAGCTTGCGAGTCATCTTAAGATCCTGGTTGAGGCCGCCACCGCTTCCTTATACCCCGCTTCTTATACCCCAGTTCCTTATATCGGGCGCCGCGCTAATGCGGAGCGCCACGCGCACCGTCCGCCGGCCTGGCGAAATCCTCGGCCGGCGACGGCGAGGCGGTGGCCGCTTGCCAGAGCGCGACCGCCTGGCAGGTCTCCGCCACGTCGTGAACGCGCACGATCTGCACGCCGCGCTGCAGGCCGACGAGGGCAGCCGCCAGCGAGCCGGGAAGGCGCTGCTTCGGCGTCGCCGCCTGCGGCCAGACCTTGCCGATGAACCCCTTGCGGCTGGCGCCCAGCAGCACCGCACAGCCGAGGCCCTGGAACAGCGCAAGCTGTTCCAGGAGCTGCAGGTTGTGGGCGAGGGTCTTGCCGAAGCCGATCCCCGGGTCGACCACCACCCGCGCAGGGTCGATGCCGGCCGCCACACAGGCCTCGACCCGTCCGGCGAGGTAGCGATAGATGTCGAGCGCGGCGGACTCGTAGGTCGGGTTGGCCTGCATGGTCTGCGGCTCGCCCTGCATGTGCATGAGGATCACCGGCGCGCCGATCTCGGCGGCAACGGCGAGGCTCTCCGGGTCGCCCTCCAGCGCCGTCACGTCGTTCACGATGGCGGCACCCGCGGCCACCGCCTCGCGCATGATCGCGGCGTGGCGGGTGTCGATGGAGACGATGGCGCCGGCCTCGGCGAGGGCCGCCACCACCGGCAGCACGCGCGCGCGCTC
>DATCXZ010000119.1:0-26400 GCA_036570545.1 Kiloniellaceae bacterium
CCTCGCCGGGCGGCCCGCGGCGGCGGCAGGCGCTCCCGCGATCACCGAGCTGCAGGACTGGAACCGCTTCCTCGGCGACGGCGTCGACGCGAGCCCTTACGGCACGCCGTCGCCCTTCGAGGCGCAGGTCGTCAGGCGCAACGTGCCCTGGCTGACGGCCGATCCGGTGTCCTCGGTGAACTTCACGCCGCTGCACGAGCTTGACGGCATCATCACGCCGAACGGGCTCTGCTTCGAGCGGCACCATGCCGGTGTCGCCGAAGTCGATCCCGCCAGGCACCGCCTGATGATCTCTGGTCTCGTCGACACGCCGCTGGTCTTCACCATGGCGGACATCAAGCGCTTCCCGCGCGAGAACAGAGTCTACTTCCTGGAGTGCGCGGCCAACTCCGGCATGGAGTGGCGCGGCGCGCAGCTCAACGGCTGCCAGTTCACCCACGGCATGGTGCACTGCGTGGTCTATACCGGCGTGCGCCTTCGCACGCTGCTGGACGAGGCCGGCGTGAAGCCCAGCGGCAAGTGGCTGCTGGCGGAGGGCGCCGACGCCGCGGCGATGACCCGCTCGATCCCCATGGAAAAGGCGCTCGACGACTGCATGGTCGCTTTCGCCATGAACGGCGAGGCGCTGCGCCCGGAGCAGGGCTATCCGCTGCGCCTCGTGGTGCCCGGCTGGGAGGGCAACATGTGGGTGAAGTGGCTGCGCCGGCTGGAGGTTGGCGACAGGGCCTGGCACCACCGCGAGGAGACCTCGAAGTACACCGACCTGCTGGCCAACGGCAAGGCGCGGCGCTTCACCTGGCTGATGGACGTGAAGTCGGTCATCACCAGCCCCAGCCCGCAGGCGCCGGTGACCCACGGGCGCGGCGCGCTGGTGATCAGCGGCCTGGCCTGGTCCGGCAACGGCACCGTCAGGCGCGTGGACGTCAGCATCGACGGCGGGCGCAACTGGCGCACGGCGCGCCTCGACGGGCCGAGCCTGCCGAAGGCGCTGCACCGCTTCTATCTGGACATCGACTGGGACGGGTCGGAACTGCTGCTGCAGTCGCGCGCCATCGACGAGGCCGGCTTCGTGCAACCGACGAAAGACGCGCTGCGCGCCGCCCGGGGCGAGAACTCGATCTATCACAACAACGGTATCCAGACCTGGTACGTGAAAGCGGATGGGGTGGTTGAGAATGTCGAAGTTTCTTGAATTCGTTGCGGCCGCCGCCCTGGCGCTGGCGCTGCCCTCGGCGGCCTCGGCTGCGGGCGATGCCGCCAGCGGCGAGCAGGTCTTCAAGCGCTGCACGGCCTGCCATGCCGTAGGCGAGGACGCCAAGAACAAGGTGGGTCCGCAACTCAACGGCGTCGTCGGGCGCGCCGCCGGCACGGTGGAGGGCTTCAAGTACTCCAAGGCGATGGCGGCGGCCGGCGCGGGCGGACTGGTGTGGTCCGCGGCGGCGCTGGATGCCTACCTCGCCGATCCCAAGGGCTACATCAAGGGCAACCGGATGAGCTTTGCGGGCCTGCGCAAGGAGGCGGAGCGTGCCGATGTCATTGCCTACCTGAACGCCTTCTCGGCAGACGGCTCTTCGACAGCGGCGCCGCCGGCTGCGGCTGCCACGCCTGCCGCAGCGACCCCGCAGGCCGCGACGGCGGTACCTGCCGAGGCCGCGCCGCTGCCGGAGCACGGCATCTTCCATCTCGGCCGTGCCGCCACGCCGGAGGAGGTAGCCGCCTGGGACATCGACGTCCGCCCGGACGGGGCCGGGCTGCCGGCGGGGAGCGGGACGGTTGCCGAGGGTGAGGTGATCTTCACCGAGGCCTGCGCCGTCTGTCACGGCGACTTCGGTGAGGGCCGCGACCGCTGGCCGGTGCTCGCCGGCGGCTACGATACCCTGAACGCCGAGCGGCCGGTGAAGACCATCGGCTCCTACTGGCCCTATCTCTCCACGGTCTACGACTACGTGCGCCGCTCCATGCCGTTCGGCGACGCCCGCTCGCTGAGCGATGACGAGGTCTATGCCGTCACCGCCTACCTGCTCTACCTGAACGACGTCGTCACCGACGAGGAGTTCGAGCTGTCGCAGGAAAACTTCACCTCGATCCACTTGCCGAACGAGGCGGGCTTCATCGAGGACGACCGCGCGCGGGAGGCACACTACGCGCGGAAGGCCGAGCCCTGCATGACCGACTGCAAGCCCGGCCCGGTGAAGATCACCCAGCGCGCCCGGGTGCTGGACGTGACCCCCGACAGTGACGATGATGGGGAGGGTGCAGGCGCGGTCGACTAGACCGGCCGCGCGCTGGCGCAGGAGGAAGGAATCGCGATGCGTCTGCTGAGCAGCTTGCTTCTCGTGCTCGTGGCCGGCCTCGCCTCGCCGGCGACCGCCCAGGCGCCCGAGGACGGCATCCACCGGCTGGTGCTCTACATCAGCGAGGACAACGAGGCGAAGATGAGCAGCGCGCTCGATATCGCCGCCAACGTCTCGCGCCACTACAGCGGGATCGGCGAGCTGGTCGAGATCGAGATCGTCGCCTTCGCCGGCGGGCTGCACATGCTGCGCGCCGACACCTCGCCGGTGAAGCAGCGCATGACGAGCTTCCAGCAGAGCATGGTGAACGTCATCTTCCAGGCCTGCGGCAACACCCTCGACACCATGGAGCGCAACGAGGGCAAGCGCCCGCCGCTGATAGAAGGGGTGGAGATGGTACAAACCGGCGTGGCGCACCTGTTGCAGCGCAGCGAGGAAGGCTGGACCCTGGTTCGGCCGTAGGCCCGAGGCATTCTCCCCGTTTGGGAGGTACCTGCTTGCCCGCAAGCGGCGACGATGCGCATCAGGTCCGCGCCAGGGGGTGCGGCGGGTGCGGAGAGGAACCATGAAAACACGTTCTGGATGGCGGCTGAGGGCGCTGGGCGCCCTGGCGGTGGCGGCGGGCCTGGCAGCGGCTGTGCCGGCCGAGGCCGACGACTGGAACATCGTCGGGCTGCGCCTCGGCATGAGCGTAGAGGAAACGAAGGCAGCGCTGAAGGCCTACGATCCCGCCATCACCTTGGACGAGCATTGGCAGTACTTCGCCTACAGCGACGGCGTGAACCACGGCCTGCGCACGGAGGACTTCATCGCCTACATGGACGCCTACCGGCAGGTGATCAGCGACAATCAATGGGGTTCCGAAGGGATCAGCCTGTTCTTTTCCTCACCGCCCGGGGAGGCCCGCCTCGTCGCCATCGACCGCAGGCTGGACAACACGCCCAATCCGCTCACCAGCCAGCAGTTCCGCGAGGCGCTCGTCGCCAAGTACGGAACCCCGGCGAGCGACGATGGTCAGGCGATGAGGTGGCTCTTTCCGGAGGGAAAGGTGGATTGCGTCATCAACAGCGGCGCCTACAGCCCGACCCAAACCGATTTTCTGAACCATGTGTTCCAGGGCGGCGTTGCCGGCCGCATGAACAATCCGCAGGCCAAGGATCTCTCCGACTGCGCCGCCTACCTGATATATCGCGTCAGCACCGGCACCTATCCTGCTTCCAACGTGAGCGCCCTGATGATCGATGTGGCGGCCAAGGCCACCAGCGAGCTGGCGGCCAACAACTGGGTAAACGGGCTCGCCGAAGCGGCCCGCAAGGCCCGCGAGTCGGGCGCCGAAGCTCCGAAGCTCTAGCAGGCTGCTCGGTGGTCTTCTGGCGCAGGAGCCCCCTCGCGCCGGCTGCTGATGTCGAGGCGCGGTTCTATGCCACAAAATCACGCACTTTTCGTTGACTAATGTGGCTTTTTCGGCAGAGTTCGGGGACCGATTCTTTCAGGGGCTCCCAACGTGCCGAGCAGGTCGCAGTGCAAGTACCTCATCATCGGGGGCGGCATCATCGGCTGCTCCATCGCCTACCACCTCGCCAAGGCGGGCGAGAAGGACATCGTCCTGCTGGAGAAGTCGGCGCTGACCGAGGGCGCCACCTGGCACGCCGCCGGCCTGGTCGGCCAGCTCCGCTCCTCGCGCAACACCACCCGCATGCTGCAGCGCTCGGTCGAGCTCTACGAGCGGCTGGAGGCGGAGACCGGGCAGGCCATCGACTGGAAACAGGTAGGCAGCCTGCGCCTCGCCTGCTCGCCCGACCGCCTGCTGGAGGTGAAGCGCCTCGCCACCATGGCGCGCAGCTTCGGCCTCGAGATGCAGGTGATCGGCCCGCAGGAGGCCTATGACCTTTTCCCGCTGATCGATCCCAAGGGCGTGCTCGGCGCCGCCTTCATCCCAAGCGACGGGCAGGTCGATCCGGCCAGCCTCTGCCAGGCCATCGCCGCCGGCGCGCGGCGCCAGGGCGTGCAGATCGTCCAGGGTCGCAAGGTGCTGGACGCGACGATCACCGACGGCCGCATCACCGAGGTGCAGACGGACGACGGTATCTACACCGCCGAGACCGTGGTGCTGGCCGCCGGCATGTGGAGCCGCGAGTTGGGCCGCAAGCTGGGCGTGAACCTGCCCGCCTGCGCGGTCGAGCACCAGTACCTGGTGACCGAGCCGATCCCCGGCATCCCGGCCAACCTGCCGACCCTGCGCGATCCCGATCGCCTCGTCTACTACAAGCAGGATGCTGGCGGGCGCCTCGTCATCGGCGGCTACGAGGACGACACGGTTCCCTTCGGCGACCGCGGCATTCCCGGCGAGTTCGCCCGCCAGCTCCTGCCGGAGAACTTCGACCGCTTTGAGCCGCTGGCGCGCTACGCGGGGGAGGTGACGCCGGTGGTGAACACCGTGGGCGTGCGTCAGCTCATCAACGGACCGATCCCCTATTCGGCCGACGGCGACTTCGTCATGGGCAAGGCGCCGGAGCTCGGCAACCTCTTCGTCGCCAGCGGCTTCCTCTACGGCATCGCCGCCGGCGGCGGGGCGGGCGCCATCATGGCCGAGTGGATTCTGGAAGGCCGCCCCAGCCTCGACCTCTGGCCGCTCGACGTCAGGCGGTTCAGCTTCCTCAACGGCACGCGCGCCTTCATGTACCCGCGTGCCGTCGAGCACTACGCGCATCACTACAAGATGCGCTATCCGGGCCAGGAGAGCGCGGTGGCGCGCGGCCTCCGCCGCAGTCCGCTCTACGAGACCCTGAAGGCGCGCGGCGCCGTCTATGGCTCCAAGAACGGCTGGGAGCGGCCCAACTGGTTCGCGCCCGTGGGTGTCGAGCCGGTCGACCGGCCGGGCTTCACCGATCAGAACTGGAAGCCCTACGTCGCCGAGGAGCACCGCGCGGTGCGCGAGGGCGTCGCCCTCATCGACCAGTCAAGCTTCTCGAAGTTCGAGCTGCGCGGCCCCGGCGCCCTGGACGCGATCCAGCGCCTCGCCGTCTCCAACATGGACAAGTCCGCAGGATCGGTAATCTACACCCAGCTCTGCAACGAGGATGGCGGCATCGAGGCCGACCTCACGGTCACGCGCCTTGCGGCCGACCGTTTCTACATCGTGACCGGCAGCGGCTTCGGCGTGCACGACGCGCACTGGATCGACAGCCACCTGCCAAAAGACGGTTCCGCCTTCCTGATAGAGGTCACTTCCGGAAACGCGGTCATCAATCTCTGCGGCCCCAAGGCGCGCGCGGTGCTGGAAGCGGTCGCCGAAGAGGACGTCTCCAACGCCGCCTTTCCCTTCGCCAGCGCGCGCCGGATCACCCTCGGCGCGGCGCCGGTGCTGGCGATCCGCATCGGCTACGTCGGCGAGCTGGGCTGGGAACTGCACGTCCCGACCGAATTCGCGGCGCACGTCTACGAGACATTGCTGGCGGCCGGGGAGGAGCACGGTATTCGCGACGTCGGCTATCGCGCCATCGAAAGCCTGCGCCTGGAGAAGGGCTACGTCTACTGGAGCGCCGACGTGACGCCGGACTACACGCCCTACGAGGCCGGCCTCGGCTTTCGCGTGCACCTGAAGTCCAAGGGCGACTTCATCGGCCGCGCCGCGCTGGAAAAGCAGAAGGCGGAGGGAGCGAGCCGCCGGCTCTGCACCTTCACGGTGGAGGAGGCCATGCCGGTGTTCGGCGGCGAGACCATCCTGAACGACGGCACGGTCGTCGGACTGGTATCGAGCGGCGGCTTCGGCACCACGGTCGGCAAGACGGTGCTCTACGGCTATCTGCCGGTGGAACTGGCCGCGCAAAGCGCGTTCGGGATCGAGGCCTTCGGCGAGCGCTACCGCGCGCGCCGTGTCGAGGGGCCGCTCTACGACCCCGCCTCTGCGCGGCTGAAGGTATAAGAAGAAACAGGGAGGAGACATGAGCGGACTGATCGAGGAACCGCAGCGGGTGGTGGAGGCGCTGGCGCGTATTCCCGGCTTCGAGGGGACGCGGCCCGGCGACTTTACCCTCGAGCGCCAGGGTGGACTCACCAACCTGGTCTACAAGCTCGCCTTCGGCGACGGCCGCTGCTTCATTCTGCGCATTCCGGGCAAGGGCACCGAGGCCTACATCGACCGCGTCGTGGAACTGCACAATGCCCGCGTCGCCGCCGAGGCCGGCGTCTCGGCCGAGGTGATCTACGGCGACGCCGACAGCGGCCTGATGCTGACCCGCTGCATCGACGGCATCGTCACCATGTCGCCCGAGAAGTTCCGCGAGCGCGCCGGCGCCCCTGCGCGCGCCGCCGAAGCGCTGAAGCGCATGCACGGCTGCGGCAAGGAATTCCGCTTCCGCTTCGAGCTTTTTGCCATGATCGACGACTATCTGGCGGTTCTCGACCGCCAGCAGGCGAAGCTGCCGGAGGGCTATCACGGGGTGGTCGAGGCGGCGCAGCCGCTGCGCGCTGCGCTCGACGCCAATCCGCTGCCGCTGGCGCCCTGCCACTGCGATCCGCTGTGCGAGAACTTTCTCGACGACGGCCGGCGCATGTGGATCGTCGACTGGGAGTATTCGGGCATGAACGACCCGCTCTGGGACCTCGGCGACGTCTCGGTGGAGGCCGGCTTCGACGCCGCGCAGGACCGCGAGATGATGGAGGCCTATTGCGGCGGCGCGCCGTCGCCGGCGCTGATGGGCCGCATGGTGATCTACAAGGCTCTCTGCGACCTGCTGTGGACCCTCTGGGGCCTCATCCAGCATGCCGACGGCAATCCGGTCGACGACTTCTGGGCCTACGCCGTGAATCGTTTCGAGCGCTGTCAGAAGCTGATGCGCGATCCGGCTTTCGCCGGCCACGTCGCGGCCGTGACGAAGGGCTGAGGCCCTCGGTCAGCGCGGCGGTCGGCACGGCGGTCAGCGCGGCGCGTAGGCCCACACCGAGGCGGGCGGCAGGTTGCGCAGGGTCCTTGCCAGGCGCTTGCCGCGCAGGCGGAGTTCGCGCCGCGGCAGCGGCGAATCCGGGCGGTGGGTATAGGCGAGGAAGCGATGCCCGGGCGGCATCAGTGCGAACATCTCGTCGATGATGCGCCGCTGCGCCGGGCGCGGCAGCAGCGAGACGGGAATGCCGCAGATCACGGTGCCCACCTTGCCCACCACGCCGGCGGGCAGGCACTGGGTGATCCGGGCGGCGTCGCATTCCAGCACCGTGATATCGGGAAGCTCGTGCCGCAGCACCGCCAGGAGCTCGCGGTCGAGGTCGACGGCGATGAGCCGCTCTGGCGGCACGCCGCCGGCCAGCAGAGCGCGGGTGATGGCGCCGGTGCCGCAGCCGAGCTCGACGACGTACTCGTCGTCCTCGCGGCAGACATGCTGCGCCACCAGGCGGCCGAGCGCCGGAGAGGAGGGCGTGACGGAGGCCACGCCGACCGGGTTCTTGAGGAAGCGACGGAAGTAGAGCCAATGGGCAGCCCGCTGCCGGTTGGCGCTCCTCTCGGCCGGTTTGTGCAGTTGTTCGATCATGACCTCAGTATGCTAAAGGAGATGCAGAGCATCATGGGCTTTTTCTGTGCCGGTCAGCTTGCCAGGATCTCCAGCAAGGCGCTGTGAATCTCGGCGCTGGCGGCGGCGACCACGCGGCCGTCCGACTTTAGTCCAAGGGGCCGTCCCTGCCAGTCGCTGATGACGCCGCCGGCGCCTTCCACAACGGGGGCAACAGGCAAGTAGTCATAAGGTTGCAGGTGACAGTCGATCACGGCGTCGACCTGGCCGGACGCGAGCTGGGCATAAGGATAGCAGTCGTAGGTGAAGCGCTGGTAGCGGCCCGTTGCCAGCAGCCGCTCGAAGGCTGCGGGGTGGTCGGTCATCAGCCCCCTCGCTTCGTTGAGGCAGAGGTAAGCCTCGTCGAGCGGCACACCTTGCCGGCAGGCGAGGGGCGTGCCGTCGCGGTCGCTGCCGGTCTCAGGCGACCCGGCATAGCACTCGCCGAGCGCCGGCATGCGGATGACGCCGGCGACCGGACGGCCCGCCTTCAGCACTGCCATCAGCATGCCGAAGAGGGGCGAGCCCGAGATGAAGGACTTGGTGCCGTCGATCGGGTCGACCACCCAGAGGAAATCCCGTTCCAGGCCCTCGCTGCCATACTCCTCGCCAAGAATCCCGTGGTCCGGATAGCGCGCGGCGATGGCCTTGCGCAGGGCCGCCTCGGTCTCGCGGTCGGCAACCGTGACCGGACTTTCGTCCGCCTTCTGCTCGACCGAAAAGCCGGCCCGGAAGTAATGCAGCGACGTTGCCGCCGCGTCGGCTGTCATCGCGCGGGCCGCCTGCAGCAGGACCGCGGGGGAGACGTCGCCGGTCCCGGGAATGGTAGACTGCATCAGTCTGCCTCCTCGGCCACCACCAGGCGAACGCCGGCCGCGCCGAGGAAGCTGGCGATGTTCTCCGGCGGCGGCGCATCGGTCACCAGGGTATCGATGACATCGGGGGCCTCCACGCGCACGGGGGCGTGGCGGCCGAACTTGGTGGCGTCGGCGGCGACGATCGAGCGCTCCGCGTGGCGGATGATCTCGCGCGAGAACTCGGCCTCCTGCAGGTCGAACAGCATGAATCCGGTTTCCGCGTCGATGGCGGCCGCGGAGAGGATGGCGTACTGCACCGAGAACTGGCGCACGAAGCCGACAGCCTCGCTTCCGAAGGCGCCGGCATCGTGGGCGCGCAATTCGCCGCCGGCCATGAACACCCGGTTGTTGTTGCGGGTCGCCAGCATCTGCGCCACCGCCACCGAATTGGTCACCACGAAAAGTTCGTGGTGGCCGCGCAGCGCGCGGGCGACGTAGGCGGTGGTCGAGCCGATGTCGAGGATCAGCGAGTCGCCGTTCTTGATCATGCGCGCGACCTGGCTGGCGATCAGCCGCTTGGCGTCTGGGTTCTCGTCCATGCGCTGGGCGAAGGGCGCTTCCTGCACCGCGTCGGGCAGGTAGACGCCGCCGTGCACCTTGCGCACCAGGCCACGCCCGGCGAGCTTCTTCACGTTGCGGCGGATGGTTTCCTCGGAGACGTCGAGCCGACGGGCCAGGTCCTGGATGCGGCAGGACCCGGAAACCTTCAACTCGTCGAGGATTTCCATTTCGCGGTGGGTCGAGTGCATGCCCTGTTGACCTGTCGGTTGGGTAAGGCTGCCGTCTTGGCACCGCTATCAGTATTTCGCAATCACCGCGGCGGCGGCAATCGAAAAACCGCGAAAACCCACAAAAACCCATGTCGAACGTTGACAGATGTGGGTTGTTGGCGGAACAATGCTCGCGTCCCTTGGGCCGGGAAACGGCTTTTTGGGCGGCGGCGCGGCTCTGGCCCGCGCCCCGAGGAACAAGAGACAGAAAAGACTCCGAACGGGAAGGACGAAGCATGCGGACAGATCTCAGAAGGCTGCTGGGTGCCGGGATGGGTGCCGGCCTGGCGCTGGCTGTCGGCCTCGGCGCTGCGGGCGCGGCACAGGCCGAGGTCGAATCGAAGGACCCCATCAAGCTCACCCTGCACGACTGGACCGGCCAGCTCATCACCACCAAGATCATGGGCTCGGTGCTGCAGAAGGCAGGCTACAACGTGGAGTACGTGCAGGCCGACTACATCGCGCAGTTCGCCGGGCTGAAGACCGGTGACCTGCACGTCGCCATGGAGATGTGGGAGACCACCGGCCGCGAGGCGATGGACGAGGCGACCGCGACCGGCAATGTCGAGAACCTCGGCGAGACCGGCATGCAGGCCATCGAGGAGTGGTGGTATCCCCTCTACATGAAGGAGCTCTGCCCGGGCCTGCCGGACTGGGAAGCGCTGAACGACTGCGCCGAGGCCTTCTCCATCCCGGAGACGGCGCCCAAGGGCCGCTACCTCGGCGGGCCCGTCACCTGGGGCGGCTTCGACGACGAGCGCGTCGAGGCGCTGGAGCTGGACTACGAGGTCGTGCACGCCGGCACCGACGCGGCGCTCTTCGCGGAACTCGAATCTGCCTACCAGCGCAAGGCGCCGATCCTGCTGTGGATCTACGCGCCGCACTGGGCGCCGATCAAGTACGAGGGCGAATGGGTGGAGTTCCCGGAGTACACCACGGAGTGCTACGACGACCCTGCCTGGGGCAGCAATCCCGACATGGCCTATGACTGCGCCAAGCCACGCGGGCCGATCTGGAAGGTTGCCTGGGCCGGCGTGAAGGACAAGTGGCCGGGCGCTCACGCCGCGATCACGGCGTTCAAGATCACCAACCAGGAAATGGGCGCCATGGTCGCCGCCGTCGACCTCGACGGCGAGGACCTCGACGCGGTGGTCGCCGACTGGGTCGCCGAGAACGAGGCGACCTGGAGCAAGTGGATCGCCAACTAGGCGTCCCCCTGGACGATTGGCGGGGACGGTCGGCCGGGACGCCGCTGCGGGCGTTCCGGCCGGCGTGGCTGTTCGGCCATGCCGATTCAAGCATCGCTGTCGCCCCGGGGCTTGGCCCTACTGAGTTCACATATTTCGCGCGTCTATGCGACCATGCCGATTCACACACCACTGTCGCCCCGGGGCTTGGCCCCGGGGCCCATTGCCATCAGCGCGTGGCGAGGTCGTGCAAGGCTTGCGTCCTCGCCGGCCGCGAGCGCCAAGCTGCCGACCGACCAACCAATGAGTGGTCAGGGGTATTGGGTCCCGGGAACAAGTCCCGGGACGACAGCCTTTGTGTGCCGAGAGCGGGCCTCTCCTGCATGAGATGTGTGAATGCCGTAGGGACAAGTCCCGGGACGACAGCGGTCATGCATAGCGTTGCGAGTTGCCCCGGGAGATGGGTGAATCCAGTGCCCAGTAAATGGGAACCCCTAAGGCCATGATGCAGCAGAGACCCGTGAAACTCGCCTGCCGCAACGTGTGGAAGCTGTTCGGCACCGGCGCGGAGCGTTTTCTGAAGGAGCAGGCAGGCACGCCGGGACTGGCCGAGATTCAGGCCGCCGGGCTGATCGGTGCCGTGCGTGCCGCCAACATCGAGGTCGGCGAGGGCGAGATCTTCGTCATCATGGGGCTCTCCGGCTCGGGCAAGTCGACCCTGGTGCGCTGCCTGTCGCGGCTGATCGAGCCGACCGCCGGCGAGATCATCCTCGAAGGGCGCGACCTGCTGCGTGCCTCCGAGCGCGAGCTGATTCAGATCCGCCGCCACAAGATGGGCATGGTGTTCCAGCACTTCGCCCTGCTGCCGCATCTCACGGTCCTGCAGAATGTCGCCTTTCCCCTGGAGGTGCAGGGCGCCGGCCGCGCGCAGCGGGACGCGCGGGCCCGCGAGGTGATCGAGCTGGTCGGCCTCAAGGGCCGCGAGTCCTACTATCCGCGCGAGCTGTCGGGCGGCCAGCAGCAGCGCGTCGGCATCGCCCGCTCGCTGGCGGTGGAGCCGGAGGTCTGGTTCCTCGACGAGCCGTTCTCGGCGCTCGACCCGCTGATCCGCCGCGAGATGCAGGACGAGTTCCTGCGCCTGCAATCGGTGCTGCGCAAAACCATCGTCTTCATCACCCACGACTTCGACGAAGCGATCCGCCTGGCCGACCGCATCGCCATCATGAAGGACGGCGCGGTGATCCAGGTCGACACGCCGGAGCGGCTGGTGCTGGCGCCGGCGGACGCCTACGTCGCCGAGTTCACCCGTCACATCCCGCGCGCCAAGGTGCTGACCGTGCGCTCGGTCATGCAGCCGGGCGCGCCGAAGGGCCCAGTTGCGGGGCAGGTGGCGGCCGGCGACCGCATCGAGGCGGTGGCCGACCGTGTCGAGGCGGCGGCCCAGCCCTTCGCGGTGGTCGACGGCGAGGCGCGCGTCATCGGCACGCTCGACCGCCGCGCCGTCGTCGACACGATTATCGGCCGGGGGCTCTCGACGGGGGAGCGCCGCTGATGGCCGACACGCCATTGAAGAGCAGCGCGGCGCGGCTCGGCAGCCTGCCGCTGTCGCCGCTCGCCGCCACCTGGCTCGGGCTTGCCGTCGTGACCGTGGTGCTGGCGCAGGTGACGGGGGAACTCGCCAAGGCATACGACGCGCGCTGGCTCTTGAAGGTGCCGCGCGAGCTGCGCTTCCTCGTGCGCGACGACATCTCGGCCTTCATGAAATGGCTGGTGGAGGATGCGAGCTTCGGCCTTTTCACCTTCACCGAGCTGACCCGCAGCATCGCCTGGGTGCTGGAGCAGCCTTACGATCTGGCGCGGGCGCTGCTGGTCAACGGCTTCGTGCAGGGCGTGGGGGCGGAGGCGGTGCAGTGGCTGCCGCCGCTGAGCTGGATCGCGGTCGTCTTCGTTGTGGCGGCCATCGGGCACTACGCGAAGAGCATCGGCCTTGCCGTGTTCGTCGGCCTCTGCTTCCTCTACCTCGCGGTCTTCGGTCAGTGGGACAGCGCCATGGTGACGCTGGCCTCCATCCTCATCGCGGTGCCGCTCGGCGTCGGCGGCGGCCTGCTGCTCGGCATCGCCGGCTACCGCTGGCCCTGGTTCGACCGCCTGCTGACGCCGGTGCTCGACCTCATGCAGACGGTGCCGGTCTTCGCCTACCTGGTGCCGATCCTCTTCCTCTTCGGCTTCGGCCCGGTATCGGCGCTGGTCGCCACCATCATCTACGCCATGCCGCCGATGGTGCGCATCACCACCCTGGCGCTGCGCGGTGTTGCCGTGGAGATCCGCGAGTTCGGCACCATGGTCGGCTGCTCGCCGCGGCAGATGACCTGGCGTGTCATGGTGCCCTCGGCCATGCCGGGCCTCATGGTCGGCGTCAACCAGGTCATCATGCTGTCGCTGAACATGGTGATCATCGCCTCGATGATCGGCGCCGGCGGGCTCGGCTACGACGTGCTGACCTCGCTGCGCCGGCTCGACATCGGCGGCGGCCTCGAGGCGGGCGTCGCCATCGTCGTGCTGGCCATCGCGCTCGACCGCCTCAGCCAGGCTTTCGTGAACCGGCCGCTGCCGGAGCGCGGCGCGGCCGAGCGTTCCTTCGTGAAACGCCATCCTTACATGCTGGCGGCGCTTGCGGTCATCGCGGTGACCGGGCTGCTCGGGCTGGCCGCGCCGGCGCTGCAGAGCTATCCGCCGGCGGCGCAGTTCACCACGGGCGCCTTCTGGGAAGGCCTGGTGCAGGCCATCAACGTGAATTTCTTCGACCAGCTCGAAGCGGTGAAGACCTTCATGCTGCTGAACCTGCTGGTGCCGGTGAAGCGCTTCCTGCTCGGCGTGCCCTGGCCGTGGCTCATCCTGCTGGTGACGCTCGCCGGGTGGCAGCTCGGCCGCTGGAAGCTGGCGGCGCTCTGCTTCCTGCTCTCGGTCTTCATCCTGGTGAACAACCTCTGGGAAGAGGCCATGATCACCATCTACCTCTGCGGCGTCTCGGTGCTGATCGCCGCCGCCATCGGCATCCCGCTCGGCATCCTCGCAGCGCAGAATGCGCGCGCCGGCCGCGTTATCGGCGGCTTCATCGACACGCTGCAGACCCTGCCGAGCTTCGTCTACCTCATCCCGGTGGTCATGCTGTTCCGCGTCGGCGACTTTGCGGCGATGATCGCGGTGGTGCTCTACGCGCTGGCGCCGGCCGTGCGCTACGCCGCCCACGGCATCCGCTCGATCGACCCGCAGCTCATCGAGGCCGGCACCGTCTCCGGCTGCACCCGTTGGCAGCTCCTGTGGCGCATCAAGCTGCCGCTCGCCCTGCCGGAGATCATGCTCGGTATCAACCAGACCATCATGCTGGCGCTCTCCATGCTGGTGATCACCGCGCTGGTCGGCACCCGCGACCTGGGGCAGGAGGTCTACATCGCGCTCACCAAGGCGGATACCGGGCGGGGCATCGTCGCCGGCGTCTCGGTCGCCTTCATCGCCATCATCGCCGATCGCCTGATCGCTGCGGGGGCCCAGCGCGCCCGCCGGCGGCTCGGTCTCGCCGAGGCGGGAGGGCACTGAGGTGAGCGATCCCCACAGCAGGGTGACGGCGCTGGACCTCTGGCAGGGGCCGGTCGATCCGCAGCCGCTGAGCGGCGGCATCACCAACAAGAACTACCTGGTCGAAGACGCCGGCCGGCGCTACGTGGTGCGCGTCGGCGACGACATTCCGATCCACCAGGTCATGCGCTTCAACGAGCTGGCGGCGAGCCTGGCCGCCGCCGAGGCCGGCATCTCGCCCGCGGTGGTGCATCGCGAGCCGGGCGTGCTGGTGCTCGACTACATCGCTGGCAGGACGCTGGCGGCGGCGGACCTGCGCCGGCCGGAGGTCCTGCAGCAGGCGCTGCCTTTGGTGGCGAAGGTGCACCGCGAGCTGCCGAAGCATCTGCGTGGCCCGGTGCTGGCGTTCTGGGTGTTCCATGTGATCCGCGACTACGGCTGGACGCTGAAGGCAGGCAACAGCCCGCATGCCGCCCTGCTGCCGGCGCTGTTGACCCTCGCCGGCAAGCTGGAACAGGCGGTCGGGCCGGTTGAGGTGGTGTTCGGCCACAACGACCTGCTGCCGGCCAACTTTCTCGACGATGGCCAGCGGCTCTGGCTGATCGACTGGGACTATGCCGGCTTCAACTCGCCGCTCTTCGACCTCGGCGGCCTCGCTTCCAACAACCAGCTCTCGCCGGGGCAGGAAGACTGGCTGCTGGAGGCCTACTTCGAGCGGCCGGTCGACGACGCCCTGCGCCGCCGCTATCAGGCGATGAAGTGCGCTTCGTTGCTGCGCGAGACCCTGTGGTCCATGGTCTCCGAAATCCACTCCGACATCGACTTCGACTACCCGGCCTACACCGCCGAGAACCTGGCGCGCTTCCAGGCCGCCGTTAAAGACTTTCAGCAGAGCTGAGGACAGACATGGCAGAGTTCCCTTCCACGGCGAAGGCGGTGGTCATCGGCGGCGGCATCGTCGGCTGTTCCACGGCCTACCATCTCGGCAAGCTGGGCTGGACCGACACGGTCCTCATCGAGCGCCACAAGCTGACCTCCGGCACCACCTTCCATGCCGCCGGCCTGGTCGGGCAGCTCCGCACCAGCGCCAACATCACGCAGCTCCTCGGCAACTCGGTCGCGCTCTACGACACCCTGGAGGCGGAGACGGGGCTCGCCACCGGCTGGAAGATGAACGGCGGTTTGCGTCTGGCCTGCAATGAAGAGCGTTGGACAGAAGTGAAGCGCCAGGCGACCACGGCGCATTCCTTCGGCCTCGAGATGCACCTGCTGACGCCGAAGGAGGCGCAGGAGCTGTGGCCGCTGATGACCGTCGACGACGTGGTGGGCGCCGCCTTCCTGCCGACCGACGGCCAGGCCAACCCCGCCGACATCACGCAGGCGCTGGCGAAAGGCGCGCGCCAGCAGGGCGTGAAGATCTTCGAGGACACCGCCGTTCTCTCGATCGAGACAGAGGATGGCAAGGTGACGGCGGTGGTGACCGACAAGGGGCGCATCGACTGCGAGGTCGTCGTCTGCTGCGCCGGACAGTGGACGCGCGCGCTCGCCGCCACCGTCGGCGTGAACGTGCCGCTGGTCTCGGTCGAGCACCAGTACATGGTGACCGAGCCGATCCCCGGCGTGCCGTCGAAGCTGCCGACCCTGCGCGATCCCGACCGCCTGACCTATTACAAGGAGGAGGTCGGCGGCCTCGTCATGGGCGGCTACGAGCCGAATCCCATTCCCTGGGCGGTCGACGGCATCCCGCCGGGCTTCCACTACTCCCTGCTGGATTCCAACTTCGATCACTTCGAGCAACTCATGGAGCTGGCGCTCGGCCGAGTGCCGGCGCTGGAGACCGCCGGCGTCAAGCAGCTCATCAACGGCCCGGAAAGCTTCACGCCGGACGGCAACTTCATCCTCGGCGAGGCGCCGGAGCTGACGAACTTCTTCGTCGGCGCCGGCTTCAACGCCTTCGGCATCGCCGCCGGCGGCGGCGCCGGGCAGGCGCTCGCCGAGTGGGTCCATGGCGGCGAGCCGCCCTACGACCTCTGGCCGGTCGACATCAGGCGCTTCGGGCGCCCGCACTTCGACACCGACTGGGTGCGCACCCGCACGCTGGAGGCCTATGGCAAGCACTACACCATCGCCTGGCCCTCGGAGGAGCATGACAGCGGCCGGCCCTGCCGGCGCTCGCCGCTCTATTCGGTCCTGAAGCAGCAGGGCGCCTGCTTCGGCGAAAAGCTCGGCTGGGAGCGGCCCAACTGGTACGCCGACGGGGGCAGGGGCGAGGCGGCGGAGGATCGCTACAGCTTCGGCCGGCCCAACTGGTTCGAGGCCGTCGGGCGCGAGCACCGGGCGGCGCGCGAGGCGGCGGTGCTCTTCGACCAGTCGAGCTTCGCCAAGTTCGTGCTGAAGGGCCCCGACGCCGAGGACGCGCTGTCGTGGATCTGCGCCAACAATGTGGCCAGGCCCGTCGGCTCGCTCACCTACACCCAGATGCTGAACGACAAGGGCGGCATCGAGTGCGACCTGACGGTGGCGCGCACGGCCCACGACGCGTTCTACATCGTCACCGGCACCGGCTTCGCCACCCACGACTTCGACTGGATCCGGCGCAATATCCCGCAAGGCATGAACGCGCAGCTCTTCGACGTCACCTCGGCCAACGCCGTGCTGTCGCTCATGGGGCCGAAGGCGCGCGACATCCTGCAGGCGGTTACCCGCGACGACGTGAGCAACGAGGCCTTCCGGTTCGGCACCGCGCGGCGCATCGGCATCGCCGGCTGCCCGGTGCTGGCGCTGCGCGTCACCTACGTCGGCGAACTCGGCTGGGAGCTGCACCTGCCGACGGAGTATGCCGTCAACGTCTACGAGGCGCTGATGCAGGCGGGAGCGCCGCACGGCCTGGTGAACGCCGGCTATCGCGCCATCGAGACCCTGCGCCTGGAAAAGGGCTACCGCGCCTGGAGCAGCGACATCGGCCCCGACCACACGCCGGTGGAGGCGGGCCTTGCCTGGGCAGTAAAGTTAAAGAAAAACATCGACTTCAAAGGCCGGGCTGCGATCGAGGCTCAAGTTGCCGGCGGCGTGAAGAAGCGGCTCGCCTGCTTCACCGTGGACGACCCCGACCTCGTGCTGCTGGGCCGCGAGACCATCTACCGCGACGGCGAGCGGGTCGGCTGGCTGACCTCGGCCGGCTTCGGCCACACCGTCGGCAAGCCGATCGGCTACGGCTACCTGCGCAACCCGGCCGGTGTCGACGAGGCCTTCCTCACGTCAGGGATCTACGAGCTGGAGGTGGCAGCCGAGCGGGTCCCCTGCGATCTCCACCTGGAGCCGCTCTATGATCCTGCGATGACGCGGGTGAAGGCCTGAGGCGATTTGTCTGTCGCCTCGCCGCTGCCTTTCTGGCAGCTTGCGGCGGTCATTCACTCATGGAGCCTCCCATGCGTCTCTTCGCGGCCGTTCTATGCCTTGCCCTCTCGCTCTCCGCCGCGGCCGCCGCCGCGCCCGGCTGGATCAGGCCCGAGGTGGCCTACTCGGCAACCCGCACCATGACGGTCGGCGGCCACGAGATCAGCGGGCCGCTGCACTACGACGACGGCAAGGAGCGCTTCGAGATGTCGATGGACGGAGCCCGGCACATCATGATCCGCCGCGAGGACAGGCAGCGTGTCTACATGGTCATGCCGGACATGGGCATGGCGATGGAAATGGTCTTCGACGGCAGCAACGGCATGCCCAGCGCCGGTGACTACGCGGATCTGCAGCCGGAGGAACTGGGCCGCGAGACGATCGGCGGCGAAGCGGTGACGAAGTACCGCATCGAGGCCGGCGAAGGCGGCGAGAGCTACACCGTCTTGATCTGGGCCACCGACGACGGCATCGCGCTGCGCATGGAAGGCGCCACCGCCGAGGGTGGCTTCGAGATGCAGCTAAGCGACCTCGAGCGCGGGCCGCAGCCGGCGGACCTCTTCGAGGTGCCGGCCGGCATGCAGATCATGGCCGTGCCGGGGCAATAGCCGCATGATCGAGGTCGCCGACATCCTCGTCATCGGCGGCGGCATGGCCGGCATCACGGTGCTGCCGGCCGAGGTGGTGGAGACCCCGGCGCCCGATCGCCTGCGCCGGGACTCTTCGCGCTGATCGCGCGCTCGGCGCCCTCGATCGAAAGCAGCAGTCGATCGGCCGCCGCCTCGATCGCAGGCTGCAGGACCGCGAGGGCCTCCGGCGGGAGCGGGCGCACAAAGTACTCGACAGCCGAACGCGGCGGCTCGGCCGGAGCCACACCGATCTTCAGCCGGCGAATGTCGCCGGTCTGGAAGGTGACCAGCACCGAGCGCACGCCCTTGTGGCCGCCGTCGCTGCCGCGCGCCCGGCTGCGCAGCTTGCCCAGCGGCAGGTGGATGTCGTCCTGAATCAGGGTGCAGTCCTCGGCCCGGAATCCCAACGCGTCGGAGAGTCCCTTGAGGCACTTGCCGGTGTTGTTGACGTAGGTCTGTGGCTTCACCAGCAGGAGGGTCTTGGCATTCAGGACGGTGTGCGCAAGGACGACGTCGTCATGGGTGCTCCAACTGAGGCCAAGCCGCGCCGCGAGGACGTCCAGCACGTCGAAGCCGGCATTGTGCGGCGTGTTCCGGTAACGCGCTCCGGGGTTTCCGATGCCGACGAGGACCTCCATCGGGGCGCTGCACTGCGGGAGCCCGGCCGGGACTGCGGCAGTCTCGGCGGCAGGCGGCGGGCCGGCTTGCCCTGCTGTCTTCGCCACCTCTGCCCGCAGCGCGCTGCAGGCGTCGCAGCGCGTGTTCTTGCCGCAATCCATGCGCCAGCATGAGATCGGCTCCAGCCAGTGATGCACCAGCCTGCCGAGGTGATCGGCATTGATCGTGCCCTTCACCAGGACGAGATCGCCGCGGCGGAGAAGCGGGTGGAGGAAATTGGCGGCGTCCTTAACGGTTGCAAAGGCATGCAGGCGCTCAGCCGTCTCCGGCGTCTTGGCACGTAGGGCATGCGTCGCCATCGGCCCGACGAAGAGGACGTGATCGGCCACGTCCAGGGCCGCTCTGGCGACGCGGGAATACACACTCGCCGTGGTTCCGCCGTAGTCCGAGATGGTGCCGATCGCAATGAACTTTCTGCCGGCTTCGGCAGCCTGCAGAAAGTCGAACGCCGACTGCATGATCCAGAGGGGAGCCTTCCAGTCGTCGACAATGAAGGTGACGCCGTCGTCGCTGGTCATGGGGTACATGCGGTTGGGGGATGGCTCTACGGCCGCGATCGCCTTTGCCGCCTGGTCCAAAGGAATGCCGGCGGCGAGTCCGACGGCGAGCGCGGCGAGGACGGCGGAGGTCCAGTGCGTGCCGCACAGCCGGGTGCTCACCTCGACAGCATGGCCCTGGTGGACGGCGGTCAAGGACAGCCGCTCCGGCCAGGTCGAGCGGATATGCTCCGCGCGCAGCATGGCGCCTTCGGCGCGGCCGAAGGTGATGATGTTGCCCGTGAAGCGATCGGCCATGGCCAGGACCCGGGCATCGTCCGCGTTCAGCACGGCGGTTCCGTCCTTGGGCAGGCAGGCGATGAGCTTGGCCTTTTCCTCGGCAATGGCCTCGATCGAGTGGAGCACCTTCAAGTGATCCGTGCCGACGGCGGTGACCACGCCGATCCGCGGCCTCACCGTGGCCAGGGAGCGCTCCCACCCTGATCGTCCCGCGCCCAGCTCGACGACGCAGAAATCATCGCTCGGCTGTGTGGCGAGGACGGCAGCCATGACGTACTCCAACCGGTTCGCTTGCCTCGGGGGGCGGGTTCGGCCGGCGGTCTCCAGCACGGCGGCGGCCAGCAGGCTGGTCGTGGTTTTCCCGGCGCTTCCAGTGACGGCGACAAAGGTGACCCCGTCGAGCCGCCGGCGGTGCAGGTCCGCCAGGGGAGGCATCACGAGAGGCCGCATTCTCCACCACCCCGGGATGCGCTCGGCCGCATGAACAAGCTGCGAAAGCATGGGTTTCACTCCCCCTTAATGGCGGCAAGATGCCCATTGCCGCACTTCGGTCAGCACTTCTCCGTCAGAGGCGCCTTGATCATCGACAGCAGGCGCTCCGCCGCGGACTCGACGGCGCCATCGATGGCGGCGGCGGCGGCCGGGCCGAAAGGCGTCACGAGATAGTCGGTGGCGGAACGCGGCGGCTCGGCCGGCGCCACGCCGATCTTCAGCCGCCGGAATCCGTCGGTCTGGAAGGTAACCAGCGCCGAGCGCACGCCCTTGTGGCCGCCGTCGCTGCCGCGCGCCCGGCTGCGCAGCTTGCCCAGCGGCAGGTGGATATCGTCCTGGACGAGGATGCAGTCTTCGGCTTTGAAACCCAGCGCCTCGGCAAGCCACAGGAGAGACCTGCCGGTGTTGTTCACGTAGGTCTGCGGCTTCACCAGCAGCAACGTTTCGCCGTTCAGGCGGGTGTGTGCCAGCAGGACATCCTCATGCGCGGTCCAGGCAAGCGCCAGCCGCTCGGCCAAGGCGTCCAGCACCGCCCAGCCGACGTTATGCGGCGTGTTGTCGTAGCGGCCGCCGGGATTGCCGATGCCGACCAGGACCTGCATCGGCATGCTGCACTGGGGCAGTCCTGCCACTGCCTTGTTCTTCGCGACCGTCGCCTGCCTTGCCGGTGGCTCACCCCGCTTCACCTCCGCGCGCAACTCGCTGCAGGATCTGCAAAGCAGGTTCTTGCCGCAATCCATGCGCCAGCACGAGATCGGCTCCAGCCAATGATGCGCGAGCCTGCCGAGGTGGTCGGCATTCACGCTGCCCTTCACCAGGACAAGATCGCCAAGGCCGAGAAGCGGGTGGAGGAAACTGGCGGCGTCCTTGACGTTCGCAAAGGCATGCAGACGCTCGGTCGTCTCCGGCGTCTTGGCACGCAGGGCGTGTGTCGCCATCGGCCCGATGAAGAGGACATGGTCGGCCACGTCCAGCGCCGCCCTGGCGACGCGCGAATAGGCCGTCGCGGTGGACCCGCCGTAGTCGGACAGGGTGCCGATGACAAGGATCTTGCGCCGGGCCTGGGCTGACTCCAGAAAGTCGAACGCCGACTGCATGGTCCAGAGGGAGGATTTCCAGTCGTCGAGGATGAAGGTGACGCCATCGTTGCTGGTCACCGGCCACATCCGGCTCGGATAAGGCTCGACCGCCTCGATCGCGTTTGCCGCCTGGGCCAAAGGAAGGCCGGCGGCAAGTCCGACGGCGAGCGCGGCGAGCACGGAGGTCGTCCAGTGCGTGCCGCAGAGCCGCGTCCTGACCTCCACGGCCTTGCCCCGGTAGACAGCGCTGAAGGTTAGTCGTTCCGGCCACCGCGAGCGCAGGTTCTCCGCGCGCAATGCGGCATCCGCCGTGCAGCCGAAGGTGATGATGTTGGCCTTGGTACGGCCTGCCATGGCCAACACACGAGGATCGTCGGCATTCAATACGGCGGTGCCGTCCTCCGGCAGGCAGGCGATGACCTTCGCCTTTTCTTCGGCGATCGCAGCGATCGTGTGGAAGGCCTTCAGATGGTCGGCGCCGATAGCCGTGACCACGCCGATGCGCGGTCTGACCGTGGCAAGGGAGCGGTCGAAACACCCTGGCTTCTCAGCTCCCATCTCGATGATGCAGAAGCTGTCGTCCGGTCGCGTGGCACAGATGCTGCTCATGATCTTGTCGACCCTGTTGCCGCCACGCGCCTGGACGCGGCCGGCAGTTGCGAGCACGGCAGTGGCCAGCATCTTGGCTGTGGTCTTCCCCGCGCTTCCCGTGATGGCGACGAAGGTGACGCTGTCGAGCCGCCGGCGGTGCCAGGCCGCTATACCTGGCAGCAGGAGAGAGCTCATCTTCCACCAGCCGGGAACACGCTGGGCCGCGGTGAGAAGGGGAGAGAGCATCGGTTCAGCCTTGCAGAGAGAACTTGAAGTTGTTCCGCCGCAGGGGCTCTGTGTCGCGCGCCTGGCGCTCGCCGCTGTCACCCCGCAGCAGCGCGGCCAGCCGCTCGCGCAAATGGGGTATGCCCGGCGCGGCGGCGAGGAAGCCGAGCAAGGCGCGGTCTTTGCGGCCCGGAACCTCCACCGCCCGACCCTTGCCGTCGCGAATGGCAAGGCCGCCGAATAGTGTGATTTTCCAGACGATTGCAGCCGGGTCGCGGTTCATGGGGCTGGTCGGTCACCCTGCGATCAGTAGCGGCGGCTTCTCCCTGTCGCGACGATCTTCGCACCGGGCCGCGGTCCTGTCGAGCGCGCCGCCGCGCCGCCGAAGTGCCGAAGGGATTAACGCTATCCTGCGAGAATCAGCAACAGGATCGCCCCGAGGATGAGCGCGACGCCGAGGAGTTCCAGGGTGGTGGTGCGCTCCTTGAACCAGATCACCGAGGCGATGAAGGTGAAGATCAGCTCAATCTGACCGACGGCGCGCACGTAGGCGGCGTTCTGCAGGGTAAAGGCGGTGAACCAGCCGACCGAGGCGAGGAAGCCGGCGACCCCCACCGCAAGCGACGGCTTCCAGTGGCGCAGGATCGCGGTCATCTGGCCGGGCTCGCGCAGCAGCAGGTAGGCGCCCATGATCACCGTCTGCATGACCAGCGAGACGGCCAGCGCGAAGGCGGCGCGCATGATGACCTCGCCGTCGCCCAGCGCCAGCGCGGCGCCGCGGAAGAACACCACCGAAGCACCGAGAAAGGCGCCGCAGAGGAGGCCGATCATCGTGGTGCGCTCGAAAAGGCCGGTCGCCAGCGCCTTCCAGGTGACGCTCTGGTGGGCCACCGACAGCGCCAGGATGCCGACCATGCCGAGGGCGATGGCGAAGACGCCGGCGGCGCTGATGGTGTCGCCAAGCAGGATCAGGCCGAGCAGCGCCACCTGGATGATCTCGGTCTTGGAATAGGTCGTGCCGACCGCGAAGTTGCGAAAGGAAAAGAGGTAGACCAGCAGGAAGGTGAAGGTGATCTGGCTGATCCCGCCGAGCAGGCAGTAGAGCAGAAACAGCGCGTTCGCCGCCGGCAGCGGATAGCCGCCGACCCCGTGAACCGCCCAGAGGTAGATGAGAGCAAAGGGGCAGGCATAGAAGAAGCGCACATAGCTGGCGCCACCGGTCGACAGGCGACCCTTCAGGTGCTTCTGGAGCGCCGAGCGCAGGTTCTGCATGAAGGCGGCGAAAACGGTAATCGGAATCCAGAGCTCGAGCACGGATAGGGTTCCTCGATAGAAACGCTCTGACATCGCCACCTATACACACCGCCGTCGTCCCGGGGCCTGTCCCCGGGACCCATTGGCGCCGGCATGAGATTCTGCCCTGCGACCGATTGGACGGAGGGAGCCGTGGGTCCCGGCAACAAGTGCCGGGACGACAGTCTTTGTGTGGCGAGGGCGAGGCCTCTCTGCATGAATCGTGTGAGACAAACTCCCGTTCGTGCCATCGCCGTTTCGGAAACTGCGAGGGCGAGCGGGATTGGTGTATGGCTAAATCTTCCCCGCCTCCTGTAGCACCTTGCGGGCGGCGCGGAAGCATTCCATCGCCTGCGGCACGCCGCAGTAGATGCCGACCACGTGGCAGGCGGCGCGGATCTCCTCGACGCTGCAGCCGTTGGCGAGGGCGCCGCGGCAGTGGGTCTCCCACTCGTGCATCTTGCCGAGGGCCCCCAGCATGGCGAGGT
Source organism: Kiloniellaceae bacterium (assembly GCA_036570545.1). Lineage (GTDB taxonomy): Bacteria > Pseudomonadota > Alphaproteobacteria > Kiloniellales > Kiloniellaceae > Pelagibius. The sequence continues at coordinate 23,875 of DATCXZ010000119.1, forward strand.
TCATCAGGCTGCGCGTCTTGGGGGGAATGGCGGGGTCGCCCCAGCCGAAGCCCCAGCACCACTCGGTCATCGCCTCCTGAAAGGGGCGGCTGAAGTCGTCGGCCTGCTCCAGGGCCTTCGACACGTAGGCATCGCCGAGTGTCGCCTTGCGCTGCTTGAGGCCGAGTTCGAAGCGCTCCTTGTCCACCGAGGGGTCCTCCCTTTGATCTGGCCGACTCGACTGTCGGCGTTGTTGATTCGCGGCGCGATTGTACGGCCGTGGCGGCGGCGGTCGAGGAAGAATCCAGAAGGCCGGGTCCGCTACCCCGCCGGCAGGGCTGCTGCCGCCTCCCGCAGGACGGCGCGCGCGGTGGCGAGCAGGGCGGGATCGAGGTCGGCGGGATAGACCGCGTAGGCCGGCAGGGAGAATACCGGGGCGTCCTGCAGGTGCGTCAGGCGACCGCTTTCGAGGTGGGGGCGGACCAGGCGGGCCGGGAAGTATCCCGAGCCGCCGTGCGCCAGCACCTGCTGCTGCCCGAGCCAGCCGATGTTGGCGGAGAGCGCCGGCCCGATGAAGTTCGGAAAGCTGGCGCTGTGGCGGGCGTAGAACTCCGGGCCCCAATCGACGTAGACGTAGTCCGGCCCGGGCTCGGGCCGGCCGGAGGGGTCGGTCGAGACCAGCAGCAGGCGCTCCTCGAAGAGCATCTCGACCTCGAGGCCCGGCCGGCTCTGCGGCGCGTACATCACCCCGAGGTCCAGCCGCCCCTCGATGAGGCCCAGCATCAGGTCCGCCTCGAAGCCGATCTCGGCCCGCAGCGAGACATCGGGGGCGGCTCTGCGCATGAGCGGCAGCCAGCGCAGTAGGAAGTCCTCCCACAGGCCGAAGCGGCCGCCGACGGTGAGGGAGTCGCGGAAACCGCGCGGCACGCCGACGTCGTGACGCGCCCGCTCCACCGTGCGCACCAGGGTGAAGGCGTGCTTCTCGAACTGCCGCCCGGCCGGCGTCAGCGTGGTGCCGCCCTTGTTGCGCACGAAGAGGGTGCAGCCGAGATGCTCCTCCAGCGCATGGATGCGCGCGCTCACCGTCGACTGGGTGACGTAGAGCCGCTCGGCGGCGCCGACGAAGCTGCCGGCGGCGACGATGGTCAGGAAAGTGCGCGCCAGTTCCGTGTCCATGGGACTTTCCCGATCTCGGCCGTTTATATCGATACTTTCGATATCAACGGCCGATTTTCCTCGTTTGTCAAATGTGTGGACACTCCCTAGCTTTAAGTCAGGCAAGATGGAGGATGACCACTATGGGCGAGACTCCCTATCCCAAGCAGACGCGGCATCTGGCCGAGACGCGGCGCGCGCTGGCGCCGGAGGCCGAAGCGGCCTTTCACGCCTTCGGCGAGGCGGTGTTCCGTGAAGGCGCCGTATCGCGCAAGACCAAGCAGTTGATCGCCGTGGCGGTCGCGCACACCACGCAGTGCCCCTATTGCATCCAGGGCCACACCAAGGCGGCGACCCGGGCGGGCGCGACGCCGGAGGAGATCATGGAGGCGATCTGGGTCGCCGCCGAGATGCGTGCCGGCGGCGCCTTCGCCCACGCGGCCATCGCCCTCGACACGCTGGGCCTGCTGGAGGAGGAGCAGCCGAAGCCCTCCGGCGCCGGCACGGCGGGCTAACCGCGCCATGGCGAAGGACAAGCCGCTCCGCCTCGCGGTAAAGCGCGCCTACGACCCGCCGGCGTCGGCCGACGGCCAGCGTGTCCTGGTCGACCGCGTATGGCCGCGCGGGGTGACGAAGGAGGCCCTGCGGCTCGCGGTCTGGCTGAAGGAGGCGGCGCCCAGCACCGCGCTGCGCAAGTGGTTCGGCCACGACCCGGCGAAGTGGGACGGCTTTCGCACGCGCTACTTCCGCGAGCTCGACGCGCAGCCGGAAGCGGTGGCGACGCTTCTGGAACGTTGCGCGCGCGGCAAGGTGACGCTGGTCTACGGCGCCAAGGACACCGCCCACAACCAGGCCGTCGCCCTGCAGGACTATCTCATGAAGGCATCGAAGGAGGGGACGGCGCGATGACCGCCACACCGCCCCTGACCACACCGCCCCTGACCACACCGCTCTGCCGGCTGCTCGGCTGCCGCTATCCGATCCTGCAGGCGGGCATGGGCGGCGTTGCCCGCAGCGCGCTGGCCGCGGCCGTGGCCGAGGCCGGCGGCTACGGCTTCCTCGGCATGGTGCGCGAGGCGCCGGCGCTGATCGCCGAGGAGATCGCCGCGGTGCGCGCCCGCACGGATCGCCCCTTCGGCGTGAACCTCATTCCCGCGGCCACCGATGCCGCGCTGCTCGATGCCGAGCTGGCGGTCTGCTTCGAGCAGCGCGTCCATTCGCTCTGCTTCTTCTGGGACGTCGACGCGGCGGCGGTCGCGCGCGCGAAGGAGGCCGGCTGCCTCGTGCTCTACCAGGTCGGCTCGGTCGCCGACGCCGTGGCCGCCGAGAAGGCCGGCGCCGACGTCGTCATTGCGCAGGGCGTCGAGGCCGGAGGGCACGTCCGGGGCAGCA
>DATCXZ010000120.1:0-10279 GCA_036570545.1 Kiloniellaceae bacterium
CTGCTGGGGCCGAGGCGCCAAGGCTATTCCGCTGCCGCCTCGCCGCGCTCGGCCGCCGGCTCGAGGAGGCTGCGGCCGGTCATCGCCGCGGGGCGCCGCAATTCCATGAGGTCAAGCACCGTCGGCGCGATGTCGGCGAGCCGCCCGTCGTTCAGCGCCGCCACGCGGTCCGGGCCGTTGATCAGCAGCAGCGGCACCTTGTTCATGGTGTGCGCGGTGTGCGCCTGGCCGGTCTTCTCGTCGCTCATCTGCTCAGCGTTGCCGTGGTCGGCGGTCAAGAGGATGCAGCCGCCGACTTTCTCCACCGCCCTTTCGAGCCGGCCGATGCAGCCGTCGACGCAGGCCACCGCCTTCATGGTGGCGACGAGATCGCCGGTATGACCCACCATGTCGCCGTTGGCGTAGTTCACCACCACGAGATCGAACTTTCCGGACTCAATGGCGCCGACCAGCCTGTCGGTCACTTCCGGCGCCGACATCTCCGGCTTGAGATCATAGGTGGCGACGTCCGGCGAGGGCACCAGGATACGCTCCTCGCCCTCGAACACCGCCTCACGACCGCCGTTGAAGAAGAAGGTGACGTGGGCGTATTTCTCGGTCTCGGCAATGCGAAGCTGGCGCTTGCCGGCCGCGGCCACCACCTCGCCGAGGGTCCCGGTCAGGTCTTCCGGCGGGAAAAGGGCGGTCAGGAAGGCGTTGAGCTCGGTCGAGTATTCCACCATTCCCAGCGCGCAGGCGAACGCCGGGCGCTTCTCCCGCTTGAAGACGTCGAAGACCGGATCGAGCAGGGTGGCGAGGATCTCGCGGGCACGGTCGGCGCGGAAGTTGGCCATGAAGAGGCCATCGCCGTCCTGCATACCTTCGTAGTTGCCAATCGCCGTCGGCAGCACGAACTCGTCGCTGGTGCCGGCGGCATAGCTCTGCTCCACGGCCGCAAGGGCATCGCCGGCGTGCTCGCCCTCTGCTTGGACCAGCGTGCGATAGGCTTTCTCGACCCGCGGCCACCGCTTGTCGCGGTCCATCGCGTAGTAGCGCCCGGACACGGTGGCGATGGTCGCCCGCGGCGCCTTCGCCTGAAAGTCCTTCAGATAGTCGAGCGCGCTGCGCGGCGGCGTGTCGCGGCCGTCGAGGAAGGCGTGCACGGCGACCTCGATCCCGGCCTCGGCCAGAAGCTCGGCCAGCGCCGCGATCTGGTCCTGGTGCGAGTGCACGCCGCCGGGCGAGACGAGGCCCATGACATGGGCGGTGCCGCCGGATTTCTTCAGCGTCGCGACGGCCTCCTGCAAGGCGGGGATCCGGGCGAACGAGCCGTCGGCGATGGCGGCATCGATGCGCGGCAGATCCTGCATCACCACCCGCCCGGCGCCGAGGTTCATGTGGCCGACTTCGGAATTGCCCATCTGGCCCGTCGGCAGACCGACCTCGCTCTCAGAGGCGTCGACCAGCGCATGCGGCGCGGTCTCGAGCAGGCGGTCGAGGCTCGGCGTCGGGCCTTCGCAGATGGCATTGTTCTCGCAGCTCTCGCGATGCCCCCAGCCATCGAGAATGCAAAGCACGACGGGGCGCGGCGGCGACTTCTTGATCATGGCACTACTCTGACTGCCTCAGTCCCGGTGATAGGGGTGTCCGGCAAGGATGCTCTCGGCGCGGAAAAGCTGCTCGGCCAGCAGGCCGCGTACCAACATATGGGGCCAGGTCAGACGGCCCAAGGAGAGAATCGCGTCGGCGGCCTGCCGCACCGGCTCCGAGAGCCCGTCGGCGCCGCCGATGAGAAAGGCCACGTCCGGGATGCCGTCGTCCTGCCAGCGCCCGAGCCGTTCGGCGAACGCGCGGCTGGTCAACTGCTTGCCGTCCTCGTCGAGAGCGACGGTCCGGGCGCCGCGTGGGATGGCTGCCAGCAACAGCGCGCCCTCCTGCTCCTTCAGGGCCTCCGGCGGCAGGGGCCGGCGTTCCTCGACTTCCGTCATCTTAATCGGCCAGCGCAAGCGCCCGGCGTAGAGATCATAGAGATCGTGAGCGGGGCCGGCCTTCATGCGGCCGACGGCCAGCAGGGTTATTCGCATAGCTCTACCCGCGCATCGTCCGCCCAAGCCCGCGTAGGCGTGGCGACGCCCGCTCTGCCACAGGCCCGAGGCTGTGCCTCAGGCGGAGGTGGCGCCCAATTCGGCCTCTCCGCCGACCGGCGCCAGGGTCACGCCCCACATCTTTTCGAGATTGTAGAACGCGCGCACTTCCGGTCGAAAGAGGTGGACGATGACGTCGCCCGCGTCGAGCAACACCCAGTCGCAGCGCTCCATGCCTTCCGCCGAGATGCCGAGGACGCCCTCGTCCTTCAGCTTCTCGCGCAGATGGTCGGCCATGGCGCCGACCTGCCGGGCCGAGCGGCCGGAGGCGATCACCATGAAGTCTGCGATGCTGGATTTGTCGGCGAGTTCGATGACGACGATGTCGTCCGCCTTGTCGTCTTCCAGGGACGACTGGATCACAGAAAGCAGGCGCCGGCTCTGGGCGAGGACGTCCTGCTGGGCGGCCCGTAGGGCCTTGGTCTCTTGCAGTATGACTCCTAGTCTCCTGTCAATCGTTGCCTTGGGCCGTTGCCTTGGCCCGGCGCGCTACGGCATCTGTCCGCATCGGCTGGCGGGCCCGAATTTCGGTCGCTGACTGCGGGTTCAGACGGCAACGGATAAAGACCCACGCCGGCGGCCGTGCCTCCGCCAGGCGCCGCGCCGAACGCTCTTTCAGCCGGTACCGGGCAAAAGCGCGCGCTGCCTTGCTTGACAACGCGCCTAAAGAATAGGTGGGGCGGTCGAAAACCGCAACGGGTAGGCTATTAAAGATTTGCGGCCAGTCCTGCCACTGATGAACTTGAATCAAGTTATCCGCGCCCATCAGCCAGACGAAGCGCACCCGCGGCAGCAGGCGGGTGAGGGTTGCCAAGGTGTCGGCGGTGTAGGTGCTGCCCAGCACCCCCTCCAGGGCGGTCACCAGGATGCGGGGGTTCCCCGCCGCCAGGCTGCGCGCCGACGCCATGCGCTCGGCGAGCGGCGCCATCCCGCGCGCCGGCTTCAGCGGATTCTGCGGCGAGACCAGCCACCATACCCGGTCGAGAGCGAGGCGCCTCAGCGCTTCCTCGGTGATCTGCCGGTGGCCGTCGTGGGCCGGATTGAAGGAGCCGCCGAACAGGCCGATGCGGGCGCCCGGGGGTGGCAGGCGCCCGTCGAGCGCCGCCCCCAAGTTGGCCGGCGTCAGGCTGGCCGGCGTCAGGTTGGGCGGCGCCTGGCAGGGCGGGGGGGCACTCATGAGGCGCTCATGGGGGCACTCGCGGTCATGGCGGGCGATGAGAAACCAACCAGCGTCCGACGGCAAGGCCTAAGCGGCGGATTCGCGTGGCAGGCGGCCTTCCTCGACCGCGTGGCAGGCGACCCTGCTTCCTTGCGAAGGCAGCAGCAGCGGTGGCTCGATCCGGCAGCGCTCGTTGGCGTAAGGGCAGCGTGGATTGAAGGTGCAGCCGCTGGGCGGGTCGAGAGGCGACGGCAACTCGCCGCTCAGTCGGATGCGCTGGCGGCGCTGGGTGGGATCGGCCTTGGGCGTCGCCGACAGCAGGGCCTGGGTGTAGGGGTGCTGCGGATTGGCGAAGATGGCATCGCGCGGACCCTGCTCGACCGGGTGACCGAGGTACATGACGATGACCTCGTCGGCGATGTGCCGCACCACGCTGAGGTCGTGCGAGATGAAGAGGTAGGCGAGCTCGAACTCCTGCTGCAGGTCGGACAGCAGGTTCAGCACCTGGGCCTGGATCGAGACGTCGAGGGCCGAGACCGGCTCGTCCAGCACCACAATGTCGGGGTTCAGCATGAGCGCCCGGGCGATGGCGATGCGCTGGCGCTGGCCGCCGGAGAACATGTGCGGATAGCGCTCGTAGTGCTCCGGCCGCAGGCCGACTCTCGCCATCATGGCTTCCGCCGCCTCACGCCGCTCGGCCGCCGACATCTTGCGATTGATGACCAGCGGCTCCTCCAGGATGGCGCCGATCTTCTGACGCGGGTTCAGCGAGCCGTAGGGATCCTGAAACACGATCTGCACCGTCTGACGCAGCTTGCGCTGCGCCTCGCCCTTGGCCTCGGTCACGTCGACGCCGTTGAGCATCAAGGTGCCGGACGTCGGCCGTTCGATCAGCGTCACCATGCGGGCGAGCGTGGACTTGCCGCAGCCGGACTCGCCGACTACCGCCAGCGTCTTGCCGGCGGTCAGCGTGAAGCTGGCGCCGTCGACCGCCTTCAGGATGCGGCTCGGCGCGAAGAGGCCGCCGCCGATTTCGTAGTGGCGGGCGAGGTCCTTGGCGACGAGCACCTGACGACCGCTGCTCATGCCGGCACCCCCGCCTTTTCCGGATGCCCCTGGGGCACGCGGTGGATGAGCGCGTAGTGGCAGCGTGCGCCCGGGACCGGCGGGCCGTCGAGCGCCGGCTCCTCGCGCTGACAGCGCTCGGTGGCATAGCGGCAGCGCGGATGGAACAGGCAACCGCTCGGCCGATCGAGCTGGCCCGGCACGACGCCGGGGATCGACGGCAGGCGCTTGGCGGTAGCCCGCTCCGGCAAGGCGGCCAGCAAGGCGGCCGTGTAGGGGTGGTGTGGATCCGCGAAGAGGCCTGCGACCGACTGCTTTTCCACCTGTTGCCCGGCATATTGCACCACGACGCGCTCGGCGGTCTCCGCCACCACGCCCATGTCGTGGGTGATCAGCACGAGCGCCATGCCGCGCTCGCGCTGCAGCGCGACCAGCAGTTCCAGGATCTGCGCCTGGATGGTGACGTCGAGGGCGGTGGTCGGCTCATCGGCTATCAGCAGGCGCGGATTGCAGGCGATGGCAATGGCGATCATCACGCGCTGGTTCATGCCGCCGGAGAGCTGGTGCGGGAAGGCGGATAGCCGGGTTTCGGGTGCCGGGATGCCGACCTGCTCGAGCAGTTCGATGGCGCGGCGCCGGTGCTCCTTGCGCGAGCCGCCGAGGTGCGTCTTCAGCGACTCGGTGATCTGGAAGCCCACGGTGAAGCAGGGGTTCAGCGAGGTCATCGGCTCCTGAAAGATCATCGCCATGTCCTTGCCGATGATCCGGCGGCGCGCCCGCGCCGGCATGGTGAGAAGATCGCGGCCGTCGAAGGCGAGGCAGTCGGCGGTGACGGTGGCGGTCCACGGCAGGAGGCCCATCAGCGCCAGCATCGAAACCGACTTGCCGGAGCCCGATTCCCCGACGATGGCGACGAGGTCGCCTTGGTCGACCTCGAGGTCCACGCCGTCGACGGCGCGGAACAGGCCGTGGGCGGTCTGGAAGTCGACCGAGAGGTTGCGAATCTCGAGCAGGCTCATGAGCGTTTCATCTTCGGGTCAAGCGCATCGCGCAGCCCGTCTCCGAAGAGGTTGATGGCAAGCACCGTGATCAGGATGGCGAGGCCGGGAAAGGTCACCACCCACCATGCCCGGGTGATGAACTCGCGGGCGTCGGCCAGCATGGCGCCCCACTCGGGCGTCGGCGGCTGCGCGCCCTGGCCGAGGAAGCCGAGCGCCGCGGCGTCGAGAATCGCCGTCGAAAAGCTCAGGGTCGCCTGGACGATCAGCGGTGCCATACAGTTGGGCAGCACGGTCACGAACATCAGGCGCGGCAGGCGTGCGCCGGCAACGCGGGCGGAGGTGACGTAGTCGCGCGCGGTCTCGGAGACCACCGAGGCGCGCGTCAGCCGCACGAAGTGCGGCAGCACCACGACGGCGACGGCGATCATCGCGTTAGTGAGGCTGGGGCCCAGGATGGTAACCAGCACCAGGGCGAGCAGGATGGAGGGGAATGCCAGAATGATGTCCATCGACCGCGCGATCAGGATCTCGACGGTGCCACGGAAGAAGCCTGCGATGAGGCCGAGCGTGACGCCGGCACTGAAGGCGATGGTGATGACGATGGCGCCCACATAGAGGGAGTAGCGCGCACCGTGGATGAGCCGCGACAGGATATCGCGGCCGACGGCGTCGGTGCCGAGCACGAATTCCCAGCTTCCGCCCTCCATCCATACCGGCGGTGCCAGGAAGTGCTCGCGGAACTGCTCGATCGGCGAGTGCGGCGCCACCAGGTCGGCGAAGACGGCGAGCAGCACCAGGATGCAGACGACGACCAGGCCGGCGACGGCACCGTTGTTCTCGGAAAAATAGTGCCAGAACTCGCGCATCTGCTCGGCGCGGACGTTGCGCTTGACGGCAGCGGTCGGGAGAGTGCGGTCGATGGTCGCCATGCCGTGTCCTTTAGCGCCGGTGGCGGATGCGCGGGTTGATCAAGCCGTAGAGCAGCTCGACGGTGATGTTCACCACCATCACGATGCCGGCGATCAGCAGCAGGCCACCCTGCACCGAGGGATAGTCGCGGCGCGAGATGGAATCGACCATCCACTTGCCGATGCCGGGCCAGGCGAAGATCGTTTCGGTGAGGATGGCGCCGGCCAGGAGGACGCCGACCGAGAGGCCGATGACGGTGATCACCGGGATGAGCGCGTTGCGCAGAGCATGCAGGCCGATGATGCGCCACGGCGGCAGGCCCTTGGCGCGCGCGGTGCGCACGTAGTCTTCGCTGAGCACCTCCAGCATGGCCGAACGGGTCTGCCGCGCGATGACGGCGAGCGGGATCGTGCCGAGCGCGATGGTCGGCAGAATGAGGTGTCTCACCGCGGAGGTGAAGGCGCCTTTCTCACCCGACAGCAGGCTGTCGATCAGCATGAAGCCGGTCACCCGGTCGAAGAAGTAAAGCAGGTCGATCCGCCCCGACACCGGCGTCCAGCCGAGGCCGGTGGAGAAGATGATGATGAGGATCAGCGCCCACCAGAAGATCGGCATGGAGTAGCCCGTTAGGGCAACGCCCATCAGCGTGTGGTCGAACCACGAGCCGCGTTTCACCGCGGCGACCATGCCGGCCGGAAGGCCGATCACCGTCGCCAAGAAGATTGCGCAGATCGACAGCTCAAGGGTGGCCGGGAAGAGGGTGAAGAATTCCTGCAGCACCGGCTGCCTGGTGACGACGGACTTCCCGAGGTCACCCTGGACGACGTCGGCCAGATAGCCGAGGTACTGCTGCCAAGCCGGCTTGTCGAAACCGAGCTGATGCATCAACTCGGCATGGCGTTCCGGGGTTACGCCGCGCTCGCCGGCCAGGAGAGTCACCGGATCGCCCGGCAGCAGCCGGATAAAGGCGAAGGCCACCAGGGTGATGCCGAAGAAGGTCGGTATGAGCTGGGCCAGCCGGGTGACGACGAAGCGGAACATGGAACAGGTGCCTGGGCCGGATCACGGGCGGAAGGAGCTTGCGCCCCTCCCGCCCGTCACGCGTTCGCGGCCTTCAGGCTTACTCCTCGATGTCCACGCCGTAGAAGACGTGACCGCCGAAGGGATCGATCTTGAAGTTCTTCACTTCCTTGCGCACCGGCTTGAACACCACCGAATGTGCGATGGTGGCCCAGGGCGCCTGCTCCTTGAAGACGACCTGAGCCTGCTCGTAGAGCTCCGTCCGCTTGTCGTTGTCGCTGACGGTCTTGGCCTTCTGGATCAGATCCTCGAAGGGCTGGTAGCACCACTGGGCGCGGTTGGCGCCGCCCACGGCGTCACAGCCGAGCAGCACGGCCAGGAAGTTGTCCGGGTCGCCGTTGTCGCCGGTCCAGCCGAGCAGCACGGCGCCCTTGCGGTTGACGTCCTTGGAGCGCTCGAGGTACTCGCCCCACTCGTAGCTGACGATGTCCGCCTGCACGCCGACCTTCGCCCAGTCGGCCTGGATCAGCTCGGCCATGCGACGGGCATTGGGGTTGTAGGGACGCTGCACCGGCATGGCCCAGACCGAGGTCTTCAGGTCGGTGACGCCGGCTTCCTCCAGCAGCTTCTTGGCCGCCTCGGGATCGTAGGGATCGTCCTTCACGGCGTCATTGTAGGACCAGATGGTCGGCGGGATCGGGTTCTTGGCGACCTTGCCGGCACCCTGGAAGACGGCGTCGATGATGGCTTCCTTGTTGATCGCCATGTTGAGGGCCTTGCGCACCTTCACGTTGTCGAAGGGCGGCTCCTGCGTGTTGTAGGCCAGGTAGCCGACGTTGAGGCCCTCCTGCTGCAGCAGGTTGATGTCCGGATCGGACTTCATCGCCTCGAGATCGGCCGGGTTCGGGTACGGCATCACGTGGCATTCGCCGGCCTTCAGCTTCTGATAGCGCACGCTGGCATCAGGCGTGATGGCGAAGATCAGGTTGTCGATCGTGGCCTTGCCTTTCCAGTAGTCCGGGTGCGCCTTGTAGCGGATCACCGCGTCCTTCTGGTAGGCGATGAGCTGGAACGGCCCGGTGCCGACCGGCTGGAGGTCGATCTGCTCCGGCGTGCCGGCTTCCATCATCTTGTCGGCGTACTCGGCCGAGAGGATGGAGGCGAAGTCCATCGCCAGGTTGGCGATCATCGGCGCCTCGGGGCGGTTGAGCACGAACTTCACGGTGTAGTCGTCGACCTTCACGATGTCCTTGATCAGGTCGGGCATCGACATGCCGTTGAAGTACTCGTAAGCGCCGCCGGAAACCTTGTGGTAGGGATGGTTCTCGTCCCACTGGCGCATGAAGGAGAACACCACGTCGTCCGCGTTGAAGTCGCGGCTCGGCGTGAAGGTCTCGGTGGTCTGCCACTTCACGCCCTTGCGCAGGTGGAAGGTATATTCCAGGCCGTCGTCGGAAACCTCCCACGATTCGGCCAGGGCCGGCTCGATGTTGGTGGTGCCGGTCGTGAACTGGACCAGCCTGTTGTAGATCTGGCGCGAAGAGGCGTCGAAGGTGGTGCCGGCAGTGTAAAACTGCGGATTGAATCCCTCCGGGCTGCCTTCCGAGCAGAAGACCAGCGTCTTCGCCTCGACCGCCGCGCTCACGCTCAGAGCCAGGATCAGGCCGAGCGCCGTAGTACTGAGCTTCTTGTTCATTCCAGAACTCCCTGCTGAAGCCGTTGGTAACTTGAACTTGTTGTTTCTGGTTGCGACTGAGGCCGCGGATAACGCGCCGCCCCTGAGTCCGCAAGCAAAGTAGCGCCGAAGTCGCCTGTCAACGAATAAACCCTTGGGGCAGCGGGGCCTGCTAGGGCCGGACGTTGCCCCTGCCACGCACCTTGTACTTGTAGCTGGTCAACTGCTCGGCGCCAACGGGGCCGCGGGCGTGCAGCTTGCCGGTGGAAATGCCGATCTCGGCCCCCATGCCGAACTCGCCGCCGTCGGCGAACTGGGTCGAGGCGTTGTGCATCACGATGCCGGCATCGATCTCGTTCAGGAAGCGGGTCGCGGCCACGGCGTCCTCGGTGACGATGGCCTCGGTATGATGGGAGCCGTGACGATTGATATGAGCAATCGCCTCGTCGAGGCCGTCGACCACCTTTACGGCGATGATCGGCGCCAGATACTCGGTTTCCCAGTCCTCCTCGGTCGCCGCCTCGGTCTCCGGCATGGTCCGGCGCACCGTGGCGTCGCCGCGGATGGCGCAGCCTGCCGCCTTCAGGGCCTGCAGCAGGGCCGGCAGCAGCGACCCGGCCAAGGCGCGGTCGACCAGCAGGGTTTCTGTGGCTCCGCAGATGCCGGTGCGCCGCATCTTCGCGTTCACCACCACCTTCACCGCCATGTCCGGGTCGGCGGCCTCGTGCACATAGCTGTGCACCATGCCGTCGAGGTGGGAGAACACCGGGATCCGGCTCTCACGCTGCACCCGCTCGATCAGGCCGCGCCCGCCGCGCGGCACGATGACGTCGACGAAGTCGCTCAGGGTCAGGAGGATGCCAACGGCTGCCCGGTCGGTGGTGGGGATACGCTGGATCGCCGACTTCGGCAGCCCGGCCTCGGCCAGCCCCTGCTGCAGGCAGGCAAGGATAGCGCCGGCGGAATGGAAGCTCTCGGAGCCACCGCGCAGGATGGCGGCATTGCCGGCCTTGAGGCAGAGCGCGCCGGCGTCGGCGGTCACGTTCGGCCGGCTCTCGTAGATGATGCCGATGACCCCGAGCGGCACCGAGACGCGCGCGATCTGCAGGCCGTTGGGGCGCTCCCACTCGGCCAGGGTGCGGCCGACGGGATCGGGCAGGGCGGCGACCTCCTCGACCCCCCGGGCCATGACCTCGATGCGGTCGGGGGTCAGCGCCAGGCGGTCCAGCAGGGCATCCGTCAGCCCCTTGCCCCTTGCGGCGGCCATGTCCTTGGCGTTGGCGCCGGCGATCTCGCCGGCCCGGGCGCGGATGGCCGCGGCCGCGGC
>DATCXZ010000121.1:0-2138 GCA_036570545.1 Kiloniellaceae bacterium
GCCGACCCGGCCGGGGTGAGCCAGACCGCGGGCGATCGAGCCGATCGGCAGCGACGAGGTGTTGGAGGCCAGCAGCGTGTCGGGCGAGACCACCGCATCGAGCTGCGCGAACAGCGCCCGCTTGACCTCCAGGTCCTCGAACACCGCCTCGATGACCACCCCGGCCGGCGCCAGGCCGGCGATGTCGTCCGTCACCGTGAGGGCGCCGCGCATGCCGGCGACGGCCTCGGCCGTCAGGGAGCCCTTCTCGACCAGCCGGTCGAGCCGACCAAGCACCGCGTCCCGCCCGGCCGCCGCCCCACCCTCGCGGACATCGTAGGCGACGACCTTCAGGCCGCCCTGCAGTGCCACCTGGACGATGCCCTGCCCCATCGCACCACAGCCGACGACGCCGACCACGAGGTCGCTGGCGTTGGGATCGATCATCTGGCGTTTCTCCCTGCTCCCACCGGCCCTTCGCGGCCCCGCTGCGCGGGGCACCTCAGGGCGACAGAATTAACCGTAAATCGCTATAATTCCATAATATCTGTCGCCCTTGTATGGGGATCCCGAAGTCAAGTCGGTTGTGTCGTCGTCATTCGGTTTCGTTTCTCGGGTGTCGGCGGTCGCGATTGGCACGGCTTGACCAGCGCGGTCGGCGCTGTGCGTCGACCGCTTGGCGAGCCCCAGTTGGGGTTGCGAGCCGGGTCAGGGCCGCAGCCGGGCGGAGCCCGGGAACGCGCAGCGTTCGCCTTGAAGCGGCTCGCAACCCCAACTACTGCGTCAGGGTGTGGTGCGGCCCCTCCATGTGTGAAGGGTTCGTCGTGTTCATCGGCGACATCGGGTTGGCGTTGCTCGCCGCGATGATCGAGGGTGACGGACGCAGGCCGAGGGATCCGAGGGGAGCCATGGAGAGCCGGCGGCGCTCGGCGCCGCAGCCTTGTATTCGGTGGATCGGCTTCGATCCGGACCATGATGCGGTCTTGCGCATCGGCGGCGAGGCTCCGGGGCGGCGGTTCCATTCTGAGGTTCGGCACTGTGGCCATGGGCGACAACGGTTCACCGCCACCTCGGATCGAAGGGGGACGCGCGCTTCGGCGCCCCCGATCTCGACAGGGCTACGCCCGGCTCATGCCGCAGGCCGCAGCACGAGGCCGGCGGGGACCTCGCCGGTGGTGACCATTCGCCAGAGGGCCACCAGCAGCTTGCGGGCGAGCGCCACGATCAGCTTCTTGCGCAGCGTCTTGCGCGCGTCGATGACGCCTTCGGTGCGGCCCCGGTACCAGCGGGTGAGTTCGCTGTCGGGCTGGAAGCGCAGGAACCGCCAGGCGAACTGGATCATCGCGTGACGCACCCGGACGTTGCCGGCCCGCGCCAGCCCCTTCTCGCGGCGGCGGTTGCCGCTCTCGTCGGGCGCCCCGGTCAATCCGCCGAAGCGGCCCACCGCCTGGCGGTCGGCGAACTGGCGCGTGAACGCCTCGCTGTCCAGCAGGTCGGCGGTTCCAAGGCCCAGCCCGTGCACCCGCGCCAGCAATTGGAAGCCGCTCGGCTGCTCGCCCGCCGCTCCGCCTCGATCGCACCCAGTTGCTCGCGCACCAGCGCCAGGCGCTGCAGCTCCCGGCGCATCTCCGCCAGCGTCCTCGCCGGCAGCCCCTCGCCTTCCGGCGTGCGAACCGCCTCGAGCCGATCGCCCGCATCCGGCCGCTTCACGTTGAAGTCACGCACCCCGAAGCGGGCCAGCGTCGACTTCAAGCGGTTGATGATCCGTGTCTGCTCGCCGGTCAGGCTCGAATGCTCCCGGTTCGGCCGCCGCGCGTCCTCCTCCGACAGCGTCGGCACCGGCGCCATCGTGCAATGCCCACGCTCGCCGCGCAGCCAGCCAAGGAAGCTCCGCTTCAGAAGTCCGGTGTCGAGCCGGTCGCTCTTTGGACGCCGGTGCGTCCGCGGGACCGGAATGCTCGTCGAATGGATCACATGTGTCTCGATCCCACGCGCCCGCAGCCAGCGTGCCAGCCAGAACCCGTCCCGGCCAGCCTCGTACGCCACAGCAATCCGGCCGATCGGGCGCCCGGCCCGCTCCGCCTCACGCTGCCAGCGTCGCAACACTGCCAGCAATCCCTCAGGATCCGGTTCCACCGTCTTTTCCGGATCGCGCGACA
>DATCXZ010000122.1:0-4139 GCA_036570545.1 Kiloniellaceae bacterium
CGCTCACCGGGTCGTCGGCCCGCAGGGCGAGGCCGACGCGGTCGAGGACGCCGAGGGCAGCCGCGCGCAGCCCCTCGTCGCGGCGCACCGGTGCCCAGAATCCTGCCGCACCCCCCTCACGCGCCTGCACCGCCAGCATGACATTGCGCAGCACGGAGAATTCCCAGGCCAGCGACGAGACCTGGAAGGTGCGGCCCAGCCCCAGGCGCGCGCGCCGCGCCACCGGCCAGCCGGTGACGTCCTCCCCCAGCAGCACGACGCGGCCCGCATCGGGCCTGAGGCCGCCGGCGATCTGGGCGATCAGGGTCGACTTGCCGGCGCCGTTGGGGCCGATCAGCGCGTGGATCTCGCCGGGCAGCACGGCGAGGTCGACGCCATCGGTCGCCTTCAAGGCGCCGAAGGCCTTGTGCAGGCCTTGCAGTTCCAGCAGCGCTTCAGTCATGGCGCGCCTTTCCGGCGAGCAGGCCGACGACGCCGCCGCGCGCGAAGAGCACCACGGCCAGCAGGACGAGGCCGAGCACGAGCTGCCAGCGGTCGGTCCAGCCGCCGACGAAAGCCTCCAGCAGGATGAAGAGAGCGGCGCCGGCGAGCGGCCCGAAGAGGCGCCCGACGCCGCCGAGGATGACGAAGACGATGATCTCGCCGGAACGCTGCCACGACAGCATAGACGGGCTGACGAAACCGTTCAGCTCGGCAAAGAGCGCGCCGGCGAGCCCCGTCACCATGGCCGAGAGGGTGAAGGCGGTCAGTTTCACCGGGAAGGGCGCGATGCCGAGAGTGGCCAGGCGGTCGGGATTCATGCGCGCGCACTGCAACGCTGCGCCGAAGCGCGAGTCGACCAGGCGATGCATGAGGAAGAGCGCCGCGAGCAGCAGCGCGTAGCAGATCAGGAAGAAGCTGAGCGGGTCCTCGCTGTCGATGAGCGGCAAGGCGCTGCGCAGGTAGATCGACAGGCCGTCCTCGCCGCCGTAGGTCGGCAGCGAGACGGCGAAGTAGTAGATCATCTGCGCAAAGGCCAGCGTGATCATGATGAAGTAGACGCCGGTGGTGCGCAGCGAGACGGCGCCGATGGCGAGCGCCACCACGGCGCTCGCCGCCATCGCCAGCAGCCAGATGACGAGCATCGACTCGCTGCCGCCGATCTCGACGGGCCAGGCGAGGAAGGCCGAACCCTCGAAGGCATGCAGTGCGGCAATGCCGGCGACGTAGCCGCCGAGGCCGAAGAAGGCGGCGTGGCCGAAGCTCACCATGCCGCCGGTGCCGAGCGCGAGGTTGAGGCCGACGCCGGCCAGCGCCAGGATCGCGACGCGGGTGGCGAGCCCCACGTAAAACGGCTCGTCGAGCGCCGCCGCAGCAAGCGGCGCCGCCAGCAGCGCCGCCGCCAGCACGATGTTGACCAGGGTCTCGCGGCGACTCTCAAGCATCGACAGGGAAGAGGCCCTTCGGCCTCACGGCGAGCACGCCGGCCATCAGCAGGTAGATCGCCATGGCCGCCAGCGAGGCGCCGACCGAGGTCGCCTCCGAAGGCGGCAGGAAGAGGCCGAAGAATTGGGGCAGGAAGACCCGGCCGAGGGTGTCGGTGATGCCGACCAGCAGGGCGCCGACCAGCGCGCCCTTCACCGAGCCGATACCGCCGATGATGATGACCACGAAGGCGAGGATGAGCACCGGCTCGCCCATGCCGACCTGCACCGACTGCAAGGCCCCGACCAGGCCGCCGGCGAGGCCGGCGAGCGCGGCGCCGAGGGCGAAGACGGCGGTGTAGAGGGTGCGGATGTCGACGCCGAGCGCGCCGATCATCTCGCGGTCGGACTCGCCGGCGCGGATCTGCATGCCGAGGCGCGTCTTGGCGATCAGCAGGTAGAGGCCCACGGCGGTGACCAGGCCGACGGCGATGATGGCGAGGCGGTAGGCCGGATAACCGCCGCCGCCCGGCAGCGGCACCGCGCCGCCCAGCGCCGCCGGAATGTCGAGATAGAGCGGCCGGTCGCCGAAGCCCCAGCGCACCAGCTCGGAGAAGATGAGGATGAGGGCGAAGGTCGCCAGCACCTGGTCGAGGTGGTCGCGCGCGTAGAGCCGCCGGATGACGAGAATCTCGACGAGCGCGCCGGCCGCCGCGGCGGCGACGAAGCCGCCGGCGAGGCCGAGCCAGAAGGAGCCGGTCTCGCCCGCGATCCAGGCGCAGAAGAAGGCGCCGGTCATGTAGAGCGAGCCGTGCGCCAGGTTGATCAGCCCCATGACGCCGAACACCAGCGTGAGGCCCGCCGCCATGAGGAACAGCATGACGCCGAGCTGCACGCCGTTCAGAAGCTGCTCGATGAGGAAGGCCGCGGACATGATGAGAACGTAAGAGCCTTACGGCCCGATTGACCTCGTGCTTCGAGACGCGAGCGGACGCTCGCTCCTCAGCATGAGGTCAATCTTCTTTTGCTCCGACCTCATCCTGAGGAAGCCGCGCCCCATACAGCCACTGGGGGCTGTCTCGAAGGATGTGCAACCCGCTGGCATTCAGCCGCTACATCTTGCAGTCGGCGAGATAAGCGTGGGAGTGCTGCTTCAGGCCGATGCCGACGATCTTGTTGGTCAGCACCTCGCCCTCCTTCACCACCTCGCGGACGTAGATGTCCTGGATCGGGTGATGGCTGGCATCGAACTTGAAGCTGCCGCGCGTCGAGGCGAAGTCGGCCGTCTCCAGCGCCTTCTGGAAGGCGTCCTTGTCGGCCACGCCGCCGGCCTGCTTCCAGGCCGCGAGAATCAGGTTGGCGGTGTCGTAGCCCTGGCTCGCATAGAGCGACGGCAGGCGGCCGTACGCCTGCTGGAAGGCTGCGACGAAGGCCTTGTTGGCCGCGTTGTCGAGGTCCTTCGACCACTGCGAGGTGTTCTTCACGCCGAGCGCGGCCTCGCCCACCGCCGCGAGGATGGTCTGGTCGAAGGAGAAAGCCGGGCCGAACAGCGGCACGTCGAGGCCCGACTGCGCATACTGCTTCACGAAGGCAATGCCCATGCCGCCGGGCAGGAAGAAGAAGACGGAGTCCGGATCGGCTTCGCGGATCAGCGCGATCTCCGCGGCGTAGTCGGTCTGGCCGAGCTGGGTGTAGATCTCGCCGGCGACCGCGCCCTTGTAGAAGCGCTTGAAACCGGTCAGCGCGTCCTTCCCCGCCGGATAGTTCGGCGCCAGGATGAAGGGCTTCTCGTAGCCGTTGTCCTGCACGTAGCCGCCCATGGCCTCGTGCAGGTTGTCGTTCTGCCAGGCGACATTGAAGTAATGCGGGTGACACAGCTTGCCGGCGAGCTGCGACGGGCCGGCGTTGGGGCTGATGTAGAACACCCCGTCCTTCACCGCCGCCGGCACCACGGCCATCGCCAGGTTCGACCAGATGATGCCGGTCAGGATGTCGACCTCGTCGCGCTGGATGAACTTGTCGGCGATCTGCTTGGCGATGTCGGGCTTCTGGGCGTCGTCCTCGATGAGCACCTCGACGCCCACCTCACCCGACTGCTTCAGCGCCAGCATGAAGCCGTCGCGCACGTCGATGCCGAGGCCCGAGCCGCCGCCCGACAGGGTTGTGATCATGCCGATCTTCAGGCCCTCCGCGGCGGCCGCGCCGCCGCCCAAGGCGACGCCGGCGGCCACGGCCAGCGCCAGGCCCTGCAAGCACTTCTTCATGGGATTGCCTCCTGTGCTCCCCTGGCGCCCGCCCTTCGTGGAGATGGCAGCGCCTTCTTGCTTCTTGCCCCAAGGGTATAGCGCGTTCGGGGGGCTTCTGCCAGGGCGTGGCGTTTCCTGTCCCGGCCTCTCAGATACTCCCACTGTCATTGCCGGACTTGATCCGGCAATCCATGGTGCCGCCTGCACCGATCCAGCGAGTGGAGAAATGGACCCGCGGGTCAAGCCCGCGGGTGACAAGAAAAATGAGGAAGTCCAGACTTCATACCGCCACCACCTGGGGGCAGCCGCGGGTCGGGTGGCGGGTGACGTGCACCGGCAGGTCGAAGGCCTCGCGCACCAGGTCCTCGGTGAGCACCGCCGCGGGCGCGCCCTCGGCGGCGAGGCGGCCGTGGCTCAGCACCGCCAGGCGGTCGGCGTACATGGCGGCGAGGTTCAGGTCGTGCAGGATGGCGAGCACGCCGATGCCGCG
>DATCXZ010000123.1:0-17945 GCA_036570545.1 Kiloniellaceae bacterium
GCAAGCCCTCCTCGCGCTCGCCGCCGCCGGGCTTCTCGCGCTGGCGCTGTGGTCGGTGGCGCGGCGCTGGCGCTATCCCGACGCCTGGCCCGCGGCCTTTAGCCTCGAGACCTGGGCCGGCCAGGCGCCGGAGGCCGCTGCCATCGCCGGCACCACCCTCACGACCGGCGTGGTGGCGGCAGGCATCGCCCTGGTGCTGGCGCTGGGATGCCTGGAGAACGAGCAGCGCCGCGGCGTCACGCTCACCAACCGGGCGCTGTGGCTGCTCTATGCACCGCTGCTGGTGCCACAGGTCGCCTTCCTCTTCGGCGCCCAGGTGCTGGCGATCCAGGCCGGGATCGATGCCACCTGGCTGGCGATGGTGTGGAGCCACCTGCTCTTCGTGCTGCCCTATGTTTTCCTCACCCTGGGCGATCCCTTCCGTGCCCTCGACGCGCGCTATGCCCGCACCGCGCTCTGCCTCGGCGCCCGGCCGAACCGGGTGTTCTGGCAGGTGAAGCTGCCGATGCTGCTCAGGCCCGTGCTGCTCGCCCTGGCAGTCGGCTTCGCGGTCAGCGTGACCCAGTACCTGCCGACGCTGTTCGTGGGCGGCGGCCGCTTCGTCACCCTCACCACCGAGGCGGTCGGCCTTGCCGCCGGTGGCGACCGCCGGATCATCGGGGTCTATGCCTTCCTGCAGGCGCTGCTGCCGCTGCTGGCCTTCGCTGCCGCCCTGGCGCTGCCGCGCCTGTTATTGCGACGGCGCGCCCGGCCGCTGGAGACGGCAACGGCATGAGTGTCATCGACCTCGGCCACGAGCACGGCCTGACGCTTCGCCAAGTGGAGATCCTGCACGGCGCAAGGCGCATCCTGGGGCCGGTCAGCCTCGGCGTGCCGCCCGGCGAGGTCGTCACCGTCATGGGCCCGAGCGGCTGCGGCAAATCGAGCCTGCTGGCGGCGATCTGCGGCACTCTCGATGCGGCACTGTCCAGCCGCGGCCGCGTGCTGCTGAACGGCGAGGACATCGCCGACCGGCCGCCGGAGGCGCGCCACATCGGCATCCTGTTCCAGGACGACCTGCTGTTTCCGCATCTTTCCGTCGCCGGCAACCTCGCCTTCGGTCTGCCGGCCAGCGTGCGCGAGCGCCGCGAGCGCCGCCGGCGCATCGAGGCGGCCCTGGCGGAAGCGGACATGCTGGCCTTCGCAGAGCGCGATCCGGCGACGCTGTCGGGCGGCCAGCGGGCGCGCATCGCGCTGCTGCGCACCCTGTTGTCGGAGCCGCGCGCGCTGCTGCTCGACGAGCCCTTCGCCAAGCTCGACGTTGCCCTGCGCGCGCGCTTCCGCGCCTTCGTCTTCGATCATGCCCGCGCCCAGGCCTTGCCGACCCTGCTGGTCACTCATGACCCGCAGGATGCCGCCGACGCCGGCGGTCCCTGCTTGGTGATCGACGCCGAGGGACATATTCCCGACGGCCGGCCGGTCGGCCGCGGCCATCGCCCCGGCGGAATCAGCTAGAGCAGATCAGGGTCGGTGGATCGCCTCCGGCGATTCCATCCGACCCTGATCTGCTCTAGCCTTTTGAAGTAGATCGGATTCACGTTGTCAGGTGGAACCGCGGCGCGGTTCCACCTGACAACGATCCGATCTAGCCTGCCCGACTACCCACAGCCGGTGGAAACCTTGGTGACCGGCGACTTCCCCTGGCACTTTCTTGTCGCCGTCACTGGGCGTAGACTGGCCGACGCTAGGCGCTCCGCCGGCAAGATCGGCGGCCGATAGAGGACCATCAAGCCATGTACAGGGCGACCACAGATTCGATCAGCGTGACGGTCAAGCCGATCTATCTGGAAGAACAGTCCTCCCCCACCGACAGCCACTATGTCTGGGCCTACCAGGTGAGAATCGAGAACACCGGCGGCGAGACGGTGCAGCTTCTGAACCGCCACTGGCGCATCACCGATTCGATGGGCCGGGTGCAGGAGGTGCACGGGGCCGGCGTGGTGGGCGAGCAGCCGACCCTGGAGCCCGGCGAAACTTTCGAATACACCAGCGGCACGCCACTCAGCACGCCGTCCGGCATCATGGTCGGGAGCTACGAGATGGAAAGCACCGACGGCCGGCGCTTCGATGTCGAGATTCCGGCCTTCTCCTTGGACAGTCCGCACCAGCCCGTGCAACTGAACTAGCTGCGTGAGCGCAGTCCCTCCGCGCAAGCCGGATGGACGCAGAGGCGGCCGCTGTCGCCGATCAAAGACACCAAATCGACGATGAGGAGCCGCCCCGGCGTGACCAGGAGCCCGAAGATCCAGACCCTGCAGAGATCCGAGCGGCCGTCGCGCGACGAAGCCTTGCGGGCCGTCGAGACGCTGATCCGCTGGGCCGGCGACGATCCCCTGCGCGAGGGCCTCGCTGGCACGCCGGAGCGCGTAGTGAAGGCCTTCGACGAGTTCTTCGACGGCTACGCAGTGGACCCCATCGACCTGCTGGAGCGCACCTTCGAGGAAGTCGAGGGCTACGACGAGATGGTGCTGCTGCGCGACATCCGCTTCGAGTCCCACTGCGAGCACCACATGGCACCGATTATCGGGAAGGCGCATGTGGCCTATATGCCGGATAACCGCGTGGTCGGCATTTCCAAGCTGGCGCGGGTCGTGGAAGCCTACGCAAAGCGCCTGCAGATCCAGGAGAAGATGACGGCGCAGATCGCCAACACGATCGACGCGGTGCTGAGCCCGAAGGGCGTGGCGGTCGTCATCGAGGCGACGCATCACTGCATGACGACGCGCGGCGTGCACAAGCCGGGCACCTCCATGATCACCAGCCGCATGCTCGGCATGTTCCGCACCAACGCCTCCACACGCCGGGAATTCCTTTCTCTCGTAGGCTCGCCTGGCAGCCTGGGGCACGGCGGCGGCTGATCTAACCTGAGACTCGGCATGATGCGGGGGGACGCAGTCGACGGGGTGGAGGACTGCCTGACGGGGGTAGCCGCGCATGACTGAGCTGCGGCCCATCGTCTTCATCCTCGGCATCCTGCTGTCGGTGCTGGCCATCGCGATGGTCATTCCGGCCATCGTCGACATTGCGGTGGGGCATCCGGACTGGCAGGTGTTCCTCGTCGCCGCCGGCGTCACGCTGTTTGTCGGCGTCTCCATGATGCTGACCACCCGCGCCAGTCTCAAACGTTTTTCCGTCCGCCAGGCGTTCCTGCTGACCAACCTCGCGTGGCTGGTCATCGTCGTCTTCGGCGCGCTGCCGTTCCAATTTTCGGAGCTCAAGCTCGATCCGGTCGACGCCCTCTTCGAGTCGGTGTCGGGCGTCACCACCACCGGCGCCACGGTGATCGTCGGACTGGACTTCGCGCCCCCCGGCATCCTGCTGTGGCGCGCCATCCTGCAATGGCTCGGCGGCATCGGCATCATCGTCATGGCCGTTGCCGTCCTGCCGATGCTCCAGGTCGGCGGCATGCAGCTATTCCGCATCGAGGCTTTCGATGCCGACAAGGTGCTGCCGCGGGCGGCGCAGATCGCCGGCGGCATCGGCATCGTCTACGTCTTCCTGACGAGTGTGGGAGCGCTGGTGCTGTGGTCGCTCGGCATGTCCGGCTTCGATGCGATTTCCCATGCCATGACCTCCATCGCAACCGGCGGCTTCTCGAACTACGACGCTTCGATCGCCCACTTCGACAACGCCGGCATCGAGTGGGCGATGAGCGTCATCATGCTGCTCGGGTCGGTTCCCTTCGTGCTCTACCTGCGGGTCGTCCGCGGCAACCTGCGCACTGTCTACGCCGACACCCAGGTGCGCTGGTTCCTCGCCATCGTCGCGGCGTCCGTCGGGGTGGTGGCGCTGTGGCTTTTCGATAGCGGGCTCATGGGGCCGCTCGATGCCTTGCGCTACAGCACCTTCAACGTCATCTCCGTCATGACCGGCAGCGGCTTCGCCACCACCGACTACGGAACCTGGGGCAGCTTCGTGCTGACCCTCATGTTTGCCCTCATGTTCGTCGGCGGCTGCGCTGGCTCCACCACCTGCGGCATCAAGATCTTCCGCCTCCAGGTGCTCTATGCGGCTGCCAACGCGCAGATCCATCGCCTGCTCCAGCCCAACGGCGTGTTCTTCCCCTACTACAACGGCAAGCCGATTCCGGACGGCGTCGCCAGCTCGGTGATGAGCTTCTTCTTCCTGTTCGCGGCCTGTTACGCGCTGCTCGCGATCGCGCTCGCGCTCACCGGCCTCGACTTCGTCACCGCCATCTCCGGCGCCGCCGCGGCAATCGCCAACGTCGGGCCGGGCTTCGGCGACACCATCGGCCCCGCCGGCAACTTCGCCAGCCTGCCGGACAGCGCCAAGCTGCTCATGAGCTTCGGCATGCTGCTCGGCCGGCTCGAGCTGTTCACCGTTCTCATCCTGCTGGCGCCGGCCTTCTGGCGCGGCTAAAAGGGCGGCATGGCCAGCATCCGTCCTCAGACGCGCGCGATGATCGAAAGCCTGGTCGGCTTCGACACCACCTCAGCCAAGTCCAACCTCGCGCTCATCGACTTCGCCCAGCAGTACCTGGAGAGCCTGGGCGTGCGCTGCCGGCGCACGCTCGACCCAGAAGCCGGCAAGGCCAACCTCTTCGCAAGCCTCGGCCCCGAAGCGCCGGGCGGCGTGGTGCTCTCCGGCCACAGCGACGTCGTGCCGGTCGACGGCCAGCCGTGGGACAGCGACCCCTTCCACGTGATCGAGCGGGACGGCAAGCTCTACGGCCGCGGCACCGCCGACATGAAGTCCTTCCTCGCCACCGCGCTGGCGCTGGTGCCCGAATTCCGGGCGCGGCCGCTCAAGCAGCCGATCCACATCGCCTTTTCCTACGACGAGGAGGTCGGCTGCACCGGTGTCGGCCGGATGATCGACGACATTGCGAAGAACCTTCCGGCGCCGGAGATGGTGATCGTCGGCGAGCCGACCGACATGCGCATCATCAACGGCCACAAGGGCTGCTACCTCTTCGAGACCCGCGTGAAGGGCCAGGCGGCGCATTCCAGCCAGCCGCACCACGGCGGCAATGCCATCCTGGCGGCCGGCCGGCTGATCGCCTTCCTTGCCGAGATGGCGCAGGACAAGCGCCGCTCGGCGCCGCCCGACAGTCCCTTCGACCCGCCCTACACCACCTTCAACCTCGGCCAGATCGGGGGCGGCAAGGCGATCAATATCGTGGCGCAGGATTGCAGCTTCACCTGGGAATACCGCCCGCTGCCGGGCGAGGATGCGGAAACCATCCTGGCCGCTTTCGAGGCCTACAGCCGCGAAACGGTGCTGCCGGCGCTGCGGGAGTTTGCCCCCGACGCCGCCATCGAGACCGAGCGCCTGGCGACCGTGCCGCCGCTCTCGCCGGAGGCCGACGGCGCCGCCGAGACCCTGGTGCGCCATCTCTCCGGCATGAACGATACCAGCGTGGTTTCCTTCGCCACCGAGGGCGGCATCTTTCAGGCCGCCGGCCTTTCCACGGTGGTGTTCGGCCCCGGCTCCATCGACCAGGCGCACAAGCCGAACGAGTTCATCACCCTGGCGCAGGTCGCCGCCTGCGAGACCTTCCTGCTGAAGCTGCGCGACTGGGCCGCCGGTTAGGCGCGCGCGAAGCGGACCTGGGCGCCGAAGAAGCGGCTGGCATAGGCGGAAACCCGCAGTGGGTCGCCCGAGGTGAGGAACCGCCGTCGGTCGGCCTCGCCGACATCGGCAGCAAAGTGGCGATGACGCGCGAGGTAGTCGGCGAGGCTGTCGGCAACGACTTCCGGCTGGTCGAGCAACAGCACCGATGCCGGCAGCGCCGCCCTGAAAAGATGTGCCACCAGCGGATAGTGGGTGCAGCCGAGCACGGCGGCAGCCGGCACGCGGCCCTCGGTCTGCTGCAGCATTTCCGCCACGTAGCCCTCGACAAGCTGGCGCAGCACCGCCTCCGGCTCGTCCGCCTCGATGGCGGCGGCGAGATGCGGGCAGGCCTGGCTCACCACCCGCATGCGCGGGGCGCGCAGGCCGACCTCGAAGGGAAAGGCGCCGGAGTGGATGGTGCGCTGGGTGCCGAAGACCGCCACCATGCCGTCGGGCGCGACCAGCCCCGAATTCCGGGTGTCGGGCATGGCTGCGCCGTCACGCCAGGAAACGCCGGCCAGCACCTCGACCATCGGCACGAAGACGCCGAGCACGCGGTGCTCCGGTGCGGCAGAGGGCAGCCATTCCTGCTGCAGGCGGCGGAGCGCGACGGCGGAAGCGGTGTTGCAAGCCACCAGCACGAGGCGGCAGCCCTCGGCGAAGAGCCGCTCGACGGCGGCGAGGGTGAGCGCGTAGATCTCGGCCTCCGGGCGCGGACCGTAGGGCGCGTTGCCGTGGTCGCCGAGGTAGGTGAAGGCCTCCTCCGGCAAGCGCCGCGTCAGGGCCTGCAGCACGGTGAGGCCACCATGCCCGGAATCGAACACACCGATCATCGCAGCCCGCCGGCGCCCCCCTTACCGCACCACGCCGGTTACAGCACGATATACGGGAAGAAGGCCTCGCGGATCGTCTTCTCGAGCTGCTGATCGAGGTCGCGCATGGTCTGCTCGGTCAGCCGGTACCAGACTTCCTCGCGCTCCTTCAGACTGCTGTCCTCTGCCACGGTGAGCGAGCGGCGCGCCTCTGCCCTGGCGTTGCCCTGGATCTGACGGCCGTCGAGCACCTGCATCTCGACGACGATGTGCAGCTCGTAACGCTCCGACTGGTCGGTGGTCAGCATGCCGGTGAGACCCCCGGAGGTCGGCAGCGCGATCTCCACCGCGGAAGCCTCGCGTACGATGTAGCGGAACGCGAGGCGGTCGCCGCGCGCCACCAGGCGGTCCTGCGCCCAGCGCACGGCCGCATCCTTGGGCTGCACCGGGAAGAGGTGATCGACGTTCGGCGGCTGGCCCGGCGTCAGGTAGGCCTGCTCGATCTGGATCTCTCCGACGTCGAGGCCGATGTCCGGCCGATGCTGGTAGGTGAGCTGCGCGAAGCGGTTGGTCGGATCGTCCATGGAGCAGGCTGCCAGAAGGCCGATGGCAACGGCCGCGGCGGCGACGAGGCGAGGCAGGACACGCATGGCTGACTTCCCTATCGATCCGGTAAGGCACGGGCCTTTCTCAAGGCCTTCATAAGCAGCAAGTATGAATAAGTTGGGAATCGGGCAGGATCAAGGCGCACCAAAAATGGGTAGTGTCTCAGTTTGAATTGGCCTTGTTGTAAGGACCGCGCGGGCCGGGCTTCGGGGCGCGGGCGTCGATCAGGCCGACGATCCATTCCATGTCGTGCAGGGTATCGGAGACACCAGCAGCCATCGCCGGGGACAGACCGCCAAGGCTCTTGTGCTGACGGCAGAAGTTGTAATGGACGAAGTACAGAGACAGCATGTGGAGGTGGTTCTCCAGCTTCTTGCTGAAAGCGTTGGTCAGGCGGGTGAACCGACGCATACCCATCCGCATGGTGAGGTTCTGGCGCTCCACATGGGACGTGCTGACATGGCGCTTATCGGGGTTGCCCTCAATAGGGCGCTTCTTAGCGCCCTTGCAGACTGAAGGGCTGTACTTCCGCTCCGGCCCCTTGTTGGCATCTTCGCCGTAGAGCTTCACAAGCTGGGCAAAGTCCACGTCGCCGCCAAAGGCGCCCTCAACGGCCTCCAAGTAGGCCTTGTGGCCGTCGGTCGTAAGCTGCACCCGATTGGCCAGCCGGTCCCGCAGGTCGTCCATGAACTCCAGGGCCGTTGCCGCTGTCCGGTCGCCAACCTCATAGGCCAGGATCATCTTGCTGTCGCTGTCCAGGGCCGTCCACGTCCATACGTCGCCGGCGCCCTCAGGGGCAGCCTTGGCGCGCTCTACGTTCTTGGCCTTGGCGTAGCAGAAAGACCAGATTTCATCGCACTGCACCCGCTGGGCCGGAACCTCGCGAACGGCCTCATCGTGATAGGCGGCGCAGGCTTGCCCGGCATCCACCAGCAACTTGGTCACGGTGTTGATGGAAACTCCGGTGATCCGGCTGATCGAGCGCATTGAAGAACCCTCCACCAGCATGGAGAGGATTTGGACGCGCTTTTGAAGAGGCAGCTTGTTCATGCCCCTAATATATGAACTTTCATGCTTAGCGTCAAGCATATAATTCACTTCACATCCGACCCTTGACCGGAGCACTTTAAGGAAATAAGATATTTGTGCAATCCGGGAAAATCATTAAGAGGCTTTAACCGAATGGACTGGCGCGAACGACTACACTCAGTGGTCTTATCGACCATCGTGCGGGATTTCCCGGAGGGCTTCTGGGCGGATATCCGGACGGGCGCCCGCCAAGCCTATCTAGACGTGTTCCACCAGGTTGACGCCGATCCGAACCTGGTCAGCGAGCAGCGCATCGACACCCTCTTCCAGGTGCGCCATTTCCGCATGGAGCACTTGCTAACGAAAATCAGTTTGGAGCACGGTATCCCGTGCTCCGCGACAATCCTCGCCGAGAATAACCGACACTATGTGTACTCAACAAAGGGCGACATCGCGCTAACGCAAGTGTATGTCCCGGCAATAGGCGCCATGCCGAAACCGGCGCGCTTTCGTGAGCGGCTGGCTGCGATCAACGACATCATGAGGTCACCTCGCCTGGACCTCGGAGATGAGCCGCGAGAGGTTTTACTGGGCAAGAGATTCTACGGGTTGCTTGCCCACAACCCAGCGGGTAAACGCTTCGTGGAAAGCGACCAGCGACTGGGCATGATCCAGTTCTGCCTCCCCGTGAAGGACTGTTCAGATTGGGCAATGCAGTTGACCATCGAAGAAATCGCCGCAGCTTACAAGAGTGAGGCGCCGAGCAAGAAACCGGATCGCCGACTGCCCTGGAAGAAGCGCGACGATGAAGAGAAAGGTGAAGAGAAATGACGTCCACCACACCGGGTTTCGTAGGGCCGCGCCTTACCGAAGCGCGGCGCGCCCGCGGCATCAGTGCCACAGATTTAGCGGGCATGGTTGGCGTCAGCGTTCAGTCAATCTCCAAGTACGAGAACGGGCATCAGACGCCTAAGTTAGACGTTTTCCATACCATCTCGTCCGCGCTGAAAATGCCGCGACCTTACTTCCTTCGCCCGCTAGCGCCAGAGGATGATCGCCCGGTGTTTTGGCGCGGTAAGCTGTCGGCCCCGCCGGTAATGAGAGAGCGAGCAGGCGTGCGTCTAGAGTGGCTGAAAGAAGTGGTCGACTATATCGCGGGTTACTTCGATCTTCCGAATCTCAACGTTCCCGAGTTCAAGGTCGACACCCTGGAAGCAGTTGGACAAGGCGAACTGGAAGAGATTGCCACTGAGATTCGCGCGCGCTGGGATATTCGGCCAGGGCCAATGCCGGATGTTATCGAGAAGCTGGAAACAAATGGCATTCTGGTCTCTCGGATTCACGTTGGCGTTGAGAAATTAGATGCATTTTCCCAATGGTCGGATCGCTTTGAAATCCCGTTTATCGTATTGGGGCGAGACAAGGCGAGCGCCGTGCGGCAGCGTTTCGATGCATTGCACGAGCTGGCGCATATCGTGCTGCACAGAAGCGTTTCTGCGCGAAAACTGAATGATCGTGCGTTCTACAATACCGTGGAGCGTCAGGCTGATCGTCTGGCGTCGTGCCTCCTTTTGCCAGAGCGAGAGTTTTTGGAAGAGCTGTATGCGCCATCTCTGGACGGCTTTTTGGCGCTGAAAGAGCGGTGGGGCGTGTCTGTTGGAGCGATGATAATGCGCTCACAGGCGCTCGATCTAATTGGCGAGGACGAGGCGCGGCGCATGTGGATTAACTACAATCGTCGTGGTTGGCGTGGCCATGAGCCGCTCGACAATAAGATCGAGAAAGAAAGGCCGCATCTCATTCGGCGCAGCTTCGAGCTGCTTATCTCGGAGGGTGTTCAGTCGCCAGCGGAAATCATGGCCGCACTGCCGTTCCCGCCAGTCGACATAGAGGAGCTCGCAGACCTAGATCCGGGTACTCTCGCAGACCAGACGCAATCTCGGGCCGAGCCGGTGTTCAAACAGGAAATCCAAGACGCGCCAAACGTAGTTCGCATGTTCGGCAAAGTGGGCAAATAGAGGACTATTTTTCCCACCGTGTCGTCGCGGCTTTCCGGGCAATCTCTGCCCGCCGCTCCGGGGGCATCTTCTTCGCACGGGCCTTGCCGCCGCGCCGCCCCAGCTCGGCGGCGGCGCTTGCCGGCTTCTCGCCCGTCTCATCCTCGATCTCGCCCGTGGCGATCTTGGCGACCTTGACGGCAGCACCGATCACGTCGGCGGGGCGCCTCTGTCCTTTGGGGCCTTTAGGCACGATACCTCCTAGTGCTATCCGGTAAGCATATAGGAAGCCCGGTCCGGTCGCGACAGGCTGTCAAGAGCCTGGATTTTCAAACTGAGACACTACCCAAAAATGACACCCTGCCGGCCTTCCGGCCGGATGCGCTCAAGCCGAATAGATGCGATCGAGATCGTCGCCGTCGAAGCGGTAGAGCCGGGTGCAGAACTCGCAGGTCACCTCGACCGCCCCGTTTCTCTTCAGGTCCTCGATCTCCGCGCGGGGCATGGCCTTCAGCACGTTTTCCAGCTTTTCGCGCGAGCAGCGGCAGGCGTCCGTCAGCGGGCGCGGCTCGAACACCCGCACGCCCTCCTCGTGGAACAGGCGGTACAGCAGGTCGTGGAAGCCGAGGGAATCGTCCAGCAGCTCGTCCTCGCTGCAGCTCGCCTGCAGAACCATGGCGCGACGCCAGTCGTCCTCGTCCTCGATGGCGTGAACCGCCTCCTCCGGCAGGCGCTGCAGCACCAGAGCGGCGGAAACCCAGTGCGCGCCGCGCCGACCGGCCGCCAGCACGATGCCGCTCTGGAGCTGCTCCGACTGCATGAAATAGTGCTGCAGGCAGTCGGCCAGGGTGTCGCCGGTCAGGGCCACGATGCCCTGGTAGCGCTCGCTGTACTTGCCCTGGTCCACCGTGAAGGCGAGGTAGCCCTTGCCGAAGAGCTGCGGCACCGTCGGCTCGGCACCATTGTCCTGCAAGACGCTTTCCAGGCGCGCGCTGTCGAAGCCGGCATAGCCGCGCATCTCGCCGTCGGAGGTCACGTCGACCACCATCATGCGCAGCGGCCCGTCGCCGCTGGCCTGCAGGGTGAACACGCCGTCGTACTTGATGAGGCTGGCGAGGCCGCCGCAGAGCGCCAGCATCTCGGCGAGCAGGCGCGCCACCGGCGCCGGATAGTCGTGGCGGGCCAGGATGTGGTCGCAGACGCCCTCCAGGCGCAGCAGCCGGCCGCGGATTCCGGAGGACTCGATGAGAAAGGGTTGCACCTGGTCAGCCTGCAGGCTGCCCGGGCGGTTTCTGCCTTCTGGCATCAGCTTTCCTTGTTTGCTCAGGCCGCAGCGCCCCAGGGCGGCGACCTTCCAGTGCCGTCCGTCAGGCCAGTCTTGTCCTTCAGGAAAGACACCAGGCGAGAATGCCCTTCTGCGCGTGCAGACGGTTCTCGGCCTCGTCCCACACCACCGACTGCGGCCCGTCGATGACCGAGGCGGTCACCTCGTCGCCGCGGTGCGCCGGCAGGCAGTGCATGAAGATCGCCTCCGGCTTGGCCAGCGCCATAACCCGGTCGTCAACCTGGTAGGAGCGCAGCAGGTTGTGCCGACTCTCGCCGTCGTCATCCCCCATGGAGACCCAGGTATCGGTGACCACCGCATCGGCATCCGTCACCACGGACTCGACGTCGCTCGACACCACGATGCGGCCGCCTTCGGTGGCCGCCCAGTCCAGCACCGCCTGCGGCGGGCGCAGCAGTTCCGGGCAGGCCAGACGCAGCTCGAACTTGAAGCGCACGGCGGCATGTATCCACGAGGTCGCCATGTTGTTGCCGTCGCCCGACCACGCCACCACCTTGCCCTCGATCGGGCCGAGGTGCTCCTCGAAGGTCATCACGTCGGCCATGAGCTGGCAGGGATGCGTCACGTCGGTGAGCCCGTTGATCACCGGCACGGTGGCGTGCTGCGCCAATTCCAGCAGGATCGACGCCTTGGTGGTGCGAATCATGATGGCATCGACGTAGCGCGACAGCACCCGGGCGGTGTCCGCCACGGTCTCGCCGCGCCCGAGCTGGGTGCCCGAAGGCTCCAGCACCACGGCGTGGCCGCCGAGCTGGGTCGCCGCCACCTCGAAGGAGACGCGGGTGCGCGTCGACGGCTTCTCGAAGATCATCGCCAGCGTCTTGCCGGCGAGCGGCTTGGCCTCGCCATCCCTGGCCTCGCCGCGCTTCATGCGCACCGCGGTGTCCAGCATGACGCGCAGCTCGGCGCTGTCGAAACCCTCGAGGTCGAGGAAGTGCCGCGGCGGTGCCGGTTGCAGCGTCGTCATCTCAGGCCGCCTTCGCGATGGCGCTGCAGGCGCGCTCGATGGCCTGCACGGCTTCTTCCACCTGGCGGTCCTCGATGATGAGCGGCGGCAGCAGGCGCACGACGTTCTCGGCGGCGCCAACCGTCAGCAGCCCCTCCTCGCGCAGCCGCGCGACCAGGTCGGTGTTGGTCACGACGCACTTCAGGCCCAGCATGAGGCCGGCGCCGCGAATTTCGGCGATGACGTGCGGGAAGCGGGTGGCAAGGGCCTCCAGCTTGCCGCGCAGCAGCCGTCCCGTGCGCTCCACGTGGGGCAGGAAATCCGGCTCCAGCATGACGTCGAGCACGGCATTGGCCACCGCCATGGCGAGCGGGTTGCCGCCGAAGGTGGTGCCGTGGATGCCGGGCACCATGCCGGTGGCCGCCTGCTCGGTGGCGAGGATGGCGCCGATCGGGAAACCGCCACCGAGGCCCTTGGCGAGCGCCATGACGTCGGGTTCGATGCCGGCCCACTCGTAAGCGAACAGCTTGCCGCTGCGGCCCATGCCGCACTGGATCTCGTCGAGCACCAGCAGCAGGCCGTACTCGTCGCAGACGGCACGCAGGGCGCGCAGATAGTCGAGGTCGGCGGCGCGGATGCCGCCCTCGCCCTGAATCGGCTCGACCAGCACCGCGCCGGTTTCGGGGCGAATCGCGTTGCGCAGCTCGTTCATGTTGCCGAAGGGCACGAGGTCGAAGCCTTCGGCGACCGGGCCGGCGCCCTCCAGGTACTTCTTGTTGCCGGCTGCCGAGAGGGTGGTCAGCGTGCGGCCATGAAAGGCGCCCTGGCAGGAGATCACCCGCATCCGCTCCGGATGGCCCTGGGCGTAGTGGTAGCGCCGCGCCAGCTTCAGCGCGCCCTCCACCGCCTCGGCGCCGGAATTGCAGAAGAACGCCTGGTCGGCGAAGGAGTGCGCCACCAGCCGCTCGGCCAGGCGCCGGCCTTCCGGGATCTGGTAGAGATTGGAGACATGCCACAGCTTGGCGCCCTGCTCCTGCAGAGCCTTCACCAGGTGGGGGTGGGCGTGGCCGAGCGCGTTGACCGCGATGCCGGCCGCAAAATCGAGGAATCGCCGCCCGTCGGCCGTGAAGAGATAGGGGCCTTCGCCGCGCTCGAAAGCGAGGTCGGCGCGCGCGTATGTCTTCATCAGGGCGTCGCTCACGGGACCACTCCTAAAAAACCATGCCCCCAACGGGGCTCCCAGGGCCTCGCTGGCGGCCCAAATAGCCTCTTCGGGGGCGGGGACGGGGCTCTTCCAGGACCGGCCCCGGCGTGCGCCTGCGGCCAGCCAAAACCAGCTTACACGGCCTGGCGCCAGGGCTGAAGGGCCGACACTATTGGCAGAATGCACCCTGGTGTCAACTGAAGGGCCGGGTTTTTGCGGGGATTCCGGCTGTTCCAGCGCCCCTCGCCTTCAGCGATCCACCGACCCTGTGAATCTGCTCTACCCTTTTGAAGTAGATCGGATTCACGTGGTCAGACGGAACCGCGGCGCGGTTCCATCTGACAATGATCCGATCTAGTAGACGCGGGTGATGCGATAGCCCTGCTGCTCCAGCAGGTGCAGCATGCCCTCTTCGCCGGGCAAGTGGGCGGCGCCGACCGCCACGAAGGCCTTGCCGCGCTCCAGCAGCGGGACCAGACGCTCGACCATTCGATGGTTGCGGTCGTCCAGGAAGGCCTTCTTGTAGGCCCGGGCGGCGGGCTCCTTTTCGATCCTCCCTTCGATCTCGCGAAACACGCGTGTCATGTCGCCGGCGAGGTAGTCCTCTACCAGCCGCTCGATGGGATTGGGGTCTTCTTCCAGCCTGTCGAGCAACTCGTGCAGCACTTCTGCCTGGTCCTTGGCCGGAGCCGCCTCGAACAGGGCGAGCTGCTCCTCGAGCCGCTCGAGGGCGACCACCCGCATGCCGAGGTCGTAAGCCCACTGGATGAGCCAGAGATCGAGGAAGAGGTCGCCTTCGGCGCGCCGGCGAAATTCCTCCGGTGGGGTCCGGAACAGGCAGGCAAGGGCGCCGGGGGAGATCCGCCCGACCGCCTGCTCCGGGATGCCATAGCGCGCCGCCAGCGCGACCACTCTCCGGTAGGTCTCGCTGTCGACCAGCTCGGCGAGCGGCTCGCTGTCGTCCGGCACCCGCCGGCGGGCGATGACCTCGCCATCCTCCGGTGTCATCAGCAGCTCGAAGGCCGCCTGCTCCGACCCCTCGAAGGCCTCGCGGATCGGCGCCGGCAGGGCGCGCACCCGCGGATCGGCGATGTGGATGGTGCCCATGATGTGGCTGGGCGGCGCCCCGCTGCGCTCGATGCGCCAGAGCCGGCCCTCGGCGTGGCGGATCGGATGCAGGTCCGAGGCGGCAGCCGTTGCGCTCCACAGCAGGATGATCAGCGCGACAAGGGGAAAGCCCCAGAAGGGCAGCAGAAGGGGCCTGCGCCGCATGTCCGGTCTCCGCACCAGCCGTGATCCCCCGTCGGCGAAGCAATCGCCGG
The DNA here is from genome assembly GCA_036570545.1 of Kiloniellaceae bacterium. GTDB lineage: Bacteria > Pseudomonadota > Alphaproteobacteria > Kiloniellales > Kiloniellaceae > Pelagibius. Next base: position 14,875 of record DATCXZ010000123.1, read on the forward strand.
TTGAGACACAGAGTGAACGGAGAAGTTTAAGATTCTGGCAAAAGCCGGATTTGGCTCAATATTCCGCCGTCTCAATTTTCCCGGGTGATGCGATAGCCGCGCTCCGCCAGGCGGGCGAGCACACCCTCCTCGCCGGGCAGATGGGCCGCGCCGATGGCCACGAAGGCGCCGCCGTCGCGCAGCAGGGGCAGAATGCGTGCCGCCATGACACGGTTGCGCTCGTCGATGAGGCGCTGCTTCAGGCGCTCGGCCGCGGCGGGATCGGTCACGCCGGCGATGTCGTTGGCCTCAGCCATGATCACGGCGATGTCGCCCTTCAGGTAGGCGCGGAACAGACGGTTGAAGTTCGCCTCGATATTCTCGTAATCGGCCAGCATGTCGGTGACCATGGCGACCTGCTCGGCCTCGCTCATGCCGTCGAAGACCTCGATCTGCTCTTCGTAAGTCTCCAGCGCCTGCAGCGTCTTGCCGCGGCGACGGCCCTCCGCCTGCAGCCAGGCATCGTAGGCCGGCTCGCCCTTGGCGGCGCGGACGCGCTCGAGGGGCGGAAGCGTGAAGGCCAGGCCGAGGGCCCAGGGCTTCAGCCGCTGCAGGGTCTCGGTCGCGAGCCCGAGCGGGGCGGCCGCTTCCGCCGTGCGGCGGAACAGCGCCGGCCCAAGGATGTCCTCCAGGCGCCGGTTGGGCGGGAGCTGCATGGCCCGGGCCATGCGGGCAGCGCCTTCCTGGCTCTCCAGCAGCTCGAAGGCCATGACCCGGGAGTTCTCGATGGCGCGGTCGATCTCAGGCGACAGCCGGCGCAGGCGCGGGTCGGTGGAATGGATCGTGCCGAGGACGTAGCTGGCGGGGCCGCCGTCCTTCTGCACGCGCCACAGCAGACCCTGGCCGTAGGGCATCTCCTCCGCACGCGCGGTCGGCAGCGCCACCGCGAGCACCAGGACCGCGGCGGCCAGCAGGCCGAGCGGCGCCCGGCGGAGAACGGTTTGCAGTGGAGTCAGCATCTCTGCCCGACCCTTTCTTCAGGGGTGCATGGTGGCCCGACTGCCCCCAAAGGAGGTCACGGCCGGATCTTGTAGCCCGTCGCGAAGAGCCGCCATGCGACCAGCGCCAGGGCCAGGTTCAGCGCGGCGAGCAGGCCGCCGCCCAGCGCCAGCGAGGTCTCCGCCTGCCCGATAAAGCCGGCCCGAAAACCATCGACGGCATAGAACACGGGATTGAAGTAGATCCAGTCGCGAAATCCCTCCGGCAGGCGCGCCACCGAGAAGAAGGTGCCCGAGAGCAGCCCCAGCGGCACGATGACGAAGCCCTCGACCGCGCCGTAGTGGTCCCAGCGCTCCGCCCAGAGGCCCACGATGATGCCGAGAAGGGCGAAGAGCAGAGCCATGGCCGCGGCAAAGCCGGCAATCAGCGTCGCATCGAAGTATGAATAATCCACCAAAAGAGCGGTGCCGACGGCGACCAGCGCGCCGGAGGCGAGGCCACAGCTCGCGGCGGAAAGCACAAAGCCGACGACGATCTCCAGCGGACTGACCGGCGCCATCTGCACGTCGGCGATGACGCCTTCCATCTTGTCCATCACGATCATCGCCGCCGAGTTCTGGAACGCGGTGTAGGCGACGGCATAGAGGACGATGCCGGGGGCGACGAACTCGGTCAGGCCGACGCCCGGCAGCATCTCGCCAAGGTCGCGCTGGCCGATCACGAAGACCAGCAGGAACAGGAGGCTGGAGACCAGCGGCCCGGCCAGGGTCTCGAGGCCGAAGCGCAGGAAGCGCTTCACGCCGTAGCCGTAGTAGAGCGCCCAGAGACCGCGCCAGTTCACCGGCCCGAAGCCGGCCGACCGCCAGGCCCGGAAGACGAGCAGCGGCCGCGCCTGGCCCGGCGCGGCGGAGGCGCCACGACCGCTCACGGCTTCAGCCGGTAGCCGGTGGCGAACATGCGGTAGGTCACCGCCCAGAGGAAGAGATTGAAGCCGGCCATGACCACGACGCCCAACACCAGCGAGCCGTCGGCATAGCCGATGAAGCCGTAGCGAAAGCCGTCGATCATATAGAAGAAGGGATTGAAGTGGGCGACCACCTGCCAGGTCTCCGGCAGCCGCTCGATGGAATAGAAGGTGCCGGACAGGAAGGAGAACGGCGTGATCACGAAGTTGGTGACCGCGGCGATGTGGTCGAACTTCTCGGACCAGATGCCGCCGATCATGCCAAGCAGCGACAGCATGAGCGCGGCCATCACGCCGTGATAGAGAATGAACAGAGGATTGTGCACCGTCACTGGCACGAAGACCCACATGCCGAGGGTGACCGCGAGGCCGACCATGATGCCGCGGGTGACGCCGCCGGCGGCGATGCCCAGCGTCAGCTCGGCGGGCGACAGCGGCGGCATCAGCACGTCGACGATGTTGCCCTGCACCTTGGCGATGACCAGCGAGGAGGAGGTATTGGCAAAGGCGTTTTGCACCATGGCCATCATGACGAGGCCGGGCGCCAGGAAGGTGGCGAAAGACACGCCGCCGATCTCGCCCCTGCCGGCACCCAGCGCCAGGGTGAAGACGGCAAGGAACAGCAGTGTGGTCACCATCGGCGCCAGCAGGGTCTGCGTAAAGACGTTGAGGAAGCGGCGCACTTCCTTCATGTAAAGGGTCCAGAGGCCGCGCCAGTTCACGCGCCCGATGCGCCGCACCCGGGTGCCCGAAAGGGAGAGTAACTGATGTTCCATGGCGCTTCACATAGCCCCCGCCGGCAGCCCGCGCAAGCACCGGCGGGCGCCCAGGGGACCATGAGGGGCCGGCCATGAGTGGGAGCGGCTCGGGGACGAACGGGCCCGCAGCGCGCCGGAAGCGCCAGCCGTTGAAGGCCACGCCCGAGCGCCTGGAGCGCTCGGCGCTGTACTACCTGGAGCGCTACGACAGCTCGAGCGGCCACCTGCGTCGCCTGCTGCGGCGCAAAGTGGCGCTCTCGGCCCGGGTGCACGGCACGGACGCCGAGGAAGGCCGGGCGGCGGTCGACCGCGTGATCGCGCGCCTCACCGGCCTCGGTCTGCTGGACGATGCCCGCTATGCCCGCGAGCGG
>DATCXZ010000124.1:0-2372 GCA_036570545.1 Kiloniellaceae bacterium
CCTGCAGCGCGCCGCTTGCGAGCCGTGGCAACTGCGGCTTGGCGCGCTTGCCGCAGTCGGCCTCGCGGCTGCCGGCCGTCGTGGTGGTCCAATAGCGGGCGAAAGGACGTCAGAGGGGCGGACGGGGAGTGGGGCTGCCCAGGGTGGCCCTTTGTGACCGCCTTTTTTCTGCCCTGCTTTTTACACGCGCTGCCCCGCGCGCCGCTGTTGCCTGTTGGCTGGCAGCGCGCGTAGCCTACCCAATCGCTGCCCAATCGAGAAGGTGGTGCGGATTCCACCCGGAGTCCGCGGCTGCGGCTTCTTGGGGAACTAGAATGTCGAAGAGCATCGCGGATTTCGGTCTGCGAGTCGGCCAGCGCTACCAGGAGATGCGCAAGGCGGCCCGCCAGTGGGAAGTGGAGTCGTTCTTCACCGACTCGCGCGCCGTCTCCCATGTTTGCCTGCGCGACATACTCGACCCCTCGCGGCGGGTCACCCTGGTTCGCTCGGCCCTCATGGACCGCACCCGTTTCCGCCCGCTGGACGTGAGACTGCGGCGTTCGATCTAAGCCGCTCTCCGAACGGTTGAATTAATCGCTTATCAGGGTAACCGTTTACGTTTGCTTCAGGATGCTGTGGCATCGTTGAGGCATGGTGTTCTCGCTGTTCCGCCGCCACGTTCTCCAGCCCGAACGCCGCCGTGACCCGCGGCGCTTGGTGATCGATGGCCGCATCGCCTTCGGCGGCCGGGTCTACCCTTTGAAGGACTGGTCGCATCGCGGGTTCGCGGCCAGCGGCGTCGGTGCGGACCACTGTCCCGGCGACCGCCTCCTGCTGACGGCCGAGATTCCTCTCACTGACGAGACGCTCTGCTTCGACTGCCGTGGCGTCGTGGTCTGGGTCGATCATGCGCGCAAGGAACTCGCGGGCACCTTTCTCGGCCTCGACTACCGTATCGAGCGAAAAATCAGGCGCGGCCTCTTCGCCGGCGGCAGCAAGGCGGGCGGCTCCTTGAACGCGCCGCCGCCGGCCTGATCCGCCCCGTTCTCCGAAGCGCCCGGCACCGTTTAGCGGCGCCCTGGCAGGGCGGCGAGCACCGCCAGCTTCTGCTCGGCCGTCATGATCGGCCATTCGCGGATCTCGTCCACGTGGCGCCGGCAGCCGATGCAGAGATTGCTGGCCGGATCGACCTGGCAGACGGCAATGCAGGGCGAGGGCACCGAGGTGTCGAACACCCGCTGCGGCCGGGCGCGTCGCCTTGCGCGCTCGTCCGGGCGCCGGTTGCCGGGCTGGGCGCCGGAGCCGTCCTTCAGGTCGTTCTCTTCGGTCATCTCTTTTCGCGCCCCGCTGCCGTCCGCCGCCCGGGCCCCCCCCGGGCGCCTCGCAATAGCAGGGTGAGAGGGGCGTTTTCAAGCGCCCGGCGCCCGCCTATGATTCACGGCTCCCCGGCCATGCCGCCGCTCATTGCCGGTGCCACGACAGCAGAGGGTCCACCATGGTTCGGCGTCTGCGGCTGATCAGCGGCCTGGTCCTCTTCACCTATGTCCTGACGCACCTGCTGAACCTGGTTCTCGGGCTGGTGTCCTTGCCGGCCTTGGAGGCCGGCCGCGAGGTCTTCCTTGCCGCCTGGCGTCCGCTGCCCGTCACGGTGCTGCTCTACGGCAGCCTGCTGGTCCATCTGGCGCTGGCCTACTACGCGATCTTCCGGCGCGACAGCCTCGCCATGCCGCTTCTCGAAGCCCTGCGCTACACCTTCGGCGTGCTGATCATTCCGCTCGCAGCGCTGCACATCCTCGCCACCCGCCTGATGCACGAGGTCTACGGCGTCGAGGACAGCTACCTCTATGTGGTAACGGCGCACTGGGCCTTCGACCCCATTGACGCCCTCCAGCAGGCGGTGCTGGTGCTGGTGGTGTGGAGCCACGGCTGTATCGGCCTGCATCTCTGGCTGCGCCTGAAGCCCTGGTATCCGACCGCGGCGCCGGCGGCGCTGGCCATCGCGGTGCTGCTGCCGGCCCTGGCGCTCAGCGGCTACCTCGCGGCGGGCAAGGAGGTGCTGCGGCGTGCCCAGGATCCCGGCTTCGTCTCCTCCGTCATGGCGCGCGCCGGCGTGCCCTCGGCCGCCGCGCAGGCCGATGTCCTGGCGCTGCGCGACGGCGTGGTGATCGGCTTCCTTGTGCTGCTGGCGCTCACCCTTCTGGTTCGCCTGCTGTGGCGGCTCTGGTTGCGCCGCCGCGGAATTGTGCGCGTGACCTATCCCGGGGGCCGCAAGGCGACCGTGCACAAGGGCCAGACCATCCTCGCCGCCAGCCAGGCCGCGCGCATTCCCCATGCCTCGGTCTGCGGCGGGCGCGGGCGCTGCTCGACCTGCCGGGTGCGCGTCGGGCGCGGCA
>DATCXZ010000125.1:0-18602 GCA_036570545.1 Kiloniellaceae bacterium
CGCCGCTCGCGGGCAGCCGCTGCTGAACGGGGCGGCGGAGCGGCTGACCGCCGCCATGGCCCTGCACCGCCAACTGCCCGGCAAGCCCCTCGTCGTTTCCGGCTTCTCGGGCCGGCTCGATCCGCGCGGCTGGAACGAAGCCGAGATCACCGCGCGCCTCTTCGCGCAGCAGGGCATCGATCCGGCGCGGGTGCGCTTCGAGGCCCAGTCGCGCAACACGGCGGAGAACGCCCGCCTGACGGCGGCGCTGGTCGGGCAGGGCGACGGGCGGCCCTGGCTGCTGGTGACCTCGGCCTGGCACATGCCGCGGGCGGTGGCCAGCTTTCGCGCCGCGGGGCTGGAGGTGCTGGCCTATCCGGTCGACTTTCGCACCGAGCCGGCACGCTTGCACTGGCCGCGCGACCCCGGCGCCTCGCTCGGCCTTGCCGGCCTCGCCCTTCACGAGTGGCTCGGCCTGCTCGTCTACTACCTGGCGGGCAACAGCGACGCCTTCTTCCCGGCACCGCGCTGAGGGCCTGCAGGAGTCACTCATCTCCTGCAGAGAATGGCCCAGCCATCGCCACACCAAGACTGTCGTCCCGGCACTCGTTGCTGGGACCCATTGGCATCGGCGCGTGGCGAGGTCGTAGGAGGTTTGCATCCCCGCCAACCGCAAGCATTGGAACTCCGCAATCGGCGTCTTGTCACGCGGATAGGACAATGGGTCCCGGCAATGAATGCCGGGACGACAGCTTTTGGGTGGTGGGGGCGAGCCTCCTGCACGAGATGTGTGAATGTCGTAGGGCTAAGCTCCTGGGCGACAGCAGTGTGTAAATCCAGGAGCGCGGAGCCGATGGCGGCAGCGGCGTATCAGGCCTTCGGCTTCGACGGCAGGATGCGGCAGTACTGCTTGGCGTTCTTGGCCTTCAGGGCGGCGCAGACCTGCGTGGCCTTGTCGCGCGAGGGCAGCGGGCCGGCGAGCACCCGGTAGAAAGTCCCGCTGTCGCCCAGGTCGGTGCGGCTGAATTCCGCCTGCAATGGGCCGAGCGGCTCCGGAAAACTGTGCTGCAGATCGCTCCACTGGCGCTTGGCGGCCTCCTCGCTGCGCAGCGAGGAGAGATGCAGCACCACGGCGACCACGGCGTCGTCGGCACTCTTGGCGTCTGACGCCTTGGCGTCCGCATTGGCGAGCAGGGCCTCGCTGGCCGCCGCCAGGACGCCTCCCGATACCTTCTCGCTCTCCCCCGGGGCGGCGACAGCAGGCGGAGGGGCGGCAGGCGGAGTGGGCGCGGGCAGGGCCACGACCGTCACCGGCTCGACCGGCACCGCCGGCGGCGCTGGCATCTCTTCGTGCTTGGCGTCCACCCCAGTCTTCTCCACCCCAGCCTCTTCCGCTGGCGCATCGGCGGGGGCGGTTTCATCGTGAGTCGCGCTGAGGAGGGAGACCTCGAGGCGGTTCGCCCAGCCCTTGGTGTCTTCATAGATCGCGTCGCAGCCGCCCACCGCCAGGGGCAGCACCAGCAGCAAAGGCAGCAGCAGCCTGCGGCGGGCGCGAGCGGCGCGGGGGACTGAGAGGGAAGGCGCGGGCATGGCGGGATCGGGTCCGGGCCGGCTTGCCCGGCTTCCCTACGAAGCCGGCCGGCAGTCTCTCCAGGCTAGAGCCCCCGTGGTTTAAAATCCTTGAACGCCGCGAGGCCTGCCACAGGCGGTCAAGCCGCTGCCTTTGGCATTGCTTAACGTCTGGCTGCAATGATTCCAGCCCCCCACCGGGCGGGACCCGATCATTCACCGCAGGCGCAAGGCGAGCACGATGGACACAGCCCAGCAGATGACCCTGGCAGAGGCCGCGGCGGCGGACTTGCCCGCGGACTTTAAGGTCGGCCACATCATCTCCGTCACCGGCTCGAAGGTGACCGCGACGCTGGTCTCGGCCAACGACGCGGCGGCAGCCGGAGAGCTCAACAGGGCGGTGCAGATCGGCTCGCTGGTGAAGATGCCGACCGCGGAGTCCGTTGCCTTCGGTATCGTCTCCGCCCTGTCCACCGGCAATCCCTCGCCGTCGCCGGAGTTCGGCGAGCAGTGGGTGGTCGAGATCGACCTCTTCGGCGAGTACCTGACGCAGGACGCGGCAGCGCAGCCGGCGGGCGGTCTGCACCTGCTGCGTGGCGTCTCGCACTATCCGGGGCTCGGCGAGGGCGTCTACGCGACCGCGTCCAAGGAACTGCGGGAGATCTACAAGCGCCCGCAAGGCTCCAACGTGCGCATCGGCACTCTGCATCAGGACAGCACGCTGCCGGCCTACCTGATCACCGACGATCTCCTGGGCAAGCATTTCGCCATCCTCGGCACGACCGGCTCGGGCAAGTCCTGCGCGCTGGCCACGGTGATGCACGCCATCCTGGGCGCCCATCCCTTCGGCCATGTTGTGCTGCTGGACCCGCACAACGAGTACAGCCACTCCTTCGACGGCCTCGCGGAGGTGGTGACGCCCGACAACCTGCAACTGCCCTACTGGCTGCTGAACTTCGAGGAAATGGTCGAGGTGCTGTGCAGCCAGGACGACATCTCGCGCTCTTCCGAGACCTTCATCCTGAAAGACGCCATCCTCAATGCGAAGCGCGCGACCATGGAGAAGGACGACGAGCGCCGCTACGTCACCGTCGACACGCCGGTGCCCTATCCGCTGAGCGGGCTGCTGCACAACATCGAGGCTGCGATGGGGCAGCTCCAGAAGGCCGAGCAGGCGAAGCCTTACCTGCGGCTGCGCTCGCGCATCGAGAACCTGCGCGCCGATCGCCGCTATGCCTTCATGTTCTCCGGCCTGTCGGTGCGCGACACCATGCCCGACATCCTGGCGCGCATCATCCGCGTGCCCGTCGAGGGCAAGCCGCTGACCATCTTCGACCTCTCGGGCGTGCCGTCGGAGATCGTCGACGTCGTCGTCTCGCTGCTCTGCCGCACGCTGTTCGACTTCGCGATATGGAGCGAGCGCGACGCCGCGGTGCCGGTGCTGCTGATCTGCGAGGAGGCGCACCGCTACATTCCCAACGAGAGCGGCCACGGCTTCGAGCCGACCCGCCGCATCATCTCGCGCATCGCCAAGGAGGGCCGCAAGTATGGGCTCTCCCTCGGCCTGGTGTCGCAGCGCCCCTCGGAGCTGTCGGAGACCATTCTCTCCCAGTGCAGCACCCTGTTCGCGCTGCGCATGGGCAACCAGAAGGACCAGGACTTCGTGCGCCGGGCCCTGCCGGAGAGCGCGGAAGGCATGCTGGGCTCGCTGCCGGCGCTGCGCAATCAGCAGGCCGTGGTGGTGGGCGAGGGCGTCGTGCTGCCGATGCGGATCCGCTTCGACGATCTGCCGGAGGCCAAGCGTCCGCAGAGCGACACCGCCTCCTTCGCGCGCCAGTGGCAGGAAGAGCGCGGCACCAACGGCTTCGTGGCCAACACCATCGAGCGCTGGCGCAAGCAGATCCGGTGAGCAGGTGAAGAGCGTGGAGAGGACGCGGGAGCGTTTGCCCTCTTCTCCCATTGTCATTGCCGGGCTTGTCCCGGCAACCCATTTCACCACCCGCACCGGCCCTTGCGAACGGCGTCATGGACCCTCGGGACAAGCCCTACCGGATTAACACATCTCTATCGTCCCCTCCGGCTGTCACCCCGGCCAAGCGAGCGTGAGCGAGCGCGAGCCGGGGCCCATGGCGAGGCCAGGCTCCTGGCCTCAGCCACTGACTGACGCCACCGACTGATATCGAAAAATCTACGGCTGGGCCCGGTGCCCGCCTTTGCCATGGCTCCCGGCTCGCGCTCGCGTTGCTCGCTTGGCCGGGATGACGACCTCAAAGTGGGCGACAGAGATGTGTGAATATCGTAGGGACAGGCCCGAGGGTGACGGGTGGGGAGGAGGCGCGAGCGGTGCGACGCCTTCCGACCGCAGCGGAAGAAGCTTTAGCAGAACAGATCGTCGACCAGACTGCGGACGCGGTGCTCGCGTTCGCTATCGTCCTCGTCGTCGGCCGTTGCCTCGCCGGCTTCGGCCAGGGCGCGGCCTTCGTCGGTCAGGCGGCAGACCAGCCAGTCCGGCTTGATCGGGTTCTTGAACCAGGGCTCCGCCCAGCCCTGCTCGATGCAACTGCGGATGGTGCGGATGTCGTGGCGCTGCCCGTAGCGATCGAACAGCGGCAGCTTGCCGCCCGCCTGCGCGAGGCCGCGGCTCAACCAGGCGAGCTGAGTCGCCGTGGGGCGGTGTTTCCGCCTTGCGCTGCCGAGCACCTGGGCCGTGGGGGACGGTCGGTCCATGGTCTCTCTCCCTGCTTATGGCCCCATGCTACGATGGTCCGCTGCAGAAAGCGACTCCGGAGCGCCGCATCCCGATGGACCTCCCGTTCTCCCACTGCCTGGTCTACGTCACCGCTGCCGACGAGGCGGAGGCGCAGGCGATCGGCCGGGCGATGGTGGAGGCGCGCCTTGCCGCCTGCGCCAACGTGCTGCCGGGCATGGTGCCGATCTTCCGCTGGGAGGGCCGGGTTCAGACCGGCTCGGAGAGCGTGGTGATCCTGAAGACCACCGCGGAGCGGGCCGCCGCGCTGGTCGAGGCGGTCGAGGCCATGCACAGCTACGACTGCCCCTGCGCCGTGGTGCTGCCGATCGTCGGTGGCAGCCGGGCCTTCCTCGACTGGATCAGCCAGGAGACGGGCGAGGGGCCGGCCGCCTAGAGCAGATCAGGGTCGGATGGAATCGCCAGCGGCGATCCACCGACCCTGTGAATCCGATCTAGCTAATCGTCCCGGCAGTCCAACTTCTCAGGATAAGCTATACGTTTCGCGGACTTGCTTAAGGGTCTTTAACCGTATACTGAAATTTGCGAAAGCGAGTGGGGATCGAAGCCATGAAGGCTCATTCGGCGCGCCTGGCGTTGCTGTTTTCGTGCTTAGGCCATGCCTATATGCACCTCTTCACTGCGTTCTATTTCGTCATCGCCCTGTCGCTCGAGAGCGCCTGGCAAATTCCCAACCATGAATTGGTGAAGCTCTGGGCGCTGGGCTCGCTGCTCGTCGGCCTCGCCGCGCTGCCGGCGGGCTGGCTCGGCGACCGCTGGTCGGCCCCCGGCATGATGACGGTGTTCTTCATCGGCCTCGGCATCTCCGGCATCGTCTGCGGCCTCGTCAACTCCACCACGGCGCTCATGCTCGGGCTCGCCGCGGTGGGGCTGTTCAGCGCGATCTACCATCCGGTCGGCGTGGCCTGGCTGATAAGGAGCGCGCGCTCGCGCGGCATGGCGCTGGCCGTGAACGGCATCTTCGGTTCGCTGGGCGTCGCCAGCGCCGGGCTGGTCGCCGGCGTGCTGATCGACGCGGTGTCGTGGCGCGCGGCCTTCATCGTGCCCGGCGTCGTCTGCCTGGTCACCGGCATCGCGCTGCTGGTCGCGCTGCGCCTCGGCTGGGTGCGCGAGGCGGCGGCCGACCGCATGCCGGAGCCGCTGCCGGCCCGCGGCGACAGGCTGCGCGTCTATGCCGTGCTGCTGCTGACCATGGCGGTCATGGGCCTGCTGTTCCATGCGACCCAGGCCTCGCTGCCGAAGGTGTTCGACCTGCGCCTGCGCGACCTGGCGGGCGAGGGTGCCCTCGGCATCGGCGCCCTGGTCGCGCTGGTCTACACCGCCGGCGGCCTGATGCAGCTCGTCGGCGGCTGGCTGGCCGACCGCTATCCGCTGAAACCGATCTACCTCAGCGCCTTCGTGCTGCAGGTGCCGGTGATGGCGCTGATCGCCTCGATCGGCAGCCTGCCATTGATCGCGCTTTCCATCATGACGGTGATCCTGAGCGCGGCCGCGCTGCCGGCCGAGAACATGCTGCTGGCCCGCTACACCCCGTCGCGCCACCGCAGCCTCGCTTTCGGGGTGAAGTTCGTGCTGGCTTTCTCGATCGCCAATCCGGCGATCCTGCTGGCGTCCTGGGTGGAGGGCCGCAGCGGCGAGTTCACCCAGCTCTATCTCATCCTTGCCGCCATCGCCGCCGTCGCGGCGGTGGTCGCCTGTTTTCTGCCATCCGCCCGGCCGCTCGGGCACTCGGCCATGCCGGCCGAGTAGGTTCACGACAAGAGGTCAGTTATTCCTGCAATGAGCAAGTTATCGGTCGAGTTGGATCGCCTGGATCATTTTGCCCTTACCGTGCGCGACGTCGATGCCACCTGCGTGTTCTACGAAAAGGTGCTCGGGATGTCGCGCGAGCGCTTCGACGAAGACCGCATCGCGCTGCGCTTCGGCGGCCAGAGGATCAACATCAATCCCAATCCCAACGACCGCCTGCGCAAGGCGGCGGTGCCGGTGCCCGGCAGCGCCGAGTTCTGCCTGGTGTCGGGCCTGCCGCTGGAGGCCTTTATCAAGCACCTGCGGAGCTGCGGCGTCGACATCGAGTTCGGCCCGGTCGAAACCACCGGCGCCGAAGGCACCATCCGCTCGGTCTACTTCCGCGATCCCGACGGCAACCTCATCGAGGTGGGGAATTACGTGTAGCGGCGATGCTGGAGCCGCGTTCTCGCCCCCTCTTCCTCGCCCCCTCTTCAACGTCCTGCTCGGGCTTGACCCGAGCATCCAGGGCCACCGCCCAGACGGTTGCCCTGGACCCTCGGCTCGAGGCCGAGGGTGACGAGCGGGGAGGCGGACTCGCCGGAGCGCGCTTTTCTTACGCTCGGCTCACTGCCGCCGTCAGCGCCCGGTCGAGATCCGCGATGATGTCGTCCACCGTCTCCAGCCCGATGGAGAGGCGCACCACCTCCGGGCCGGCGCCGGCGGCGGCGAGCTGCGCGTCGTTGAGCTGGCGGTGCGTCGTCGAGGCGGGGTGCAGGATCAGCGAGCGCACGTCGCCGATGTTGGCGAGGTGCGACAGCAGCTCGCAGCTCTCCACCATCTTCACGCCCGCGGCATAGCCGCCCTTGAGGCCGAGGGTGAAGACCGAGCCGGCGCCTGATGGCAGGTACTTCTGCGCCAGCGCGTGATAGGGGCTGGAGGGCAGGGCGGCGCAGGACACCCACGCGACCTGCGGATGACCTTCCAGGTATTCGGCGACCTTCTTGGCATTGCTGCAGTGACGCTCCATGCGCAGGCTGAGCGTCTCGGTGCCGAGCAGCGTCTGGAAGGCATTCATCGGCGCCATGGTGGCGCCGAGGTCGCGCAGGCCCACCGCATGGGCCTGCATCGTGAAGGCCATGTCGCCGAAGGTCTCCTGGAAATTCAGGCCGTGGTAGGCCGGCTCTGGCGCCGCGAGGCCGGGGAACTTGCCGCTCGCCGACCAGTCGAAGCGCCCGGAATCGATCACCGCACCGCCCACCGAGGTGCCGTTGCCGGAGAGGAACTTGGTGGTCGAGTGCACGACGAGATCGGCGCCCCACTCGAAAGGCCGGCAGAGGTAGGGCGTCGCCATGGTGTTGTCGACGATGAGCGGGATGCCGGCGTCGTGCGCGACCCCGGCCAGCGCTTCGATGTCGCTGACCACGCCGCCTGGGTTGGCCAGGCTCTCGACGAAGATCGCCTTGGTCCGCGACGTCATCGCGCGGCGCACGGCGTCGATGTCGTCCACGTCGACGAAGTCGGCGTGCCAGTCGAACTTCTTGAAGGTCTTGCCGAACTGGGTGATCGAGCCGCCGTAGAGCCGCGTCGACGCGATGAAGCGGTCGCCGGGCTCCATGAGCGCGAAGAAGGCGAGGATCTGCGAAGCGTGACCGGAGGCGCAGCAGGTGCCGCCGCGCCCGCCCTCGAGGTTGGCCAGGCGCTCCTCGAGCGCCGCCACCGTCGGGTTGCTGAGGCGCGAATAGATGAAGCCGAAGGTCTGCAGGTTGAACAGCGAGGCCGCGTGGTCGGCGTCGTGAAACACGTAGGAGGTGTTCTGGAAGATCGGCGTCTGGCGCGCGCCGGTCACCGGCTCCGGCTGGGTGCCGGCGTGGATCATGCGCGTCTCGAAGCCGAACTCGCGGTTGCGCCGCTTGGGGGGCGTCTCGTTCATCAGAGCTGCACCTTGCGTCGCTTGGCCGAGATGATGCCGGAGTTGAAGCCGCCCCAGGAGAGCTCGGAATGCAGGCGGCCGAACTCGATCTTCGGGCAGCGGTCCATCACCACCGTGAGCCCCGCCGCGCGGGCGCGCTCGGCAGCCTTGTGGTTGACGACGCCGAGCTGCATCCACACCACCTTGATGCCCCTGTCCCTGCTTGGGTCCTGCGCGAGCGCGATGGCCTCGTCGACGATCGGCCCGGCGGCCTCCGAGTTGCGGAAGATGTCGACCATGTCGAACTTGTCGGGAATGTCGGAGAGCGTGGCGTAAACGGTTTCGCCGAGGATCTCGCTGCCGGCGTGGCCGGGGTTCACCGGGATCACGCGGTAGCCCTTTTCCTGCAGGTACTTCATGGCGAAGTAGGAGGGCCGGTTCCATTTCGGCGAGGCGCCGACCATGGCGATGCTGCGCGTGGCGCGCAGGATCGCCAGCAGCTCGGCGTTGCTGTAGGTCGGCGCTGCGGCCATGGCGGGCTAGCGCCCCTCCCACTCGGGGCTGCGCTTCTCGATGAAGGCGTCGATGCCTTCCTCGGCGTCGCGCGCCAGCATGTTGGTGGTCATCACCTGGCTGGCATAGGCATAGGCTTCGACCAGCCCGTGCTCGATCTGCCGGTAGAAGGCTTCCTTGCCGATCTTCAGGATCAGCGGCGACTTGCTCATGACCTTGCGCGCGAGGTCCAGCGTCTCCGCCTCCAGCGCCTCGCCCGGCACCGCGCGGTTCACCAGGCCGAGACGCAGCGCCTCGGCGGCCTCGATCATGTCGCCGGTCAGCAGCATCTCCATCGCCTGCTTGCGCGGCACCGCGCGCGACAGCGCCACCATCGGCGTCGAGCAGAACAGCCCGATGTTCACGCCCGGGGTGCCGAACTGCGCCGAGCGGTCGGCGACCGCGAGGTCGCAGGTGGCGACGAGCTGGCAGCCGGCCGCGGTGGCGATGCCGTGCACCTTGGCGATCACCGGCTGGGGCAGGGCGGTGATGGTGGTCATCAGCCGGCTGCACTGCTTGAAGATCGCCTGGAAGAAGTCCCTGTCGCCCGGGTGCGCGCGCAGCTCCTTCAGGTCGTGGCCGGCGCAGAAGCCGCGCCCGGCGCCCTCGATGACGACCACGCGGACCGTCTTGTCGGCCGCGATGCCATCGAGCGCCTGTTGCAGCGCGCTCATGAGAGCGCTGGAGAGGGCGTTGTACTGACGGGGCCGGTTGAGGGTCAGGCGCGCGATGCCGTCGCTGGCGCTGTGCAGCAGCAGCGGGGCGTCGTTTGAAAGGGCGGCTTCGGCGGGCATGGGCTTCCTCTGTTCCGGCCTCTGTTCCGGGGAGCCGACTTTGGCGCTTCCCCTGGTGGGAGTTCAAGGACTAATGCTAACAATTATCCGTAGATAGCAGAACGAAAGCCGCGCCAGAGGAGGCCCCCGCGAAGCCATGGACCAAGCCAGCCCGCCGCCGCGCATCACCGTCGAGGCCTTCAACCGCCTGCTGGACGAGAGCGCGCCGTTCCAGAAGATCTACGGCTTCGTCACCGAGGAGATCGGCTTCGGCACCGCCAGCGTGCGCCTGCCGGCCGGCGACGCCCATGTCCGCCCCGGCGGCACCCTCAGCGGCCCGGCGCAGATGGCGCTGGCCGACTTCGCCATGTATGCGGCGCTGCTGGGCGCCCTCGGCGAGGTGCCGCTGGCGGTCACCACCAGCCTCAACATCAACTTCCTGCAGCGCCCGCGCCCCGGCGGCCTGGTGGCGACCTGCCGACTCCTGAAGCTGGGCAAGCGCCTGGCGGTAGGCGATATCTCGATCTATTCCCAGGGCCTCGCTACCCCGGTCGCCCACGCCACGGCCACCTACTCGATCCCGCCCAGGGGGTGAGGGGATGGCCGGAAAAGCCCGCAACCCGCTGTCCACCACCCAAACTGTCATGCCCGGGCTTGACCCGGGCATCCAGGGCAACCGTCCGAGCGCCCGCCCTGGACCCTCGGCTCAAGGCCGAGGGTGACGATGAGTTAGTGGCGCCATTGCTGCGACCACGGCGGAAATGTGTGAATCCAGTAGGGCCGCGTGACGGCCGGGGTGGCGCGCGGTCCGAGCGCTGCTGGCAAGCCTTGGAAGACAAAGGTGGTTTCTTGCTAGGAGCTTAGGTGACGGTATTATAATACCGCACTCTTAACCCCCCTGAAATCCCGCCTCTTTTTCGCGTTGACAGTCCCCCTCCGCCCGCTTAGAAATCGCGCCTTCGGAGCGGCCCGGTTCCTGCCGGGGCGCTTCCTCCCGAATTCACCGACAAGTGGTTGGCCCGATGAAAACCTTTACCGCCACCCCGTCGGACATCGAGAAGAAATGGGTTCTGATCGATGCTGACGGTGTTGTCCTTGGCCGCCTGGCTTCCCAGGTCGCCAAGATCCTGCGCGGCAAGCACAAGCCGAGCTTCACCCCGCACATGGACTGCGGCGACAACGTGATCGTCGTCAACGCCGAGAAGGTGAAGCTGACCGGCAAGAAGCTCACCGACAAGAAGTTCTACTGGCACACCGGCCATCCGGGCGGCATCAAAGAGCGCACGATGGGCCAGATCCTCGAAGGCAACCATCCGGAGCGCGTCGTGGTCAAGGCGGTGGAGCGCATGATCACGCGCAACACCCTCGGCCGGCAGCAGATGAAGAACCTGCGCGTCTATGCCGGCGCCGAGCATCCCCATGAGGCGCAGCAGCCGCAGGTGCTCGACCTCGAGGCGATGAATCCGAAGAACAAGAGGAGCCAGTAAGCATGGCCGACGAGACTCAAACCCTGAGCGATCTGGGTGAGCTGGCTGCTGCCACGGGCATGACCCCGGAGGCCGAGGCTGCCGCCGCCGAGCCGCAGCGCGACGCGCAGGGCCGCTCCTACGCCACCGGCAAGCGCAAGGACGCCGTGGCCCGCGTCTGGATCAAGCCGGGCTCCGGCAAGGTCACCGTGAACGGCAAGGACCAGTCGGTCTACTTCGCCCGGCCGGTGCTGCGCATGATCCTCGCCCAGCCGTTCCTGGTCGCCGACCGCGGCGATCAGTTCGACGTCATCTGCACGGTGAAGGGCGGCGGCCTCTCCGGTCAGGCGGGCGCGGTGCGCCACGGCATCTCCAAGGCGCTGACGCTCTACGAGCCGGGCCTGCGCCCGGTGCTGAAGAGCGGCGGCTTCCTGACCCGCGATTCCCGCGTGGTGGAGCGCAAGAAGTACGGCCGCGCCAAGGCGCGCCGGAGCTTCCAGTTCTCCAAGCGCTGATCTGACAGCAGTCGTATCGAAGAAGGGCCCGCGCTCCGGCGCGGGCCCTTCATTCTGCTCGCAGCGGATTCCGGCCGAGAGCGAGCTTCGCATTGATCTGCTGCGCCGCGGGTGCTGCCGAATATATTCCCTGACAATCCTGTGCTGCTGCAGCACGCATGCGGCCGCTGCTGTCAGCGGAAGGCGAAGATGGGGCTGCTCCAGGCCTGGAAGCCGTCCTCGGTGGTGACGCAGACCCAGAGCGGGTTGTCGCCCTGCGGCTTCAGCGGGACGCGCAGGCGGTGCGCCACGCGGCGGTGCGGGTTCTCGTCCGGCAGGCGGAACACCCGGATCCTGCGCTCGAGGCCGCCGGCCTCCAGGACGATGTCGTCGCGGCCGATCTCCGCCAGCGGGCGCGAGAGGCTGCCGTGGTTGCAGGTGAGCTCGAAGTGGCCCCCCGAGGCGTCGGCACCGTTCTCCGCGAGGACCGCGTCGAAGCCGCCGAAGTTGCCGGTGGTGAGCGCGTCCCATTCCACCGTGTCGCTGCTGGTCTGCTCCAGGCGACGCTCGTGGTTCCAGGCGTTGATCTTGGCGATCCGCAGCACGCGGGCGCCCGCGAAGCGCGCCCGGCCGATCCAAGTCGTCTGCCGGCCGCGGCCGCGATACTCGGCGCCGGACCACAGCACCCTCACGCGCGCGCCCAGCTCCTCGGGGCCGTAGGGACGGAACAGCTCGACCACCTCGGTGCCGTTGCGGATCTCGATGCGCTCGATGGGCGCGGGCGCGGCGACCTCGATGCTCAGCTCGACCGCGTCGTCGCCGGTCTGCACGATGTCGCCCATCATGACCTCGTCGACCGCGCGGCCCGTGGCATCGGGAAAGACGTTGGGATCGCGCTCGAACAGGCGGCCGCCGCCGGCCAGCCGCGCGCGCACGTCGAGGTGCAGGCGGCAGCCGGTGGTGCCGTAGTGGTGGCGCCGGCGCAGGCTCTCGAAGATGCCGTCGCGCGTGAGCTCGCCGGCATAGAAGCAGGTGAGGCCGCCGTAGGCGCCGAAGGTGGCGGCGCCGGGATAGCTGGCGCCGGGGCGGCCCTTGTGGCCGTCGCTGTTGCAGACCACGCCGCAACGGTGGCCCAGGGGGAAGCCGTCCGTCAGCAGCCACTCGAAGGTGCCCCAGGCCGAGTGCACCTCCATCGCCGTCTCGAGGCGCGGGTCGTGGGCGTAGGCGATGTCGGCGTAGCGCCCGCCGACGTGGGCGAAGACGACGCAGTCCTCGCCCTCGAGCATCTCGAAGAGGCGCCTTGCATCCGGCGCGTCGGTCGCGAGGTCCGAGCGGTCGGGCAGCAGCGCGTGGGAGGAGCGGTGGATCTGCCGCCCTTCGCCGCGGAAGTAGACGTTGCGGTCGCCGCCGACGGCGGTGTTGCCCGACCACTCGTAGCCGGGGAAGGTGACGAAGCGGTGGTCCTGGTGGAACTCGGCGGTCAGGCCGTTGAGGTGCTTCCAGAAGGCGTTGTTGACCTGGAAGTCGTTGGCCTGGTGGCTGCTGACGTCGAGGAAGGACAGCTCGCGCGCGAAGGTGAAGTACTCGCGCGAGGCGCCGATGCCGATCGACTCGCCGCTCTGGCCGTGCAGGTCGCCCCAGTAGCCCGCGTGCCGGCCGTCGCGGATCAACAGCGGGCCGGCTTCGGCGATGAGCGCGTTGCCGTCATAGACGGCGATGGCGAGGTTGCCGGGCGCGGCCACCGAGAGGCCCTCCAGGGTGCGCGCGCGCTCGCCGCGCCGGTAGTCCAGCGTCTCCGGCAGGCCCGCGACGGGCAGCGAGGGCACCAGGCTGAA
The DNA here is from genome assembly GCA_036570545.1 of Kiloniellaceae bacterium. Taxonomy (GTDB): domain Bacteria; phylum Pseudomonadota; class Alphaproteobacteria; order Kiloniellales; family Kiloniellaceae; genus Pelagibius. The sequence goes on from DATCXZ010000125.1 coordinate 13,076, forward strand.
GCGCCCCTCGGCGAGGTGCGAGGGATTGCCCCAGCGGTCCTCGGCCTTGAGGCCGAAATGGAAGGCCTCGCCGGGTCGGCGCAGGCTCGGCAGCACGGCGCGCCAGACCGCCGGCGGGCCGGGCACGATGGCGATCGCGGGGGTCTCCGGCAGCGGCACGTAGTGTCCGACGGCGCAGACGTCGGCGCCGACCTTGAACTCGAAGCCGGACTCGCAGAAGGTCTGCAGCTTCATGCCGGGCGACCCCTTCGAGGTGTCGCCGAAGACGATGGTGATGCTGTCGCCTTCCTTCAGGTAGCCGCCGTGCAGCTTGGCGGTCAGCGCCTTGAACCAGGGGCGGTGGCCGGCGGTGGTGCCGTAGTTCAGGCGGATGCGGGCGCCGGTATCGGTGTGGGCGGAAACGTAGTTGTAGCCGGTCGGATCGCTCGTCTGCAGGTCGCCCTGGTCGCCGAAGAAGCGGAACATGACGGCGATGCCGCCGGTGTCGTCGATGCCGTAGCGCCCGACCGTGTAGACGAGGCGGAAGGTCTGCACGCTGCGCGCCTCGAAGGCGCCCTTGGGTTGCAGCTCGACGTGGCCGTAGAGCAGCGGGTCCTCGCCCGGATGGGCGGCGGGCCAGACGGCCCCGACGAGTTCTGATGCGACCGGCGTGTCGGCCATGAAGCGGAACCTCCTGATCTGAGTCCGGCAGGAGGACCGGCCCTCGCCGCCAACCATAGAGCATTGGCCGGCGCGGGCGAAGCGCATCCGGTTTGACCTCGCGCCCCGCGCCCGTTATCCCGCTGGTCTCAGCGCTGTCCGAACGACGTCACGGTACCCCTGCATGAGCGGTCACATCCTCCCCTACCGCGGCCTCTGGCCGAAGATCCATCCCGACGCCTTCATCGCCGACACCGCGACGGTGATCGGCGACGTGGAGATCGGTCCCGGCAGCTCGATCTGGTTCGGCTGCATCCTGCGCGGCGACGTGAACCGGATCAGGGTCGGGGCGGGCAGCAACCTGCAGGACGGCACCGTCGTCCACGGCAACCACGACCGCGCCGGCGACTACCGCGAGACCGGCGGCGGCATGCCGACGGTGATCGGCGACAACGTGGTGGTCGGCCACCAGGCCATGCTGCACGCCTGCACGCTCGAGGACGGCGCCTTCGTCGGCATGGCGGCGGTGGTAATGGACCAGGCGGTGGTCGAGCCACGTGCCATGGTGGCCGCCGGCGCCCTGGTGACACCCCGCAAGACCGTGCCGAGCGGCCAGTTGTGGGGCGGCCGGCCGGCGCGCTTCATGCGCGCGCTGAGCGAGGCCGAGATGGCCGACATCGCCTACCAGGCCGGCAACTACCGCAAGCTGGCGGGCCACTACCTCGACGAGCGCGGCCCGGCGGGCTGAGACGGCGGGCTGAGGCTCAGTCCTGCGCCTGCACCGCGACGTAGCTGCCGGGCGCGTCCTCGATGACCTTCAGCTTGCCGTCGCCGGGTTGGCGTGCCGGCACCTTGCCGTTGCCGAACTCGGCTACCCACTCGTTCCACGCCGGCCACCAGGAGCCGCCGTGCGTCTCGGCGCTCTCGCACCAGGCCTCGGGCGTCTCCGGGTTGCTCGCGTTGGTCCAGTAGCCGTACTTCTGGGCCTCGGGCGGATTCACCACGCCGGCGATGTGCCCGGAGCCGGCGAGGATGAACTTCACCGGCCCGCCGAGCAGCCGGGTCGCCGAGTAGGTCGCCTTCCAGGGCGCGATGTGGTCCTCCCTGGTGGAGATCAGGCAGGACGGCACCTTCACCTTGGAGAGGTCGATCTTCACGCCTTTCAGCGTGATGCCGCCCGGCTCCACCAGCTTGTTCTCCTGGTACATCTTGCGCAGGTAGAAGCTGTGCATGGCCGCCGGCATGCGCGTCGAGTCGGAGTTCCAGTAGAGCAGGTCGAAGGGGAAGGGGTCCTTGCCCATCAGGTAGTTGTTCACCACGAAGGACCAGATGAGGTCATTGGCGCGCAGCAGGTTGAAGGTGGTCGCCATGTCGGCGCCCTCGAGGTAGCCCTTGTCCTTCATCTTCTCCTCGAGGGCGGCGAGCTGCACCTCGTCGATGAAGACGCCGAGCTCGCCGGCCTCCTTGAAGTCCATCATGGCGGTGAAGTAGGTGGCCGACTTCACGCGCTTGTCCTTCTTGGCCGTCATGTAGGCCAGCGTGCAGGCCAGCAGCGTGCCGCCGAGGCAGTAGCCGATGACGTTGGCGTCCTTCTCGCCGGTCGCCTGCTCGACGGCGTCGAGCGCGGCCAGCGGGCCTTCCGTCATGTAGTCCTCGAAGGTCTTGGCTTTCAGCGCCTCGTCGGGATTGACCCAGGAGATCACGAAGACCGTGTGGCCCTGCTCGACGGCCCAGCGGATGAAGGAGTTCTTCGGCCTCAGGTCGAGGATGTAATACTTGTTGATCCACGGCGGGATGATCAGCAGCGGGCGCTTGTGGACCTCCTCGGTCGCGGGCGCGTACTGGATGAGCTGCATGAGGTCGTTCTGGTAGACCACCTTGCCGGGGGTGAGCGCGATGTTCTCGCCGAGTTCGAAGGCCTCGACGTCGGTCATCTTGATCCTGAGGCGGCCCTTGCCGCGCTCGAGGTCGTCCAGCAGGTTGTTGAGGCCCTTCACCAGGTTCTCGCCGCCGGATTCCAGCGTCGCCCGCAGCACCTCCGGATTGGTCATCACGAAGTTGGAGGGCGCCATGGCGTCGACGAACTGGCGGGTATAGAAGTCCACCTTCTGAGCCGTCTTGTCGTCGAGCCCCTCGACGTCCTTCACGGTCGACTGCATCCAGCGCGCGGTCAGCAGATAGGACTGCTTCACGAAGTCGAACAGCTCGTTCTCGTCCCACTCCGGGTTCTTGAAGCGGCGGTCGCCCTTGTCGGGCGTCGCCACCGGATCGGCCTCCTGGCCCAGCATGCGCTGGGCGGTCGACTGCCACAGCCGCATGTAGTCCTGCCACAGGTTCATCTGCGCCTGCACCAGCTTGGCCGGGTCGGCCATCATGCGCTGGGTCATCTCCATGAAGGCGGCGCCGATGTTCAGCGGATCGAGACTGTTGGCATTGCCGCCCGCTTCCTTCTGGCGGGCCAGGAAATCGGCGACCAGCTTCTGGCTGCGCTCGGCGATGGCGGCCATGGACTTCGAGATTTCGACCGGATCGGGCAGTTTGACGTCGGGGGGCTGTTGCTCCGCCATGGCGGCTTCCTTATCCTGCACCTGCGGCTGAAACCTCGCAGCGGCCGTCGCGAGTCGGCATGAAAGCACGGCCGTGATTAACTATTTGGAAGGTAATGAGGGGGTGCTGCTGAATCAATAGCGCTGCGGCGCGCTCCGGCGCCGGCCATCGGCCGGAACCCCCGGGTTTCGTTGGATTTAGCAGGGGACAGCCGCCGGATCGGACGGCTGCCATTGAAGAACGCAGGGAAAGCGATGAACGACAAGCAGGTGCCCTCGGAAGCGAACCGCCGGCGACGGCTTCTCAGTCTGCGCACCGCGGCGGTGCTGGCCGCGGCAGGCCTGCTCACGGCCTGCGGGGCGCTGCAGGGGAGCCCGCCCGAGCCCTCCCGCATCGCGGCCGAGGGGGCGTCCGACGAATTCCCCAATCTCGCCGAGGTGCCGGGCAGCCCCCCGCCGCACAGCGCGCCGGAGGATCGCCAGGAGGTGATGGCGACGCTGGCCGAGGACCGCGCCGCGGCCACCTTCACCGAGACCGAGCCGCTGAAAACCGCGGCGCCGCGCGATCCCTTCGCCAGCAGCCTCATCATCAGCGGGGACTCGGTCACCTCCAGCGACCAGGTGGCCGGCCTGCCGCTGCCGACCGCCGCGGGCCCCGGCCAGCTCGCCGCCATCATCTTCTTCTCGCACGGCTCTGCGGACCTCGACCCGCGCGACCGCGACGTGCTGCGCGACATCGCGGCCCTGCAGCGGGAGCGCGGTGCCGGCCTGCGGGTTGTGGGCCATGCCAGCAGCCGCACCCACAACGCGACCCTCGACGACCACCGGGTCGCCAACTTCGAGATGTCGCTGAACCGGGCCAACACGGTGCTGGAGGAGCTGCTGCGGCTCGGGGTGCCCGCCGCCGCCGCCCATGCCGAGGCGGTCGGCGACGCCGAGCCGGTCTATCACGAGTTCATGCCTTCCGGCGAAGCGGGCAACCGGCGCGTCGAAATCTTCCTGGAAAACTAGGGCCTGGCTCGCTACAAGGGGCCGGCGCGGGCGGCCGGCGCCTGCCGCAGCTTCCTCTGAAATGGCCATGACTCAGGACTTCCATCGCATAAAGCGCCTGCCGCCTTATGTTTTTGCCGAGGTCAACGCCTTGAAGTCCAAGGCGCGCGCCGCCGGCCAGGACATAATCGACTTCGGCATGGGCAATCCCGACCAGCCGCCGCCGCAGCACGTCATCGACAAGCTGGCGGAGACCCTGGCCGATCCGCGCGCGCACCGCTACTCGACCTCGCGCGGCATCCCCGGCCTGCGCCGCGCGCTCTGCGCCTACTACGCGCGCCGCTTCGGCGTCGAGCTGGACCCGGAGCGCGAGGCCATCGTCACGCTCGGCTCCAAGGAGGGGCTGGCCAACCTCGCCCAGGCCATCACCAGCCCCGGCGACATCATCCTGGCGCCCAACCCGAGCTACCCGATCCATGCCTTCGGCTTCATCATCGCCGGCGCGGCGATCCGCAGCATTCCGGTCGCGCCCGGCTACGACTTCATGGACCAGCTCGAGCGGGCGATGCGCCACTCGGTGCCCAAGCCCTCGGCGCTGGTGCTCAACTATCCTGCGAACCCCACCGCGGAAATCGTTGATCTGAAATTCTATTCCACGGTCGTGGACTTCTGCCGCGAGAACGGGATCTACATCATCTCCGACGTCGCCTACGCGGAGGTCTACTTCGAGGGCCCGCCGCCGCCCTCGATCCTCCAGGTGCCCGGCGCCAAGGAGATCGCGGTCGAGTTTACCTCCCTCAGCAAGACCTACTCGATGCCCGGCTGGCGCATCGGCTTCTGCGCCGGCAACCCGCGCCTGATCGCGGCGCTGGCGCGGGTGAAGTCCTACCTCGACTACGGCGCCTTCACGCCGATCCAGGTCGCCGCCACCGCCGCCCTCAACGGCCCGCAGGAGTGCATCGACGAGATGCGTGCGCGCTACCGCCGGCGCCGCGACGTGCTGATCTCCGGCCTCGCCACGGCCGGCTGGCCGATCCCGAGCCCGCCGGCCACCATGTTCTGCTGGGCGCCGTTGCCGGCCGCTCTCAGGGACATGGGCTCGCTGGAGTTCTCCAAGCTGCTGCTGGAGGAGGCCCAGGTCGCCGTCGCGCCGGGCATCGGCTTCGGCGAATACGGCGAGGGCTTCGTGCGTCTCGGCCTGGTCGAGAACGAGCACCGCACGCGCCAGGCCGTGCGCAACATCAAGGCCTTTCTCAAGTCCCTGGGCATCAACGACCAGGGCGGCCAGGTTCGGAACGTCGCTTCTTGAGCAAAGCCCTCCGCATAGCCGTGGCCGGGCTTGGCACGGTCGG
>DATCXZ010000126.1:0-6402 GCA_036570545.1 Kiloniellaceae bacterium
CTACGGCGAGACGGTCGATGCGCTGTTGCCGCACCGCGCGGCCCTGCGGCTTGTCGGCGGCAGCCGGGCACAGCGCGACCTCTTCGAGCAACTGCTGATCGACGCGGCAGTGAAGGCGGACCGCCGGAGCCTCGCCCGGGCGCTGCTGTCGGAGCGCGCGGCGACGCGACGTGCCAACGAATGGAACCGCGCGATGGCCGCCGCCGTCGCACCCTAGGACGAAGGAGCACGCCATGCCCCGCGGCAAGGAGCACCACTACGAGCTACGGGTCACCTGGACCGGCGGCGCCGCCGGCGGCACCACGGACTACAAGACCTATTCGCGGGAATACCGCGCCGACTTTCCCGGCAAGCCCTCCATCGCCGGCTCGTCGGATCCGGCCTTCCATGGCGATCCCGACCTGCACAACCCCGAGGACATGCTGGTGCTGGCGCTGTCGTCCTGCCACATGCTGTCCTACCTGGCGCTGGCCGCCCTGGAGGGGCTGGAGGTCGTGGCCTACGAAGACAGCGCCCGCGGCACCATGCAGCAGGAGGGCCGCGGCGGCCGCTTCACCGAGGTGGTGCTGCACCCGCGGGTCACCATCGCCGCCGGTAGCGACCTCGACCGCGCCAAGGCGCTGCACGAGGAGGCGCACGGCACCTGCTTCATCGCCAATTCGGTGAACTTTCCGGTGCGCCACGAGGCAACCACTGCGGTCGCCTGAGCTCCCGCAACCTTTGTGACGATTGCCATAAGCGCGCGCGCCGCCTATCCCTAGGCTGTGGTATGACAGGAGCCTGGCGATGAAGGGGAAGGCAGCGGCATGCCGGAGCGCACGCGGCTAAGGGCGCCATGAGCGCGGCAAAGGATCTCGCCGCCGGCAGCGCCGACTCGTCCTTCGCGCTGCTGCGCGAGGGCGAGGGCCTGCGCCTGCGCTTCGTCGGCGCCTGGACCACCCGCGAGCTCGCCCGGCACGACGCGGCGCTGCGCCGCCTCGATCTTCAGGGCGCCCGTTCGGTGGCCGTCGACCTAGGCGCCTGCAGCGCCGTCGACAGTGCCGGCGCCTGGGTGCTCGAGCGCACCTTCGAGGATCTCCGCCGGCAAGGTGCCGAAGTTTCCCTCATCAACTGTCCGCCGGCCATCGAGACGCTGCTCGGCACCGTCGCCAGAGAACACTGCGAGCTGCCACCCGCGCCCAAAGCGGAAAACCCGCTGCTGGCCGTGACCATCCGCATCGGCCGCGAGACCCTGCGCCGGGGCCGCGAGGCCAGGGACCTGATCTCCTTCCTCGGCCTCACTGTCACCGTGCTGCTGCGCTCGCTGCTGAAGCCCTGGCGCATCCGCCCGGTGGCGCTGATCGCCCACATGGAGCAGACGGGCCTCAACGCGCTGCCCATCGTCGGGCTGATCTCGTTCCTGGTCGGCGTCGTGCTGGCCTACCAGGGGGCCGACCAGCTCGCGCGCTTCGGGGCGCAGATCTTCACCGTCAACCTCGTCGCGATCGGCGTGCTGCGCGAGATGGGCATCCTGCTGACCGCCATCATCGTCGCCGGGCGCTCCGGCTCCGCCTTCACCGCGCAGATCGGCACCATGAAGGTGAACGAGGAGGTCGACGCCATGCGCACCCTGGGGCTCGACCCCATGGAGGTGCTGGTCATGCCGCGTGTCATCGCCCTGGTGCTGGTGCTGCCGCTGCTGACCTTCTACGCCGACGTCATGGGCCTGCTGGGCGGCGCAGTGATGGCGACCGTGGTGCTCGACATCTCGTTCTTTCAGTTCGCCCGCCAACTGAACGATGCGGTCACCCCCTGGACCTTCTGGATCGGCATCATCAAGGCGCCACTGTTCGCCTTCATCATCGGCATGATCGGCTGCTACGAGGGCCTGCAGGTTTCGCGCAGCGCCGAGTCGGTCGGCCGGCAGACCACGCGTGCCGTTGTCGAGGCGATCTTCCTGGTCATCGTGCTCGATGCCCTGCTGTCGATCTTCTTCTCGGTAATCGGAATTTGAGCATGCAGCGCAGCAACGGCAGCGCCGCGGTCCGGCAGGGCGAGGAGATTCTATCCGTCACCGGCCTTAGGACACAGTTCGGTCCGGCGGTAATCCACAACGACCTCGACTTCAGCGTGCGCGCCGGCGAAGTGATGGGTGTGGTCGGCGGCTCGGGCACCGGCAAGTCGGTGCTAGTGCGCACCATCGTCGGCCTCAACAAGCCGCGCGCCGGCCGGATCGTGGTGTTCGGGCAGGACGTTGCCGCCCTGGCACCGGCCCAGCGGCGCGCGCTGCAGTCGCGGTGGGGCGTGCTGTTCCAGGACGGCGCCCTGTTCTCGTCACTCACCGTGGCGCAGAACATCGAGGTGCCGATGAAGGAGCACAGCGACCTGCCGCCAGCGTTGAGGAAGGAGTTGGTCGAGGTGAAGATCGCCATGGTCGGCCTGCCACCGGACGCCGCCCATAAGTTCCCCGCGGAGCTGTCGGGCGGCATGCGCAAGCGCGCCGGCCTCGCCCGCGCGCTGGCGCTCGATGCCGACATCCTGTTCCTGGACGAGCCGACGGCCGGACTCGACCCCATCGGCGCCGCCAACTTCGACAACCTGATCGGCGACCTGCAGCGCGCCCTGGGGCTGACCGTCGTCATGGTCACCCACGACCTCGACTCGCTCTACGCCATCTGCGACCGTGTTTCGGTTCTGGTGGACAAGCGTGTTAAGGTCGGCACCATCGAGCAACTGATGCGCGAGCCGGATCCCTGGATCCAGGAATATTTCGGTGGCCCGCGGGGTCGCGCCGCCGCAGGAAGCGCAGAGCGGGCAGCCCGGCCGTCGGGCGCCGACGGCGCACCGCAAGGAAGGGCCTGAAGCACCCATCATGGAGACACGCGCCAACTACATCATGGTCGGCTGCTTCGTGCTGCTGCTGGCCTTTGGCCTGCTCGGCTTCGTGCTGTGGCTGGCCCAGTTCCAGTTCGAGGAGGAGTACGCGCGCTACGACATCGTGTTCGAGAGCTCGGTGACCGGCCTGAACGAAGGCAGCCCGGTCCGCTATCGCGGCGTGCGCGTGGGCGAGGTCCTCTCGGTCGACCTCGACCCCGACCGGCCGACCGCCATTCGGGTCACCCTCGAGGTGCAGGAGCGCACGCCGGTGCGCGCCGACAGCGTGGCCACGCTGGAGCTGGAAGGCCTCACCGGCGGGCGCTACGTGCTGCTTTCGGGCGGCTCGCCCTCGGCCCCGCCGCTGGAGCCGCCGCCGGGACGCGACCGGGCCGAGATCCCACCGGGATATTCCACCTTCGAGCAGGTGCTGGAAGACGCGCCGGAGGTGCTGGAGAACGTGAACGTCCTGCTGCTGCGCGCGCAGGCGCTGCTCAGCGACGGCAATCTCAAGAACGTCGAGCAGCTCATCGGCAACCTGGCCGAGATCTCCGGTGCCATCGCAGACAACCGCGGCAACGTAGAAAAGCTGATCGCCGATGCGGCGCTGACCATGGAGAACCTGCGCCAGGCGACCGGAGATTTGGAGTCCATGGCCGCCTCGTTGCAGACCAACGTCGAGACCCTGACGACGCGTGCCGACGATACCCTCGTCGCTTTCGAATCGATGGCCAGCAGCATCGACCGTGAAATCACCGTAACCAGCAAGGATGCGCGCGAGCTGATCGCCAGCTTGCAGCAAACTGCCGGCAACCTGGACGGCGCCACCGAAACGCTGGGGGCGATGCTGGCAGAAAACCGCGAGCCGATCCGCGACTTCACCAATACCGGCCTCTATGAGTTGAGCAGCCTCTTGACCGAGGCGCGCGACCTGATCGTGGTGCTGAACCGCCTCACCACCGAAGTGCAGCGCGATCCCGCCCGCTTCATCTTCGGCGACCAGCAGCAGGGCTATGAGGCAGACCAAGGCTATGGAGCGCAGTAACCCCATGATTCACCGATTCCTGCCCGGCGAAGGGCGCGCGGATCTGCACCGCCGCCGCCTGCTGCGCGCCGCCGCGGCCCTGCCGGTCGTCGCGCTGGCGCCTGGCTGCAGCCTGCCGGTGCCGGGCCAGGGCCCGCCGCCGGACCTCTTCCGCTTGACCCCGAAGAGCACCTTCCGGGACGGCCTGCCGGAAGCCGAGTGGCAGCTCGTGCTGGAGCCACCGGTGGCCGGCGCCGGCCTCAATACGACCCGCATCGCCCTGCAGCGCAGTGCGACGCAGATCGAGTACTACGCCCGCTCCGGCTGGGCCGATCGCGCGCCGCTGATGATCCAGACCCTGATGATCGAATCCTTCGAGAATTCGCGGAAGATCGTCTCGGTCGGGCGGGAATCCATCGGCCTGCGCGCCGATTTCATCCTGAAGAGCGAACTGCGCGAGCTGCAGGCGGTCTACTACAACGGCGGGCTGCCGGAGGCCTGGGTCAGCATCAATGCCAAGCTGGTGCAGATGCCACGGCGGGCCATCGTCGCCTCCCAGTCCTTCGACGCCAAGGTCACCGCCGAGGCGGACACGTTGCAGGCAGTGGTCACCGCGTTCGACGATGCCGCCGGCAAGGTGCTGCGCCGGCTTGTCGAATGGACGCTGATCGAGGGTGACCAAGCGTTTAAGGGCACTCCCCGCAGCTCCTGACGGCCTTCTCAACTGGCAGAGTAGCGCCGGCGCGGTTCTTAACGGCCGTGGTAAATAAATTATTGCCGTTAGGAAAAAGCTTACCTTTTCCTGCCAGATTCCGGGGGTCGAACGTTAAGGGACCTCCGCCAAATGACTGATATCAACGACCTGCGAGAGCGTGTTGAGGCGGCCGAGCAACGGTTCGGCCTGATGGATGAGCAGCAGCGCCACTACAGCGAGCGCGTGATCGGTCTCATCGAGACCATCGAGACGCAGCTCCAGGCGGCCCGCAGCGAAATCGAAAAGCAGATCGACGAGAACCTGAGCCTCAGCCAGGATCTTGCAGCGGCGCGGGGTGAGATCGCGCAGCACATCGACGAAAACCAGCGCCTCGGCCAGGAGAACGAGGAGCTGCGCCGCATGCTGCACTCGGTCCTGCGCTCGATCGAGCAGAAGACCCACATGAAGACGCTGCAGGACCTGGAGGCGCGGGTCAGCGCCCTGGTGGCCGGCACAGGGGTGACCGGCACCGGGGCAACCGCTCCCGCGGCGCCGGCGCTGCAAGTCCCCGAAGTCGACGCCGCTGCGGAAATGGCATTCGAGGCGCCGGTCGAGGCCCCTGTCGATGCCGAGGCCGTGGTCGAGGCGGCGGAAGCGGAGGCCGACAGCGACGCGGCGGTGATCGTGGAAGCGGCCGATGACGACGCAGCCGAGAGCGCCGGGCCGGTGGAAATGGAGCCGGCAGAGGGCTTTGGTGAGGCGGCGTCCGTCGAGCCGGACTCCGCCGAAGCGGACCTTGCCGAGCCGGACCTTGGCGAAAAAGCGATGCCGACGGCCGCCGAGGATGCGGCGCCGGAGGTCGCGGACGAAACGGAGATGCCGGCCGAGGCGTTCGCGGTGACCGAGGTCGGCTCGACCGATGCTCCGAACGCTGAGAGCGACGACCTCTTCGCCGCCATGGCGGAACTGAACGCCGGCGATGAAGCTTTCGCCGAGGCGGTTGCCGAAGGAACGCCGCCGACGGAGTCGGAGGCCCCTGCCGCAGAAGCGGCTGTGGCCGAAGTGGCGTCCGCAGAGACGGCCGGGGAGATGGCCGAGGAGACCAGCGATCCGGCAGCCGACGTCCCAGCATCCGACAGCGACGGCGCCAGCCAGGCGGATGGCGTCGCGGCGCCGACGGTGAAGGAGATCATCCGGCGCGTCGGCGACCTGGCACGCGAGCTGGAGAAGGCCGAGGCGGTACGCCGGGCGTCCCGCGCCAGTGAGGAAACGGCGATGGAAGCCCCGCCGCTGGGCCGCGCCGCCAACGGCTGATAGCAACGCCATAGCCGGCTTTGGAAGCGGCCCTTCGAGGGCCGCTTCTTTTTTGCGCGACAACCCGGCCGGCGACGGGCTAGAGCAGAGCAGGCGGGGAGATGGCATCGCCTTCAGAGATCCATCGACCCGGTGTTTCGCTCTATGACGCCTGACCGGAGGGCAGCCCTCATGCGCGACATGCCGATCGATTTTGCCTGGGGCGGCGCCGGCCTGGCCGACTTGCACGGTCGCTGCGATGTTTTCGTGGTGCTGGATGTGCTGTGCTTCACGACCTCGGTGGACGTCGCGGTGGCGCGCGGCGCCGAAGTGCTGCCCTTTCCGATCGGCAAGTATGGTGCCGACGTGCTGGCGCGGGCCGACGGCGCGATACTCGCCAAGCCGCGGCAGGAGGCGGCCGGCGGACCCAGCCTGTCGCCGGCTTCCCTGCGCCAACTGGCGCCGGGCACCCACCTGGTGCTGCCGTCGCCGAACGGCTCCGCGCTCTCCGCCATGCTGCGGGACAGGACCGCCTTCG
>DATCXZ010000127.1:0-5266 GCA_036570545.1 Kiloniellaceae bacterium
GGCCGGCGCCGGCGAGCTGCGCATCGACTACAAGAGCGGCGTCATGCGCGTGCGCGACCTCGAGCTGAAAGAGGGCGACCTGCTCACCCTCGACGGCTCGACCGGCGAAGTGATGCAGGGCGCGGTGGCTACCGTGCAGCCCGAGCTCTCCGGCGACTTCGCCACCGTCATGGAGTGGGCCGACCGCTTCCGCACCATGGGCGTGCGGGTGAACTGCGACACCCCGCAGGAGGCCAAGGTAGCGGTGAAGTTCGGCTGCGAGGGCATCGGACTCTGCCGCACCGAGCACATGTTCTTCGATTCCGGCCGTATCGTCGCCATGCGCGAGATGATCCTGGCCGACTCCAGCGCGCAGCGCCGCCGCGCCCTGGACAAGCTGCTGCCCTATCAGCGCGGCGATTTCACCGCGCTGTTCAAGGAGATGGCGGGCCGGCCGGTCACCATCCGCCTGCTCGATCCGCCGTTGCACGAGTTCCTGCCGCATGAGGATGCCGCGGTCGCCGAGGTCGCCAAGGCCTCCGGCCTGGCAGAGGAGCAGGTGCGCGCGCGCTCGCTGAAGCTGATCGAGACCAATCCCATGCTCGGTCATCGCGGTTGCCGCCTCGGCATCACCTATCCCGAGATCTACGAGATGCAGGCGCGCGCCATCTTCGAGGCGGTGGCCGCGGTGCAGAAAGAGACTGGCGAGACGGTGAAGCCGGAGGTCATGATCCCGCTGATCTCGGTGAAGAAGGAGTTCGAGGTGCTGCGCGAGCTCATCGACACCGTCGCGGCGGCGGTGCGCAAGAGCGAGGGCGTCGAGATCGACTACATCGTCGGCACCATGATCGAGCTGCCGCGTGCCTGCCTGCGGGCCGCCGAGATCGCCGAGGGCGCCGAGTTCTTCTCCTTCGGCACCAACGACCTGACCCAGACCTGCTTCGGCCTGTCGCGCGACGATGCCGGAAATTTCCTCGGTGCCTACGAGCAGCGTGGCCTGATCGAGCAGGACCCCTTCATCTCGCTCGACGCAGAGGGCGTCGGCGAGCTGATGATGATCGGCGCCGAGCGCGGCCGCTCGACGCGGCCGGACATCAAGCTCGGCATCTGCGGCGAGCACGGCGGCGACCCGGCCTCGATCGCGTTCTGCCAGACCGTGCCGCTGGACTACGTGTCCTGCTCGCCCTACCGCGTGCCGATCGCCCGTCTGGCGGCGGCGCAGGCGGCGCTGGCGCGCAAGAACGCTTGATTGAACTGGATCGCCACCCGAGGTTCCGCCTTGCTAAACACAACACCGCTGTCGTCCCGGGACTTGTTCCCGGGACCCAGTGGCGTTAGCGCGTGACGGTTCCCAGCGACGTTTGCGTTTCTTCCAGCCGCCGACTGGGCGGTTAGGGCATTGGGTCCCGGGAACAAGTCCCGGGACGACAGCCTTGGTGTGGTAGGGGTGAGCGTCCCCCGCGTGAACGGCGTCGCCCTCACCCTTCCGCCAATCCGCGGCGCCACATCTCGGCCTCGCGGTCGCGGCGCCGGCGCAGGCCTGGGCTGTCCGGCCATAGCCGCTTCATGCTCTCGAACTCCGCCGCCACGCGGTCGAGCCGGCCGTCGACAATGTGGTGCTTGATCGCCCGCATCTCGCGCCGCCTGCCGCCGCGAAGGTCGGTGCCGCGGTTGTAGACCAGGCTGACCAGGGCGCCGCGGCAGAGCGGCGGCAGGGCGGCGAGGTCGCCATAGCAGGCGGCGGTCTGCCGGATGGCGCGGGGGAGGGCGCAGGTCACGAAGACCTGCCAGGCGGCAGAGAAGGGGATATGCAGGTCGCCGAGGGCCGCGCAGGCTGCCGGGCTGCCCGGCTTGCCGAGGTGCGGACGCAGCGCCGCCATCTGCGCCGGAGTGAGGATGCCGCTCCAGTCGGCTTCGAAGTCGTCCGCCTCCTGGAAGCGCAGGTCGTAGCCGACGCCGATGGTGACGCCGCTGGCCACGCCGGGGAAGTGCGGCATGGCGACATGGCGGTCGTAGAACTGCCGCCCGCCGACTTCCTCGGTCACGATGAAGGTGACGGCCTCGACGGGGATGCTGTCGGAAGGCTCCGGCTGAGCCTCGAGCCAGGCCCAGGTGGCGGCGTCGGCGATGCCGGTCGCCGGCAGGCCGGCGCGTTGCTGGGCTTCCTTCACGGCCCCTTCGGTGACGCTGCCGAAGTCGCCGTCGCAGTCGAGCAGGGCGCCGATGCGGTTCAGCCGGTGCTGCAGGATCTGCACCTCGACGCCGCTGGCGCCGCGCTGCAGCGCGGGAGCGGCCTCCTGGACGGAGAGGGCCATGACACCTTCCCCCCTTTTCGACAGGAAAACGATGGCGAAGCCATCCATTGGACGGCCGCCGCGGCGCACTGGCAAGGGAACGGAGGAGGTAGCGGGCGCCTCTCTTGCGCCTTCAGCCCGCCTTGTCGAACGCCGCCTGCACGACGGCAATGCGGTCGTCGCGCAGGCTGCGGCGCAGGTTGTCGATCATGGCGGCGAAGTCGGGGCCGAGGATGAGGGCCTGCCCGGAAGGCACTTTGGTTGAAGCCTGCGCCGCGGCCGCCTTCTCGCTCCAGGCCTTGGCTTCGGCGGTGAGGTCGCGCCACTGACGCTGCCGCAGGCCGGTCGCTTCCACCGCGTCGCGCACGGCTTCCGGCGGCAGCAGGTGGCTTCCCTCGGCAACGCTCGCCCAGGGCACCGGGAAGTGCGGCGCGCCGGCCGGCCCGGCCATGATGTCGTAGAGCCCGAAGCGGCCGCCGGGCTTCAGCACGCGGGCGACTTCCCGGTAGAGCCGTGCCTTGTCGGCGATGTTCATGGCCGCGTGCTGGGTCCAGACCAGATCGAAGTGATCCGCCGCGAACGGCAGATTAAGCGCGTCGGCGCAGAGGAAGCGGGTGCTGGCATCCAGCCGCACCCTCGCGCTGAGGTCGCGCGCGGTGCGGCAGAAGGTCTCGGTGAGGTCGAGGCCGACCACCTCGCAGCCGCGCTCGCGGGCGAGCCAGCGCGCCGGCCCGCCGATGCCGCAGCCGAGGTCGAGTAGCCGCTGCCCCAACTGCGGGTCGAGAAGCTGCGCCAGCTCGGCGGTCGCCTGGCTGCCGCGGCTGTGGAACTGGTCGTAGGGAGAGAGGTCCTCGGCGGTGAGGCGGTCGAGATCCTTACCCGCGGCCGTAAGCGCGGAGAGGATGCGTCCGGTCAGCGCGCCTTCCCGGGCGTAGTGCTGTGCGGCGGAGGGTGATGGGCTCATCGGTGAGAGGAGCTTCGCATCGGCGCGGCTGCGGCTGCAAGTCCTTGCCGCGGCTCCGCTTCATCTGGTTGCGGCGCAACGTTCGCGGCCCTCAGACCACCTCGGCCAGCTTGTTGGTGTTGGCCTCGGCCAGGTGGATGGCCTCGGTCAAAAGCTGGGCGATCTCCAGGTTGTTCTCCATCACCGTGCGCGCCTCGGGCCGCGGGTCGGCGGCGTAGCTCGCCATGCGGACCAGGATCTCGGCGCGGATCTCCAAGAGGATCTCCTCGGTGCGCTTGCCGTCCGGGTTGTCCGGCGACACCAGGTAGTTGGGCATGTGTGCCATCCCATGAACAAGGGCGTTTCCTGTCGCGGAGTATCCACCCGCAATGTTTAACAAAGGTTAGCCATGGAGAGGGGCCGACAGCGACGGGCATGCGGTGCCTGCGCCGATGTTCCAGCACGATTGCGGGCATCTTGGGGCTTGACCCGCCCGCTGCGACGCGGCCAACTTGAAGGCCATGACCCTCGGGCGCACCATCACCCTCAAGGATCTCACCGGCGGCGGCAAGGCGGCCATGGCGGAGGCCCTCGCCGTGCTGGAATCGGCGCCCGATGCGGCGCAGACCATCAGCCTGCTGGACGCCGCCTACACGGCGCCGCGCGGCCGTGTCATCGGCGTGACCGGGCCGCCGGGCGTCGGCAAGTCGACGCTGCTGGGCGCCGTCATCCCGCGCCTGCGCGAGGCCGGCCGCACGGTGGGTGTCATTGCGGTCGACCCCTCCTCGCGGCAGACCGGCGGGGCGCTGCTCGGCGACCGCCTGCGCCTGATGACCAATGCCGAGGACAGCGGTGTCTTCGTGCGCTCCATGGCGGCGCGCGACCGGCTCGGCGGCCTCGCCGAGCTCACCGTCGGCGGCATGCTGCTGATGCGCGCGGCCTACGACGTGGTGCTGATCGAGACCGTGGGCGTCGGCCAGTCGGAGACCGACGTCGCCTGGGTCGCCGACACGGTGGTGTTCTGCGTGCAGCCGGGCTCCGGCGATTCGCTGCAGTTCATGAAGGCCGGCATCATGGAGATTCCCGATCTCGCCGTGGTGACCAAGGCCGACAGCGAGACGGCGCCGCGCACCCAGGCCGACCTGCGCGCCGCGCTCAGCCACCAGCGCCGGCGCGATGGCTGGTCGGTGCCGATCCTGCCGGTCTCGGCCCAGAAGGGCACCGGCATCGCCCCTTTCATCGCCGCGCTCGACCGCCATGCCGACTGGCTGGACGAGGCCGGCCGGCGCGACAGCAGGCGGCTCACCAACGCCAAGCTGTGGTTCCGCGAGGCGCTCACCACGCGCTTCGGCCGCGAGGGCGTGAAGCGGGCGGAGATGCTCGGCTGCCGCATGAACCTCGACCGCGGCGATGCGCCCTACGAACGCCTCGCCGACCTTGCCGCCGCGATCGTGGATTGAGAGAGCCTGCAAATTTTTTCGTCATGCTCGGGCTTGACCCGAGCATCCAGGGCTAACGCTGCGTCGCTCGCCCTGGACCCTCGGCTCTGTATGGACCGGAGACAAGGGTGGCGTGAGGAAAAGACGCTAAAACTTCGCCCATGCGGGCTTCTTCGGTGTCACTTGCGCCGCGCCCGCCAGCAGCGGCGCGCCTTCCAGCGCTTCCAGGCGCAGCAGGGCGAGGCCGATGCTGCCGCCGCCGTTGCGCGCGGCGACCGAGCGCAGCTCGCCGGCGTTCTTGCCGTCGCGCGTGATCGCGGTGCCGGCTTCCGGCGTCGGGCCGGCGATCTCCACCGGGATGAGGCGCTTCTTCACCAAGCCGCGGTAGCGCATGCGCGCGGTGAGCTCCTGGCCCATGTAGCAGCCCTTGTCCCAGTCGATGCCCTGCAGCTCGTCGAAGCCGCTCTCCAGCAGGGTGGCCTTCTCGACCGCCAGGTCGCGGCTGCCGTCGGGCACGCCGGCGGCGATCCTGACAGCGTCGTAGTCGGCGAGGGTGCCGGGCGCGAAGCCGGCATCGGCGAGGGCGGCCTCGGCGCCGTCGCGGGGCAGCA
>DATCXZ010000128.1:0-9447 GCA_036570545.1 Kiloniellaceae bacterium
GCGGGCGCTTTCGCCTGCGCCGGGGCGGGCGCGGGGGCCGCCAATGGCTTGGTCTTGCCCTCGAGGAAGTTCAGCACGTCCTCCTTCGTGAGGCGGCCGTCCTTGCCGCTCGCCGGAATAACCGCCGGATCGAGACCCTTCTCTTCCACCAGCTTGCGCACCGCCGGCCCAAGGTCGCCAACGGCAGCACTTTCCAGGAAGGCCATGAGGTCGGTCTTGGTGATCTTGCCGCCGGTGCGCGGCGCCGCGGCGGGATCGAGCTTCTTGGCACCGTCTGCCGCCGGTGCCGGCGCGGCGGCCTGCTCCGGGGCAGTGCTCTTCAGCGGCGCCGCGGCGGCGGCCTCCATCTGTGCCGGAACGCCCGTCTTCTCCGCGGGCGCCGCACCGGCGCCGGCCGCGAAGACGCCGAGCACGGAGCCGACCTGGACCGTCGCGCCCTCTTCCGCCGTGATCGACTTCAGCGTGCCCGCGGTCGGCGCGTTGACCTCCAGGGTCACCTTGTCGGTCTCCAGCTCGAGCAGCGGCTCGTCGGTAGCGGCGGCCTCGCCGGGCCGCTTCAGCCACTTGGCGACCGTCGCCTCGGTCACCGATTCGCCGAGCGCCGGCACGGTGATGTCGATCGTCTCGCCGTTGCTGCCCGCGACGGGCTGCGCATCCGGCTTCGCGGGTTCGGCGCCCGCGGCGGTCTGCTCCCTCGGCTTGTCGGTGTCCGTCGTCGCCTCTGCCTTCTCCGGATCTGGCTTCTCCGGCTCTGGCTTCTTGGGCTCCGGCTTCTTCGCAGGCGCGCCGGCACCGTCGCCGATGCGCCCGAGCAGGGCGCCCACCTCGACATTGGCGCCGGCCGCGGCGATCACCTCCAACAGCACGCCAGCGACCGAGGCGTTGACCTCCAAGGTGACCTTGTCGGTCTCCAGCTCGACGATCGGCTCGTCGACGGCGACGGCGTCGCCGGGCTGCTTCAGCCACTGGGCGACCGTCGCCTCGGTGACCGATTCGCCCAGGGCGGGCACCACGATATCTGTTGCCATCTCGACTCTCACTCTACTGAGGCACTGTGTTCGGAAACCGTCTGCGAAGGCGCTTTTGCTCGGCGCCGGTTACTCCGCCGCCTGCCCCTTGCTTGCTGTCCTCTGGCGCGCCTCGGCCTGTGTGCGGCGCGACTGGATGCGGCCCATCGGCTTCTTGCCCAGCGTGAGGGCCTCGTCCAGCAACTTTGCCTGCTCCTCGAGGTGGCGCCTGTGCGACCCGGTGGCCGGCGAGGCGGCCGAGTACCGCCCGGCATAGCGCGGTCGCGGCTGGGCGAAGCCGATCTCGGTTGCGACCTCCTCGATGAACTCGCCGACGTGGCTCCACGGCCCCATGTTGCGCGGCTCCTCCTGGCACCACACCAGGTCGCAGTGCTTGTAGGGCTCGAGCTCCTGCGCCAGGGCGTCGACCGGGAAGGGATAGAGCTGCTCCAGGCGCAGGAAGTGGATGTCTGCGATGCCGCGCTTCTCGCGCTCGTCCACGAGGTCGTAGTAGACCTTGCCCGAGCACAGCACGACCTGCTTGGCGTCTTTCGGCTCGCTCGGCCGGTCGTCGCAATAGAGCACACGGTGGAAGCAGCTACCCGGGCCGAAGGCCGCGAGGTCGGAGACGCAGCGCTTGTGGCGCAGCAGCGACTTCGGCGTGAACACGACGAGCGGCTTGCGGAACTCGCGGTGCAACTGGCGCCTCAGCACGTGGAAGTAGTTGGCCGGCGTGGTGCAGTTCACCACCTGCATATTGTCCTCGGCGCAGAGCTGCAGATAGCGCTCGACGCGGGCGGAGGAGTGCTCCGGCCCCTGCCCCTCGTAGCCATGCGGCAGCAGCATGACGACGCCCGACAGCCGCAGCCACTTCGACTCGCCCGAGGCGATGAACTGGTCGATGATAATCTGCGCGCCGTTGGAGAAGTCGCCGAACTGCGCCTCCCAGGCCACCAGCGCGCGCGGATCGGCCAGCGAATAGCCATACTCGAAGCCGAGGACCGCCAGCTCGCTGAGCGGCGAGTCGACGACCTCCACGCGCGCCTGGTCGTCTCTGATGTGCGCCAGCGGCTTAAAGGTCTCCTCGGTTTTCTGATCGATGAGCGCGGCGTGGCGCTGCGAGAAGGTCCCACGGTTGCTGTCCTGGCCCGACAGCCGCACCGGATGGCCCTCAACCAGCAGGGTGCCGAAGGCAAGCGCCTCGGCGGTCGCCCAGTCGATGTTCTTGCCCGTCTCGAACATCTTGCGCTTGGCGTCGAGCTGGCGCGCGATCTTGCGATTGAGGTTGAAGTTGGCCGGCACCCGGGTCAGGGCCTGGCCGACCTCGCGCAGCGTTTCCAGCGGCACCGCCGTCTTGCCGCGACGCGGGTCGAAGCCGCGCGCGATGTCGAGGCCCGACCACGCGCCCTCCAGCCAGTCGGCCTTGTTCGGCTTGTAGGTGCGGGCGGCCTGAAAGTCCTGCTCCAGGCGCTCGTTCCAATCCTGCACCAGGCTGTTCACCTCCGCCTCGGTGCAGGTGCTATCGCGCACCAGCTTCTCGGCGTAGAGCTGGCGCACCGTCGCGTGCTTGCCGATCGCCTTGTACATCAGCGGCTGGGTGAAGGCCGGCTCGTCGCCCTCGTTGTGGCCGAAGCGGCGATAGCAGAACATGTCGACCACGACGTCCTTGTGGAACGTCTGCCGGAATTCGGTGGCGATGCGTGCCACGTGGGTCACCGCCTCCGGATCGTCGCCGTTCACATGGAGAATCGGCGCCTGGATGATCTTGGCCACATCCGAGCAGTAGGGCCCGGAGCGCGAGTTGATCGGATTGGTGGTGAAGCCGATCTGGTTGTTCACGATGAAATGGATGGTGCCGCCGATGCGGTAGCCCTTCAGCTCGGAGAGATCCAGCGTCTCCGGCACCAGGCCCTGGCCCGCGAAAGCGGCATCGCCGTGCATCAGGAGAGCCATGACCTCGCTGCGGTCGCCATACTTTTCTTGCTCCTGCTTGGCGCGCACCTTGCCCACCACCACCGGGTTCACCGCCTCGAGGTGAGAGGGGTTGGCTGTCAGGGAGAGATGGATGGAGTTGCCGTCGAACTCGCGGTCGGAGGAGGTGCCGAGGTGGTACTTCACGTCGCCGGAGCCCCCGACGTCTTCCGGGTGCGCGGCGCCGCCTTCGAACTCTGAGAAGATCGCCGAGAACGGCTTGCCCATGAGGTTGGCGAGCACGTTGAGGCGGCCGCGATGCGGCATGCCGATGACCACGTCCTTGAGGCCGAGCTGGCCGCCGCGCTTCAGGATCTGCTCGAGGGCCGGGATCATCGACTCGCCGCCGTCGAGGCCGAAGCGCTTGGTGCCGGTGTACTTCTTGTTGAGGAACTGCTCGAAGACCTCGGCGGCGGTCAGCCGCTCCAGGATGGCCCGCTTGCCGTTGACCGTGAAATCGGGCTGGTTGCGGATGGTCTCGATGCGCTCCTGTATCCAGGCCTTCTGGGCCGGGTCCTGGATGTGCATGAACTCGATGCCGATCGGCCCGCAGTAGGTGGCGCGCACCACCTCGACGATCTTGCGCAGGGAAGCGACCTCGAGCCCCAGCACCTTGTCGATGAAGATCGGGCGGTCCATGTCCGCCTCGGTAAAGCCGTAGCTCTTGGGATCGAGCTCCGGATGCGGCTCTATGGCCTTGAGGCCGAGGGGGTCGAGATCGGCTTCCAGGTGTCCGCGCACGCGGTAGGCGCGGATCAGCATGAGGGCGCGGATGGCATCGAGGGTGGCAGCACGCACCGCCGGGTCGTCGACGCTGGCCTGGCCCGCAACCGGCGCAAGGGTTCGGGCGGCGGCCGCAACGGCAGCGGCGGCGCCAGGGGCGCCGCCGTTCAGTTTCTCGATCACAGCCTTGGCTTCGTCATCCAAATCGGCGAAGAAGCCCTGCCACTGTTCATCCAGGGACCCAGGATCCTCGATGAACCGGTGGTAAAGGCCCGCAAGCGTCGCCGCCTGGGATTCCGAATACATCTTCATGGCCTTCCCGGCCCGGGCCGGGCTATCCCGGCGCCAGGCCGCCTTCCGCGTTGAGCGCTGCTAGCCGCCCATGGCTTGCAGCATGGTCGAACCAAGGCTGGCCGGGGAGTCCGCCACGCGGAACCCGGCCGACTTCAGCGCCTCGATCTTGTCGCCCGCACCGCCCTTGCCGCCGGCGATGATCGCCCCGGCATGGCCCATGCGGCGGCCCGGAGGCGCCGTGACACCCGCGATGAAACCGCAAATGGGTTTCTTAATCTTTGACGCCCGGTAGAAATCGGCCGCTTCCTCCTCGGCCGTGCCGCCGATCTCGCCGATCATGATGATACCCTCGGTCTTGGGATCGGCAAGGAAGGCGTCCAGGCAGTCGATGAAATTGGTGCCGTTCACCGGATCGCCGCCGATGCCGATGCAGGTGGTCTGACCCAGGCCAGCGGCCGTGGTCTGCGCCACCGCTTCGTATGTAAGCGTGCCCGAGCGCGATACCACCCCGATGCGGCCGGCCAAGTGGATATGGCCGGGCATGATGCCGATCTTGCATTCGTCGGGGGTGATGACACCGGGGCAGTTCGGTCCGATCAGCCGTGAAGCGGAGCCGCCGAGGGCGCGCTTCACCCGCACCATGTCGAGCACGGGAATGCCTTCGGTGATGCAGACGATCAGTTCCACCTCGGCGTCGATGGCCTCCAGAATGGCGTCGGCCGCGAACGGCGGCGGCACATAGATGACGCTAGCATTTGCACCGGTCTTTTCAACAGCCTCCGCCACGGTGTCGAACACCGGCAGGTCGAGGTGGGTGGAGCCGCCCTTGCCGGGGGTCACGCCGCCGACCATCTTGGTGCCGTAGGCGACCGCCTGCTCGGAGTGGAAGGTACCCTGCGAGCCGGTGAAGCCCTGGCAGATGACCTTGGTATTCTTGTCGACCAGCACAGACATCAGGCTGCCTCCTTCACCGCCTTGACCACCTTTTCAGCGGCGTCGGCCAGGTTGTCGGCAGAGACGATCGGCAGGCCGGAGTCGGCGAGGATCTTCTTGCCCAATTCCACGTTGGTTCCCTCCAGGCGCACCACCAGGGGCACGTGCAGCTCGACCTCGCGGGCCGCTGCCACCACGCCCTCGGCGATGACGTCGCAGCGCATGATGCCGCCGAAGATGTTCACCAGGATGCCTTCGACGTTGGGGTCCGAGAGGATGATCTTGAAGGCCGCGGTGACGCGCTCCTTGGTGGCGCCGCCGCCGACGTCCAGGAAGTTCGCCGGCTCGCCGCCATAGAGCTTGATGATGTCCATGGTCGCCATGGCGAGCCCGGCGCCGTTCACCATGCAGCCGACCTTGCCGTCGAGCTTGATGTAGTTGAGCTCGTGCCTGGCGGCCTCGAGCTCCATCGGATCCTCTTCATCCTCGTCGCGCATCTCCGCCACATCCTTGTGGCGAAACAGCGCGTTGTCGTCGAAGTTCATCTTGGCGTCGAGCGCGATGACGTCGCCGGCACCGGTCACCACCAGCGGGTTGATCTCCACGACCGAGGCATCGAGCGCCAGGAAGGCCTTGTACATGGCAGTCATGAACTTCACCGCGGCGCTGACCTGCTTGCCTTCGAGGCCGAGGCCGAAGGCGATCTTGCGACCGTGGAACGGCATGAAGCCGACGGCGGGGTCGATGGCGAGCTTCAGGATCTTGTCCGGATGCGCCGCGGCGACCTCCTCGATCTCCATGCCGCCCTCGGTCGAGGCCATGAGGGTGATCCGGCTGGTCGCCCGGTCGATCAGCATGCCTAGGTAGAGCTCGCGCGCGATGTCGCAGCCTTCCTCGATGTAGAGGCGCTTGACTTCCTTGCCGGCCGGGCCGGTCTGCTTGGTCACCAGTACCTGGCCCAGCATCTGGCCCGCGTTGGCCTTGACCTCCTCGATCGACTTCACGACACGCACGCCGCCCTTGCCGTCGGGGTCTTCCCGGAACCGCCCGGCGCCGCGCCCGCCGGCATGGATCTGCGATTTCACGACCCAGACGGGCCCGCCGAGATCGCGCGCCGCGCGCTCGGCCTCCTCAGGCGTGAAGGCGACCGCGCCCCGGGGCACCGCAACGCCGTACTTCGCCAGCAGGCTCTTGGCCTGATACTCGTGGATGTTCATTGACTGCCGCTTCGCTTTGGTTGGAGAAGATCAGGCATACCGGACAGGGTAAATCCCACTATCGTTCAAGTATTGTCGAGAGTCCGTGCCGCCGCGCCGTCATCGGCGAAGCCGCCGCATTTGCCCGCCTCAGCGTTGTCCGAGACCCGCGATACCTTAACACTCCATACCCTCGGCGCAAACGCTCGGACGCTTGGAATCGAGGCGTTTTTCGGTCCAAAATACGGCCCAATTCTGGGCTTTATTTTGATCCAGTCGAGCAGTTCCGCGACTTTTGTGTCTACTTCTTGGTCACTGCTTTTGCGGCAGTCTTTTTAGTTGGCGACTTCTTGGCGCCGCGTTGCCCGCCCGCAGCGCTCTTCATCATGCCCTTGCACACCTGGACCAGCCCGGAGACCGCGGCGACGGACTTGTCGAGCATCGTCTTCTCGGCCTTGGTCAGCTCCAACTCGACGATGCGCTCGACGCCCTTGGCGCCGATCACCACCGGCACGCCGACATAGAGATTCTTGATGCCGTACTGGCCGCTGAGGTAGGCGGCGCAGGGCAGCACCCGCTTCTTGTCCTTGAGGTAGGACTCGGCCATCAGGATCGCCGAGGAGGCCGGCGCGTAGAACGCCGAGCCGGTCTTCAGCAGCCCGACGATCTCGGCGCCGCCGTCGCGCGTGCGCTGGACGATCCGGTCGAGGCGTTCCTTCGTGAGCCAGCCCATCTTGATGAGGTCCGGCAGCGGGATGCCGGCCACCGTGGAGTAGCGCGCCATCGGCACCATGGTGTCGCCGTGACCGCCCAGCACGAAGGCGCTGACGTCCTCGACCGACACGCCCATCTCCTCGGCCAGGAAATAGCGGAAGCGGGCGGAGTCCAGCACGCCGGCCATGCCCACCACCTTGTGGGCGGGCAGGCCGCTCGCCTGCTGCAGCACCCAGACCATCGCATCCAGCGGGTTGGTGATGCAGATGACGAAGGCGTTGGGGCAGTTCTTGCGGATGCCCTCGCCGACCGCGGTCATCACCTTGGTGTTGATGCCGAGCAGGTCGTCGCGGCTCATGCCCGGCTTGCGGGCGACGCCGGCGGTGACGATGACCACGTCGGCGCCCTTGATGGCGGCATAGCTGCTGGCGCCGGCGAACCGGGCGTCGTAGCCCTCGACCGGGGTCGACTCGACGAGATCGAGCGCCTTGCCCTGGGGCACGCCGTCGACGATGTCGAAGAGAACGATGTCGCCCAGCTCCTTGAGGCCGGCGAGCAGCGCCAGAGTGCCGCCGATGTTGCCGGCGCCGACCAGCGCGATCTTGTTGCGAGCCATTTCCCTAGATTCCCCAATCGAAGTGAGCGATCACAGGCGGACGCTGCCGCGGCCGCGGAGCGAAGACGGTGTGCGCTGCGGCAGTGCCGGTTTCCTAGCGCGATTCAGCAGCCGGAGCAAGGCGCCCGCAGCGCGAGAACGCCCGGTAACGGTGACATTCATGTCATATGCACCTTGGCGATGTAGTCCGCCGAACGCATCTCCTGCAGGCGGCTGACGGTGCGCTGGAACTCGAGCGCGCCGTCGCCCGCGGGATAGAGCCGCTCCGGCGGTGCCGCGGCGGAGACCACCAGCTTCACCCGGTGCTCGTAGAGCGCGTCGATGAGGGTCATGAAACGGCGCGCCTCGTTGCGCTTGTCGGCCGAGAGCACCGGCACGCCGGAGAGCACCAGGGTGTGATAGAGCCCGGCGATGGCGAGATAGTCGCCCGGCCCCAGCGGCTGCTCGCAGAGGTCGGCGAAGGTGAAGCGGGCGACGCCGCGGGCCGCCAGCGGCACCGGGATGACCCGGCCCTTGAAGTGGATGCTGTCGGGCGCCGGCGCGCTGCCCTCGGTCAGCTCGGCGAAGGCCTTGTCGAGCGCCGCCTCGGCGCGCGGCCCGAGCGGGGCATGGTAGGCGGCGATGTCCTTCAGGCGCTGCAGGCGGTAATCGACGCCGCTGTCGAGTTCCAGCACGTCGAGCCGCTGCTTCACCAGGGCGACGAAGGGCAGGAAGTGCTCGCGTTGCAGGCCGCCCTCGTAGAGCCGGTCCGGCGGCCAGTTCGAGGTGGCGACCACCACCACGCCGCGCGCGAACAGCGTCTCGAACAGGCGGCCGAGGATCATGGCATCGGCGATGTTCACCACGTGGAACTCATCGAAGCAGAGCAGCCAGGCCTCCTCGGCCAGCGCAGCGGCGATCTCCGGCAGCGGATCGGCCTTGTCCTTGTTGGCCGGGTCCTGGCGCCAGGCATGCAGGCGGTCCTGCACTTCCTGCATGAAGGCGTGGAAATGCACGCGGCGCTTGCGGGCGATCGGCGCAGTGGCAAAGAAGAGATCCATCAGCATCGACTTGCCGGTGCCGACCTTGCCGAAGATGTAGAGGCCCTGCGGCGGATCGACCCGGCGCCGGGCGAGGCCAAGGCGCGCCTTCCAGCCGCCGCCATCGCCCGCCGGACGGTAGCCGCGCAGGGCGTTGTGCAGCGACTGCAGCTTCTCCGCCGCCAGAAGCTGGCCGGCGTCGTGGCGCAGGTCGCCCTCGCTTCTCAGCGCGCGGTAGGCGGCCAGCGGCCCCTCCGGCGCGCCTGCTGCAGAATCTGGTGACTGCCCCATGGCGGCGTTTCTTACGGCAAAGCCCGCTGCAGGAAAAGAGGTGCCTCGGCGGCCCGCCGGTCAGCGGCCGCCAGCGACGCGCAGGATCGCGCCGGTGGTGTAGGAGGCGGCATCGGAGAGCAGCCAGAGCACCGCCTCGGCGATCTCCTCCGGCTCCGCCGCACGGCCGACCGGCATGGTGGGCGCAATCTTGTCGAGACGGTCCGGCATGCCGGAGTCGGCGTGGATCTCGGTCTTCACGAAGCCGGGCGCCACGGCATTGACGCGGACGCCTTCGCCGGCGTTCTCCCTGGCCAGACCGATGGTCAGGCTGTCGATCGCGCCCTTCGATGCGGCGTACCAGACATACTCTCCCGGGCTGCCGATGGTGGCTGCCCCCGACGACAGGTTGACGATGGCGCCGCCCTGTCCGCCGTGGCGCCGCGCCATGCGACGGATCGCGGCGCGCGCGCACCAGATGCTGCCCAGCACGTTGAGATCCATGACTCCGCGGACGGTTTCGGCAGGCGCGTCTTCCAGGCGACTCACGCGGCCGGCGACACCGGCGTTGTTCACCAGGGCGGTCAGCGGCGGCAAGGCCGCGTCGGCGGCGGCGAAAAGGCGCTCGACCTCGTCCTCACGGGCGATATCGGCCTGGACCGCGAGGGCGCGGCCGCCCGCCCGCCCGATCGCTGCCACCACTG
>DATCXZ010000129.1:0-16383 GCA_036570545.1 Kiloniellaceae bacterium
GCCGCGCGGTCGTCCAGCCGCCTCAGGTCCTGGGTGATGACGCGATGCAGCTCACGCCCCTCCTCCAGGCCCACCAACGGGGTGTCGGGCGGCGCGCCGGCAGCGGCGAGCTGCGCCTGGCTGAGGCGGCGGGCGTCGAAGGTGATGACGCCGACGCGGCGGCCCTCCGGCAGCCCGGCCTGCACCTGGGGGATCTGCAGGAGGCTGGACGTCACCACCGGCACCGGCAGCGCGTCGGCCAGCGCCTTCTGCGCCGTCACCAGGAAGCCGCAGGAGGTGGTGACCAGGGTGG
This sequence comes from Kiloniellaceae bacterium, assembly GCA_036570545.1. Classification (GTDB taxonomy): domain Bacteria; phylum Pseudomonadota; class Alphaproteobacteria; order Kiloniellales; family Kiloniellaceae; genus Pelagibius. The sequence goes on from DATCXZ010000129.1 coordinate 293, forward strand.
CGCCCTCCTCCACCAGCGTCCAGGCGGCGTCGATGAAAGCCATAAGGAGGTTCAGCGGCAGCGGCCCGCTCTTCACGACGGAGGCGACGGTTGCGGTCTCCACCACCCGGTACCGGGTCGGCACCGACCAGGTGTCAGGATGGCCGACATCGCCCGGCAGCCGCGGGAAAGCGGTTTTCAGCATGAGCACGCCGAGGATCGGCGTCGCAGCCGTCCCGGAGGACGACCCGGGGTTCGGCTTTTGCGGCGAGGTCATTGGATCATTCTAGCAAGGTTCAAGGGGCCGGGAGAAGGTGCTAAACTCAAGCGTGCAAATGAGGCTCATTTGCGACGACTTCAAGTTTAGTTCTTGGAATCGGACTGCTGCGGGAAAAAGGACGCTGGCGCGCAAGGCAGCCGACGCGATTCGGATATCGCCCGCCGGGTCTCCCGTGGCATCTTCGCGCGCCATGGAAGCACCGCTGAATCCGGCCGTTCTCGAGTCGCCGCAGGAACGCCACACAGACTGGGCGAGCGTCGTCGCGCTGATCACCTGCATCGGCGTGTTCGGCCTCGCGCTCGGCCTCACCTATCCGCTGCTCTCCATCATGATGGTGGACGCCGGCTTCAGCGATTTCTTCATCGGCATCAACGGCTCGGCCACCTGCGTCGGCGTCCTTCTCGCGCTTTTCGTCCTGCCGGGCCTGCTGCGCGCCTGGGGCGCCTTCGCGGTCGTGGTGCTCGGCCTCGCGGGCTCGGCCGCCTGCCTCGTCGCCTTTCCCTACACCGATCCCGAGGTGACCTGGCTCGTCCTGCGCATCGTGCTGGGCGCCTGCCTCAACGTCATCTTCGTGGTGTCGGAGGCCTGGCTGAACTCGGTGACCGCCGAGCGCATCCGCGGCCGCGTCATCGGCGCCTACGCCACAGTCATGGCTGGCGGCTTCGCCCTCGGCCCGCTGCTGCTGGTGGTGTTGGGGCGCAGCGGCGCCCTGCCCTTTCTGGTCTGCGCGGCCATCATCGTCGCCGCCATCGCCGTCATCCTGCCGCTCAGGCATCGCAGCGCCGCCGGGCTCGACGGCATGAATTTCGGCGCCGTCCGCCGCTTTCTCGGGCTCGCCGCGCTGCTGGCCGCTGTGGTTGCAGTCTTCGCTTTCTTCGACGCCGCCGTAATGACCCTTATCCCGGTCTACCTGCTGCGCTCCGGCTTCACCGCCGACATCGGCGCGGCGGCGCTCTCGGCCATGATGGTGGGCATGGTCCTCGCGCAGTATCCGGTCGGCTGGCTGCTCGACCACTTCCGCCGCGCCACGGTGATCGCCGGCTGCAGCCTCGTCGCCGCCCTCTCCTGCGCCGTCCTGCCGTGGTCGCTGGCGGTGCCGGCGGTCTTCTGGCCGCTCATGCTGCTTCTCGGCGGCGCTTCCTTCGCACTCTACACCGGCGCCCTCACCGTGCTGGGAGAGCGCTTCCGCGGCGGCTTGCTGATCGCCGGCAGCGCCTGCTTCGCCCTCGCCTACGGCAGCGGCGGCGCGCTCGGCCCGCTGGCCGGCGGCAGCGTGCTGCAGGCCTTCGGCCCCGACGCCATGCCGGCGCTCTTTGCCGTCCTGTTCCTGGTGCTGGCAGTGGCCGTGCTGAGGCGGCCATTGACGAAGGCCGCGGAGGCGACTGAAGCCTAAAGGCTCGACGCCGACCTTGCCGCCTGGTCGTAGAGGCCGGAGAGGGCGCGCAGCAGGTCGGCGGCCTCGCCGATCTGCTCGTTCAGATCGCCAGTCTTGTCGCCGCCGAAGGCGCTAAAGGCGGTGATGAGGCAGTCCTCGCGCACCTCGCGGTACTTCACGCAGGCCGCCTGACCTTCCTTCGTCGTGGCGTAGAAGATCTCCTTGCCGCGCTTGTCGCCGGCGACGAGGCCAGCGCGCGTCAGCTTCTTCAGTGCGTAGTTCACGGTGTGGCTGTCCTCGATGTTGAGGACGAAGCAGATGTCGGCGAGCTTCTTGTCCTTGGCCCGGTGGTTCACCGTGTGCAGCACCATGACCTCGAGCGGGCCGAGGTCCGGGTAGCCCGCCGCCGCCATGCAGCGCACGATCCAGCGGTTGAAGGCATTGGAGGCGATGTAGAGGCCGTATTCGAAGGCGCTGGTCTCGGCCGCGCGCTCGGAGACCAGGTGCGCCGAGGAGACGATGGAGCGCTTATTGCCCTTCACAGCGTCTTCCTTTGTGCTCATTCCGCCGCCTCCCGCCGCTCGGCTGTTTTGCCATAGCCGCCGCCGCCGGGTGTCTCGATGAGAAAGACGTCGCCGGCCTGCATCTCGGTCTCGTCGCTGCCCTTCAGGCTCTCGCGCCGGCCGTCGGCGCGGATCACCGTGTTGCGGCCGCGCTCGCCCGGCTCACCGCCGGCAAGGCCATAGGGGTCGGTCGCGCGGTGCAGCGACAGGATGGTCGCGGTCATCGGCTCCAGGAAGCGCATGCGCCTGACGACGCCGTCGCCGCCGCGGTGCTTGCCAGCGCCGCCCGAATCGGGGCGGATGCAGAACGCTTCCAGCCTGACCGGGAAGCGCCATTCCAGCACCTCGGGGTCGGTCATGCGCGTGTTGGTCATGTGAGAGTGCACCGCCGAGGTGCCGTCGTGATCCGGCCCGGCGCCGGTGCCGCCGCAAATGGTCTCGTAGTTCTGGTAGCGGTCGTTGCCGTAGACGAAGTTGTTCATGGTGCCCTGGGCCGAGGCCAGCACGCTGAGCGCGCCGTAAAGTGCATCGGTGATGCACTGCGAGACCTCGGTGTTGCCGGCGATGACGGCGGCCGGGTACTCCGGGCTGATCATAGAACGCTCGGGAATGACGAGCTTCAGCGGCTTCAGGCAGCCCTCGTTCAGCGGGATCTCGTCTTCCACCAGGGTGCGGAAGACATAGAGCACCGCCGCCTTGCAGACCGCGGTCGGCGCGTTGAAGTTACCCCTGTCCTGAGGCGAGGTGCCGGTGAAATCGATGGTCGCCTCGCGTGCGGCCTTATCGACAGTGATCCTCACCTCGATCTTGCTGCCGTTGTCGAGCGGATAGCTGAACCGGCCGTCCTTCAGCACGTCGAGCACGCGGCGCACCGACTCCTCGGCATTGTCCTGCACGTGGCGCATGTAGGCCTGCACCACCTCGAGGCCGAAGTGCGCCACCATCTTGCGCACTTCCTGCACGCCGGTCTCGTTGGCGGCGATCTGCGCGGCGAGATCGGCCATGTTCTGCTGCGGGTTGCGGCAGGGGTAGCGCCCGGAAGACAGCAGCGCCAGCGTCTCCTGCTCGCGGAAGCGACCCTGCTCGACCAGCAGGAAGTTATCGATGAGCACGCCCTCCTCCTCGATGCGCGTCGAGTCCGGCGGCGAGGAGCCGGGCGTGCGCCCGCCGATGTCGGCGTGGTGGCCGCGCGAGCCGACGTAGAACAGCAGCGCCTCGCCGGCATCGTCGAACACCGGCGTGATCACCGTGACGTCCGGCAGGTGCGTGCCGCCGTTGTAGGGCGCGTTCAAGGCATAGACGTTGCCCGGCCGCATCGTCGCCTTGTTCTCGCGGATCACCGTCTTGATCGACTCGCCCATGGAGCCGAGATGCACCGGCATGTGCGGCGCGTTGGCCACCAGGTTGCCGTCGGGGTCGAAGATGGCGCAGGAGAAGTCCAGCCGCTCCTTGATGTTCACCGAATAGGCGGTATTGGCGAGGGTCGCGCCCATCTGCTCGGCGATCGACATGTAGAGGTTGTTGAAAACCTCCAGCATAACGGGATCGGCCTCGGTGCCGATCGCCTCGCTCTTTGGGCGCGGCACCACGCGGGTCAGCACCAGATGGCCGCGCGTCGTCAGCTCGGCCTGCCAGCCCGGCTCCACCACCGTGGTCGCCGTCGCCTCGCGCACGATGGCGGGGCCGTCGATCTTCTGGCCCGGCAGCAGGGTGTCGCGGTCATAGAGCGGTGCGTCGCGGCGTGCGCCGCCGCTGTACATCGCGACATGGGTCAGCGGCACCGCCTCCCTGGCGCCGGGCTCGACGGCGCGCTCGGGGTCAGCGACCTCCTCGGTGGCGCCGATGACCTCGACGGCAACGGCCTCCACCACCAGCCTGCGCTCGACGGCGACAAAGCCGAAGCGCTGCCTGTGCGCTGCCTCGAAGGCCGCCTGCATCTCCTCCAGCGAGCCGTAGTCCACCGGCAGCGGACTGTCGGTGCCTTCGTAGCGTAGCTGCGCCTTCCGCACGCGCGTCACGCGCTGGGGATGGACACCCTGGTCGAGCACTTCCTTCTCCGCGTCGGCCAGCAGTTCGCCGTAGGCATCCTCCATGGCAGCGGGCGCCTTGGCATCGAAGGGCGCCTCGACCTGGCGCTCACGCAGCGCCCGCACGTCGGCGAGGCCCATGCCGTAGGCCGAGAGCACACCGGCGAAGGGGTGCAGGAACACGCGGGTCATGCCGAGGGCATCGGCCACCAGGCAGGCGTGCTGCCCACCGGCACCGCCGAAGCAGTTGAGGGTGTACTCGGTGACATCGTAGCCGCGCTGCACGGAGATCTTCTTGATGGCGTTGGCCATGTTCTCGACAGCGATGCGCAGGAAGCCCTCGGCGACCTCCTCCGGGCTTTGCAGCGGCTTGCCGGTCGCGGCGGCGATCTCCTCGGCCAGCGCAGTGAACTTCTGCTGCACCACCGCGGCGTCGAGCGGCTGGTCGGCGTTGGGGCCGAAGACCTTGGGGAACTGCTCGGGCTGGATCTTGCCGAGCATGACGTTGCAGTCGGTCACCGCCAGCGGCCCGCCGCGGCGGTAGCAGGCCGGGCCGGGATCGGCGCCGGCGGAGTCCGGGCCTACTCTGAACCTGGCGCCATCGAAGTGCAGGATGGAGCCGCCGCCCGCCGCCACCGTGTGGATGTGCATCATCGGCGCCCGCAGGCGCACGCCGGCGACCAGGGTGTCGAAGGTGCGCTCGTACTCGCCGTCGTAGTGCGACACGTCGGTCGAGGTGCCGCCCATATCGAAGCCGATAAGCTTCCTGAAGCCGCCCATGGCGGCGGTTCGCACCATGCCGACCACGCCACCGGCAGGCCCCGAGAGAATGGCGTCCTTGCCCTGGAAGAGCCGCGCATCGGTGAGGCCGCCGTTCGACTGCATGAACATAAGGCGCGGACCCGCCTTGGCATCAGCATCGAGCTCTCCGGCCACCCGGTCGACGTAGCGGCGCAGGATCGGCGAGAGGTAGGCATCGACCACCGTGGTGTCGCCGCGGCTCACCAGCTTCATGAGCGGGCTCACCTCGTGGCTCACCGAGACTTGGGTGAAGCCGATCTCGCGCGCCAGCGCCGCAACCTGCTTCTCATGGGCGGGAAAGCGGTAGCCGTGCATGAAGGCGATGGCGACGGCACGGATGCCGGCGTCATGGGCGCTCTTCAGCGCCGCCCGCGCACCCTCGAGGTCGAGCGGGATGATGATGCCGCCCTCGGCGCTGACGCGCTCGGCCACCTCGACGGCGCGCTCGTAGAGCATCTCCGGCAGCACGATGTGGCGGTCGAAGAGCCGCGGGCGGTTCTGGTAGCCGATGCGCAGCACATCGCCGAAGCCCTCGGTGGTGACGAAGACCGTGCGGTCCCCTTTGCGCTCCAACAGGGCGTTGGTCGCCACCGTGGTGCCCATCTTGACCGCCTCGACAGCGCCCGGCGGCAGCGACTCGCCCTTCTTCAAGCCGAGGAGGCGGCGGATGCCCTCCACGGCAGCATCCTTGTACTGCTCGGCGTTCTCCGACAGCAGCTTATGGGTGACCAGCGAGCCGTCGGGCTTGCGCGCCACGACGTCAGTGAAGGTGCCGCCGCGGTCGATCCAGAACTGCCAGCCGGCCTGCCGCTTGTCGTGGTCCATGATTCCGTCCGCCATTTCAGGAAAAGAGCACGCTTTCCGTGCGGCCGAACGATCACACTTTATCGATAAATTGTCAACGTTGTCCCGCCGTGACCCGGCTGAGGGGGCCTGGCACTCCTTTCTCAGCCCGGCGCGGTCTCGCGCATCGAGGGGCGCGCGTTGAAGCCCTCGAACCAGGCCGCCAACTCACCGCGGCCCTTGCGCCACGCCAGCGCGCCGTGGCGCAGGTCGAGGTATCCGAGCAGCGCGCCGCTGGCGATGTGCCCCATGGTGACGCCATCGGGCGTCATGGCACCGGGCAGTCCCTTGAGGTGGCCGGCAAGCTGGTCGAGCCCGCGCAGCACCGAGGCGCGCCGGCGCGCCACCGCCTCCGGCGAGCGCTGCGCCTCCGGGCGACGGCCTTCCATGGTCATGGCGAGAGCGGAGTCCGTCATGCCTTGGGCCAGAGCCGCCGCCACCAACACCTTGAAGCGCGCCGAGCCAGCGGCCGGGATCAGCGCCGGCGCGTTGCCGAGGCCGTCCAGGTACTCGGCGATCACCGGGCTGTCGAACACCGCGACGCCATCGTCGAGCACCAGGCAGGGCACCTTGCCGAGCGGGTTGCTGGCGTGCAACGCGGCCGGATCCTCCATTGGGTTGCAGACCACTTCCTCGAGGTCGGCCATCAGGCCGCGCTCGCGCGCGACGACGCGGCACTTGCGGGCATAGGGCGACGTTGGGGAGTAGAAGAGCTGCATGGCTGCCTCCGGAGGGTGCTGGGGCGCAGCCGCGAATCGGCCGCGCTACGAAACGCGCAGACAGTAGGCGATTGTACGTAAGCGGTCGATAGACAAGCACGGCGATAGTGCGGTTGCCATCCTTCGAGACGGCCGCTGGCGCGGTCTCGAAGGTGTCACACCTTGTAGGCCAGGCGCACGCCACCCCAGTGCTTGCCGGCGACGACGACGGGTGCCGAGACGTCCTTCATCATCACGAAGCTGCCGCCGCCCATGTCGCGGCGATAGGTCTGCAGCAGGAAGGACTCGGTGTTCTGTCCGGCGGCGAGGCCGACGCGGTCGTTGAAGATGCGCCGGTTGCGGCAGTGGGCGGCGTTCCACACCGGATCGCTCCCCTGCGGCTCGCCGAACTTCAGATTGTGGGTCGGCAGGTAGCCGTTCACGTCGACGCAGGCGCAGAACACAACGCGCTCGTCGAACTGTAGTGCCGGCTCCTGGATCGGCGGCAGCACCTCGTCGGTGAGCGCGACGCAGCCGGCCATGAGCTGCTGCGGATCGGTGTCGGGGATCGCCTTGTAGTCGCGGTCGAAGAGCTGCGCCTCGGTGATCCGACCTTCCCTCAGCGCCGCTTCGAAGGCGGAAGTCACCGCAGCGGCCACCTCCTGCACCTTGCCGATGAAGGGGCCGTCAACGGAGTTGAGGCTGCTCTGCGCGGTCAGGTGGATGACGCGTTCGCTGACGTCGATCAGGCGGTTCACCCGGTCGCGCGCCTCGCCGAGCGTGGTGCTGGAGCTCGCGACCTCGCCGTCCATCGCCTCCAGCGTGGAGACGAAGCCGCCGCACTGCTGGTCGATGCGCGCCGCGCTCTCGGCGATCTCCGTGGTGTCTTCCTCGATGCCGCCGACGGCCTGGCCGACGGCGCCCATCACCTCGCCGATGGTCTGCGTGCCGCTGCGCACGGATTCCGCGCGGCCGGTGGTCTCGTTGCCCTGGGCGATGAGTTGCTCGGCCTGCTCGGTCAGGCGCTTTAGCGTGGCGTCGATCTGCGCGGTGGCGCTGGAGGTCTGCGTCGCCAGCGCCTTCACCTCGCCCGCCACTACAGCGAAGCCCTTGCCGGCCTCGCCGGCGCGCGCCGCCTCGATGGTCGCGTTCAGCGCCAGCAGGTTGGTCTGCTTGGCAATGGCGTCGATGCCCTTGGCGACCTGCGCCACCTGACTCAGCGCCTCCTGCAGGCCGGTGAGCTGGCCTTCGATAACGGAGACCGCCTCGACCAGAGCGTGGATATCGGTCACCGCGTTGCGCACGGTCTCCTCGGAGTTGCGCACGCTCTTGGCGGTCTCGGAGGCCTTCTCGCGGGCTTGGCCGGCGGCGGTGGCGATACGGCGATTGCTGTCGTTCACCTCGCCGGCGCTGGCCACGAGGTCGCGGAACGAGCGGGCCTGCTGCTCGACCCGGGTGGAGACCTCGGCGATGTTGCCGGCGACGTCGACGATCTCGACGCCGAGCCCGGCAGCTTCGCGCGCAAGCCCCCCGATGATTCGCGCTTCAGCGGCGGCTGCGTCACCCGACATGAACTTCCCTTGTTCTTCTTAGGTCCCATTGGCCGGCGTTTCCCGCCAGCTCCCCTGCGGAAAATATGGGCGAACAGCGTTAACAAAGCCTTATGTAAGCCCCACCTCTAGTGGAATTTCGCCATAACTCTGCCATAGTAAGTACTTAGGTTGATCATCCGGCGCGGCGGAGAGCGGTGAAGGGGAGGACGGGGTGGCTATCCTTGCGATCAACTTGCGGCGCCTGCTGCTGGTCTTCGGCATCCTTCTCGCCGGCCCGGCCCTGGCGATCGTCAGCGGCGAGGTGGCGCTCGACCGCACCTGGTATACCGCCAGCCGCGCCAGCGCCGGCATCGTGCCGCCCGCCGCCGCGACCCCGGAAGCCGTGGTGCAGGTCTATGCCGCACGCGCCTTCGACTGGCGCGGCGCCTTCGCCGTCCACACCTGGATCGCCGTGAAGCCGGAAAATGCCGGCAACTACATCACCTATGAGATTATCGGCTGGCGGTTCTGGCGCGATGGCAACGGGCTCACGCGCCGCGAGGGGGCACCAGACCGCCACTGGTTCGGCTCCGCACCGCAGATCCTGGCCGAGTTGCGCGGTTCTGCTGCCGCCGAGGCGATCCCGCAGATCGAGGCCGCCGTCGCCGCCTACCCCTTCGCCACCCAGTACCGCACCTGGCCGGGGCCGAATTCCAACACCTTCACCGCCTGGGTCGCGCGCGCGGTGCCGGCCCTGCGGCTCGACCTGCCGCCGACCGCCGTCGGCAAGGACTATCTCGGTCCGAGCCAATTCCTGGCCCAGGCGCCCAGCGGCAGCGGCTACCAGGTTTCCCTATTCGGCCTTGCGGGGGTGCTGGCGGCGGAAGAGGAAGGGCTCGAGGTGAACCTCCTCGGCATGACCTTCGGCATCGATCCTTTCGACCTCGCCCTCAAGGTACCCGGCCTCGGCCGGCTGGCGGCGGAGTAGCTGCCGCTGCGCCGGCACCTTGGCGACCGCCGGCACCGGCGCTGCAGGGCTGCCTTGCAGTGCTGTAACTTGACGCCAGCGGGGCGGCGACGTCATTCTGCGCCCCGCGATCCTTTCCCTCATCCCTTCCCGAAGTTAGCAACGACATGAGCGTTTGGGGCAAGATTCTCGGTGGTGCCGCGGGCTTCGCGCTGGGCGGCCCGATCGGCGCGCTGGTCGGCGCGCTGGCCGGCCATGCCGTCGACCGCATGAACGGCGGCGGCGGTGAGACCGCCGTTGCCGACGGCACCCGCGAGATCGCCTTCACCATCGGCGTCATCGTGCTGGGCGCCAAGCTCGCCAAGGCCGACGGCCACGTCAACCGCAAGGAGGTGGACGCCTTCAAGCAGGTGTTCCGCATCCCCGCCGACGAGATGCAGAACGTCGGCCGGGTGTTCGACCAGGCGCGCAAGGACTCCCGCGGCTTCGAGCCCTACGCACGCCAGCTCGCCGGCATGTTCGCCGACAACCCGGCCGTGCTGGAGGAGCTGCTGGACGGCCTCTTCCACATCGCCCACGCCGACGGCCGCATGGCCGAGGAGGAGGTTTCCTACTTGGGCCGGCTCGCCGAGATCTTCGGCTTCGATGCGCGCGCCTGGGATCGCATCCGCGCCGCCAACATGGTGACGCAGGAGAAGTGCGACCCCTTCTGCATCCTCGGCGTCAGCCGCGACGCCAGCGACACGGAAATCCGTGCCGCCCACCGCAAGCTGGTGGTAGAGAACCATCCCGACCGCCTGATGGCGCAGGGCATGCCGCAGGAGTTCGTCGAGATCGCCAACGGGAAGCTGGCGACCATCAATGCCGCCTACGACGAGATCAAGAAGCTGCGCGGCCTCCGCTAATCATGGCTCCGCCCCTCATTGCCCTCAAGGACGCGCGCCTTGCCTTCGGCGCGACCACGCTGTTCAGCGGGCTCTCGCTGGCGCTGGCCACCGGCGAGCGCGCCTGCCTGGTCGGGCGCAACGGCACCGGCAAGTCGACGCTGCTGAAGGTGATCGCCGGGCTGCAGGACCTCGACGGCGGCGAACGCTTCCTGCAGCCGGGCACCCGCGTCGCCTACCTGCCGCAGGACCCGCAGTTCGCCGTCGACGACAGCATCGCCGACTATGTGGCACGCGATCCGAAAGGCGGAGAGGCCGCGCCGCGCCATGCGGTCGATGCCGTGCTGGCGCGCCTCGAGCTCGACGGCCTGCGTCGGCTCGGAGGCCTCTCCGGCGGCGAGGGCCGCCGCGTCACGCTGGCGCGCTGCCTCGTCTCCAATCCCGAGGTGCTGCTGCTCGACGAGCCGACCAACCACCTCGACCTGCCGACCATCGACTGGCTGGAAGGCGAGCTGAAGCGCTTCCGCGGCGCGCTGCTCGTCATCAGCCACGACCGCAGCTTCCTCGCCAACCTTACCAACACCACTCTGTGGCTCGACCGCGGCCGGCTGCAGCGTCTCGACAAGTCCTTCGCCGCCTTCGAGGACTGGGCTGAAGAACTGCGCCAGCAGGAGGCCGGCGCGCAGCACCGCCTGGAGCGCCAGATCGTGCGCGAGGAGCGCTGGCTGGCCCGCGGCGTGACTGCCCGGCGCAAGCGCAACGTCGGCCGCCTCGCCCGCCTGCAGGGGCTGCGCCGCGAGCGCGCAGAGTGGCTGCGACAGGTCGGCACCGCCAAGCTGGAGACTGCCAGCAGCGGGCGCAGCGGCGACACCGTCATCGAGGCCGAGCACCTGGCGAAGAGCTTCGGCGACCTCGCCCTCCTCAAAGACTTCTCGACGCGCATCCGGCGCGGCGACCGCCTCGGCATCATCGGCCCGAACGGTACCGGCAAATCGACCCTGGTAAAGATGCTGATCGGGACTCTGGCGCCGGACGCCGGCCGGCTGCGCCTCGGCAGCAATGTCGAGCCGCTCTACTTCGACCAGCGTCGCGAGAGCCTCGACCCCGAGGCGACGCTGTGGCAGGTGCTGGCGCCTGACGGCGGCGACAGCATCCTGGTGCACGGCCGCCAGCGCCACGTGGTGTCCTACCTGAAGGACTTCCTGTTCGACGAGAGCCAGGCGCGCCAGCCGGTGAAGGCGCTTTCCGGCGGCGAGAAGGCACGGCTGCTGCTGGCCCGCCTCTTCGCGCGGCCGAGCAACCTGCTGGTGCTGGACGAGCCGACCAACGATCTCGATATGGAGACCCTCGACCTGCTGGAAGAGGTGCTGGACGACTACGAAGGCACCCTCATCCTCGTCAGCCACGATCGTGACTTCCTCGACCGCCTGGTCACCGCTGTGATCGCCATGGAGGGCGACGGGCGCACCATCGAGGTGGCCGGCGGCTACAGCGACTACCGGCGCTACAAGCAGGACCAGGGCGAGAGCGCGACGCGCGCCAGGGCGGCCGACGACAAGGTCCGCAGCAAGGTCGAGGCGCCAAGGCCGAAGAAGACCACCAAGCTCGGCTACAAGGACCAGCGCGAGCTTGACCAGCTCCCGGCCCGCATCGACGCGCTCGCTGCCGAGGCCGCGGCGCTGGAGCAGAAGCTGGCCGATCCGGCACTCTATAACAAGGATACCGCCGGCTTTGCCCAGTTGACCGCCGCGCTGGCCGGCAAGCGCACCGAGCTCACCGCCGCCGAGGAGCGCTGGCTGGAACTGGAGAGCGCGCGCGAGGCGCTGGAGAAAGGACTCAACGGGGAACTCACGTCGTGACCGCGGACGGCGCCACCCCGGCCGCCGAGCTGCCGCTCAGCCCGCTGCACATGCTGTTGATCCTCGGCCTCATGGTGCTGTGGGGCGTCAACTTCGCCGTGGCCAAGGTCGGCCTGGAGCAGTTGCCGCCGATGCTGTTCATGGCCTTGAGATTTGCGCTGGTCGCCATCCTGCTGCTGCCGTTCGCCAAGCGCCCGGAGGGCCAGTGGGGTGCCGTCTTCGCCATCGCAGTCACCCTCGGCCTGCTGCACTTCTCCTTCATGTTCCACGGCCTCAAGACGGTCGACGCCGGCACGGCCTCCATCGCCATCCAGCTCCAGGTGCCCTTCGCCTCGCTGCTGGCGGCGATCGTCTTCAAGGACAAGCTCGGCTGGCGCCGTGCTCTGGGGATGGCGATCGCCTTCATCGGCGTCGCCGTCATCGCCGGCGAGCCGCGCCTGGCGGGCCAGTACCTAGCGCTCGGCTTCGTCATCATTGCTTCCTTCATCTGGTCGATCGCCAACGTGCAGATCAAGCTGCTGCGGCCGATCGACGGTCTGTCTCTGAACGCCTGGATGGCCGCCTTCGCCACGCCGATGCTGGTAGCCGCCTCGCTGGTCACCGAGGACGGCCAGTGGCAGGCTTTACAGGAGGCCGACTTCTGGGGCTACTTCGCCGTCATCTACCAGTCCGTCGTCGTGGTGGCGATCGGCTACGGCTACTGGTACTGGCTGATGCGACGCTACCAGATGAACCAGATCATGCCTGCGACGCTGCTGGTGCCGCCCTTCGGCGTGCTCTCGGGTGTCATCTTCCTGGGCGAGAGCCTGACGCTCACCCTGATCGCCGGCGGCCTGATGACCATCGTCGGCGTCGGTATCATCATCCTTCGCCGCCCGAAGATCGCCGCCCCCGAGGCGGAACGGCTGTAGCGCGAGACGAGGCCATTCCATGCTGAGCGACCATGCCATCCTGCTGCCCATCGACGTCCAACGGGCCTTCGACGACCCGTCCTGGGGCCGCCGCAACAATCCAGCTATGGAGGCACAGGGCCTGCGCCTGCTGGCCGCCTGGCGCGGCGCCGGCCGGCCGGTCATCCACGTGAAGCACAACTCGGCCTTGCCCAACTCGACCCTGCGGCCGGGGCAGCCCGGCAACGCCTTCAAGCCCGGCTTCGAGCCGCTGGCAGGCGAGGCGCTGATCGAGAAGACGGTGAACGCCGCCTTCATCGGCACCGCCCTGGAAGGCGAGCTGCGCGCCCGTGGCATCGAGCAGATCGTCGCCTTCGGCATCGCCACCGACATGTGCGTGTCGACCAGCGTCAGGGTCGGCGCCAATCTGGGCTTCGACATGATGGTGGTCGCCGACGCCTGCGCCACCTTCGACCAGCGCGCGCCCGACGGCGAGACGATCGGCGCCGAGCTGCTGCACCGGGTCCACCTCACCACCCTGAACACCGAGTTCGCCCGCGTGACGAACACGGATGAGGTGATCGCCGGACTGCTTTAGACTCCCATACCATGACCGACCTTCAGATCATCGAGCGCCCCTCGCCCAACCACGATGCCCGGCCGGCCGGCCAGGCTATCGACCTGCTGCTGCTGCACTACACCGGCATGCCGACGGGCGAGGCCGCCCTCGAGCGGCTGTGCGACCCCGCCGCCCGGGTGAGCGTCCACTACCTGGTCGAGGAGGACGGCCGCATCTTCCAGCTCGTCTCGGAATCCCGCCGCGCTTGGCACGCCGGCGTTGCGTGCTGGCAGGGCGTCACGGACATCAATGCGCGCTCGATCGGCATCGAGATCGTCAATCCCGGACACGAGTTCGGCTACCGGCCGTTTCCGCCTCAGCAAATGGCCGCCGTGAAGCTGCTGGCGCTCGACATCCTGGCGCGCCATCCGGTCCCCACGGCGCGCGTGCTCGGCCATTCCGATGTGGCGCCGCTGCGCAAGGACGACCCGGGCGAGTTGTTCGACTGGCGCGGCCTTGCCGCCGCCGGCATCGGCCTGTGGCCGGAGACCGGCAGCTCGGCGGTGCTGGAATCGGCGGTCGGCAAGGCACTGGCCCGCGTCGGCTACAGCTACACCGACGAGAACCTGCCGGCAGTGATCCGCGCCTTCCAGCGCCACTTCCGCCCGGGATCGATCACCGGCAATGCCGATCCCGATACCCGCCGGCGCCTGGCCGCGCTGCTTGCCGTCATTGACTAAGCCAATGGTTGGGACTGAGCCAATGATTGACTGGACCGGGCCAAGACCCTAGCTAAGAGGCGCCAGACGGCCGGATGGCCGCCTTCGGTGCCGCCCCGGGGATCGCCTGGGCCGGCATCGGGGGAGGAAAGTCCGGGCTCCACGGAAACAGGGTGCCGGGTAACGCCCGGCGGGGGCGACCCCAGGGAAAGTGCCACAGAAAGCAAACCGCCCTCCGAAGCGCCCGAGGTCTCAGGCCTGGGGCACGAAGGAAGGTAAGGGTGAAAGGGTGCGGTAAGAGCGCACCGCGCGCCCGGCAACGGGGGCGGCACGGCAAACCCCACTCGGAGCAAGATCAAGTAGGGACGGCCGGCCGGTCCTTCGGGACAGAGGCCACGCGGGTTTTCGCGCCGCCGTCCGGGTCGATCGCGCGAGGCGTCCAGTAACGGGCGTCCCAGATGAATGGCCATCCATGCGGGGCAACCCGCAGGACAGAACCCGGCTTACAGGCCGTCTGGCGTTTTTCTTTCCAACCGCGGCGCCCCTACCTTGCTGACCGCTGTTCGCAAGCGGCCTCGCGATACCGCTTTTTTGCCTCCGCAAGAACATAAGAAGAACGAGTAGCAACGCCAGATTCGACTGCCCGTTGCTTGTGGTTTTTCTGACCAGCCCCACAAGGGGTGCCTCTTACTACATGGGCAGGCCCCGAAATGACCACTTTAAGCTCTTGTTAACCCGCGATAATTACTTGTGCGTGGCATTGACACCCATGCTATCCCATGATATCCCAAATTGTCCCATTCTGAGGGCAGGCTACGGCAAGCCTTGCCAACTCTTTGATGTCGTGGGGGCAACGGACGCGGATAAGCGGGCGAGAAGCCGCAGGGGAAGAGAGTGGCGATCTTCATCGGCACGCACGAGAACAAGGTGGACCAGAAGGGGCGGGTTTCCGTCCCGGCTGCGTTCCGCACTGCGCTCGCCAACCTGCCGTTCCAGGGCATCGTCGTCTTTCCGTCGCACCGCGCCGATGCCATCGAGGGCTGCGGCATGGACTTCATGGAGCAGCTCAATGCGCGGGTGCAGGACATTGCGCTGTTCTCCGAGACCCACGACGACCTCGCCACCACCATTTTCGCCGAATCCCAGCAACTGCCCTTCGACAGCACCGGGCGCATCCAGCTCCCGGAGGCGCTGCGCGACCACGCCGGCATCGGCGACAAGGCGGCTTTCGTCGGCATGGGCACGCTGTTCCGGATCTGGGAGCCCGGCAGGCTGGTGGCCCACAAGGCGGCGGCCCGCCAGCGCGCGCGCGAGCAGGAACTGACACTTCCCGCCCCCGGCCACAACCCGGGGGGAGGCGGACGATGAGCGCGGCGCCCACAGTCGGCGGCCATCGGCCGGTCCTCCTGAAGGAAGTGTTGGAAGCTCTGGCGCCGCGCGACGGCGCCATTTACGTTGACGGCACCTTCGGCGCCGGCGGCTACAGCCGCGCCCTGCTGGAGGCCGCCGACTGCACCGTCTGCGGCATCGACCGCGACAGCGCCGCCGTCGCTCACGGCCGCGATCTGGGCAAGCGCTATGCCGGCCGCCTCACCGTCGTCGAAGGCTGCTTCGGCGACATGGAGCGCCTGCTCGCCGACCGCCTGCCGGCCCGGCCCGCCGGCATCGCCCTCGACCTCGGCGTCTCCTCCATGCAGATCGACCAGCCAGAGCGTGGCTTCTCGTTCCGCGCCGACGGGCCGCTCGACATGCGCATGGAAGGTCCCGTCGCCGAAGGCCGCCCGACCGCGGCCGAGGTGGTGAACAGCCTGCCCGAGGCCGAGCTCGCCGACATTATCTATAGCTACGGCGAGGAGCGCCGTGCCCGCCAGGTGGCGCGCGCCATCGTGGCCGCCCGCGCCGAGAAGCCGCTGGCACGCACCGGCGAGCTCGCCGAGCTGGTGCGCCGGGTGGTGAAGCAGCCCAAGGGACAGAAGGGCGCGCGTGGCAAAGGTGGGGCGATCGACCCCGCGACGCGCACCTTCCAGGCCCTGCGCATCCACGTGAACGACGAGCTGGGCGAGCTGCAGCGCGGCCTTGCGGCCGCCGAGGCGCTGCTCGGCCCCGGCGGCCGGC
>DATCXZ010000130.1:0-16265 GCA_036570545.1 Kiloniellaceae bacterium
CGCCGCTCTCCGCCCTGGCGCTGGCCGTGCTCGCCGAGCGCGCCGGCTTCCCGCCGGGCGTGTTCAACGTCGTGGTCGGGGCGGCGGCGGAGATCGTCGGCGTGTGGACGGCGGATACCCGCGTGCGCGCGCTCTCCTTCACCGGCTCGACGGAGATCGGGCGGCTGCTTTACGCGCAGTGCGCGCCCGGCATCAAGCGGCTGAGCCTGGAGTTGGGCGGGCACGCGCCCTTCATCGTCTTCGCCGACGCCGACCTCGACCGCGCGGTCGACGAGGCGGTGAAGGCGAAGTTCGCCACCTCCGGCCAGGACTGTCTGGGCGCCAACCGCTTCTACGTCGAGCGCCCGGTCTACGACGCCTTCTGCCGGCGCTTCGCCGAGAGAACGGCGGCGCTGACGGTGGGCAGGGGGCTCGACGACCCCGACATCGGGCCGCTGATGAACGAGAAGGCCGTTGCCAAGCAGGAGGAGCAGGTGGCCGACGCGCTCGCCCAGGGCGCGCGCCTGCTGTGCGGGGGCGGCCGGCATTCGCTCGGTCCGCTGTTCTATGAGCCGACGGTGTTGGCTGGCGTGCCGGACAAGGCGAAGATCATGTGCGAGGAGACCTTCGGGCCGGTGGCCGCGCTGACCCCCTTCGACGACGAGGCCGCCGTGGTCCGGCGCGCCAACGCCACCGAGTACGGCCTCGTCGCCTATCTGCACACGCGCGATCCCGCGCGCATCTACCGCATGAGCCGGGCGCTGGAGTTCGGCATGGTGGCGGTGAACCGCACCAAGGTGACCGGCGCGCCGATCCCCTTCGGCGGTATGAAGCAATCCGGCCTCGGGCGCGAGGGTTCGCGGCTCGGCATCGAGGCTTTTTCCGACGTGAAGTACGTCTGTCGCGACTGGTCCTGAGAGGAAACGAGAAATGATGCTTAAGAACGATCAACTGGAAGCCTGGGACCGGGACTGCTTCTTCCATCCCTCGACCCACCTCGCGCAGTTTGCGCGCGGCGAGGGGAGTGCGCGCATCGTTACCGGCGGCGAGGGTGTCTACATCCGCGACCGCGACGGCACCCGCCTGCTCGACGCCTTCGCCGGCCTCTACTGCGTGAACGTCGGCTACGGCCGCAAAGAGATCGCCAAGGCGATCGCCAAGCAGGCGGAGGAGCTGGCCTACTACCACGCCTACGTCGGTCATGGCACCGAGGCGTCGATCACGCTGGCCAAGATGATCATCGACCGTGCGCCCCGGTGGGACGGAGGGGGCATGAGCAAGGTCTACTTCGGCCTCTCGGGCTCGGACGCCAACGAGACCAACATCAAGCTCATCTGGTACTACAACAACATCCTCGGCCGGCCGGAGAAGAAGAAGATCGTCTCGCGCTGGCGCGGCTATCACGGCTCGGGCCTGATGACCGGCTCGCTCACCGGCCTCGAGCTGTTCCACAAGAAGTTCGACCTGCCGCTCGCCCAGGTGGTCCATACCGAGGCGCCGTATTATTACCGGCGCCGGGATGAGGCGATGAGCGAGGAGGAATTCTCGGCCCACTGCGCGGCCGAGCTGGAGAAGCTCATCCTCGCCGAAGGCCCGGACAGCGTCGCCGCCTTCATCGGCGAGCCGGTGCTGGGCACCGGCGGCATCGTGCCGCCGCCCGCCGGCTACTGGGCGGCGATCCAGGAAGTGCTGGCGAAGTACGACGTGCTGCTGATTGCCGACGAGGTCATCACCGGCTTCGGTCGCCTCGGCGCCATGTTCGGCAGCGACCACTACGGCATCCGGCCCGACATCATCACCTCCGCCAAGGGCCTGACCTCCGCTTACGCCCCGCTGTCGGCCTCCATCGTCGGCGACCGGGTGTGGAAGGTGCTGGAGCAGGGCACCGACGAGAACGGCGCCATCGGCCACGGCTGGACCTACTCGGCGCACCCCATCGGCGCGGCGGCCGGCGTTGCCAACCTAAAGCTGCTCGACGAGCTGGGGCTGGTCGACAACGCGAAGACCACCGGTACCTACTTCACCAAGTCGATGAGGAAGGCGCTCGCCGAGCACCCCCATGTCGGCGAGGTGCGCGGCGAGGGCATGCTCTGCGCCGTCGAGCTGGTCGAGGCGCGCCAGGGCAGGACATTCTTCGAGCCGGCGGGACAGCAGGGACCCAAGGTGGCCGCCGCGCTGTTGAAGCGCGGCGTGATCGCGCGCGCCATGCCGCAGGGCGACATCGTCGGCTTTGCGCCGCCGCTCTGCCTCACCGAGGCGGAAACCGACATCGTCGTCGCCGCCACGCGCGAGGCGGTCGAGGAGGTGTTCCCCGGGGCCTGACGGCCCACCGTTCTCGCCGCAAGAGGTTCTGCCGCAAAGGAGCGCGCAAGGAACCAATTTCCCGCCCCTCACGTTGTCCGGCCACGGTTTCCGACAGCGAGAAGGGGCAACACCATGAGCGAAAGCGCACCCAGGGAGCGCGACGCCTCCGTCCGTGAGGACGTCGGCGCGGCGATCGAGCGCGAAGGCCGGGAAATTGCCGGCAAGGCCAGGAGCGCCGTGCATCGCCTTGCGCGCGATCAGCGCGATGCGGTGGCCGGCTTCGTCTCGGCTGTGGTCGGCGCGGCCACCCGCGGCGCGGAGGAGCTTGAGGAATCGGGCTTTTCGCGTAGCGCGACAGCGGTGCGACGGACCGCCGACGAAGTCGACAGCCTTGCCCATCGGCTGCAGCAGCGCGATCCCGGCGAGCTGTGGAACGACGTCGAGGACTTCGCGCGCGAGCATCCCGTCGTGGTGTTCGGTGCCGGCTTCGCCCTGGCCTTCGGCCTTGCCCGCTTCCTGAAGAGTGGCAGGGCCGACGAGGCTGCCGACGAGGTCGACCGGAGCGACGACGGGGGCGACACCGAAAGCTCCACCGCCTACGAGAGCGCGGCAGCCGGCTCGTTGTCCGGCGGTAACCCGACGAGCCCGGCCGGAATGCCTTCCTCGCAACCCCTGCCGTCGATGGGCGCCACGCCGCCCGCCGCCGGCAATTGAGGCGGAGGCGGCCATGAGCGACACCTCTATCGGGAATTTGGTGAGCGGCCTGGTCAGCGACATCGGCCTGCTTATTCGCCAGGAGCTGCGCCTGGCGCAGGCCGAGACCGCCGAGAAGCTCGAGCAGGCGCAGAACGGCATCTATGCCGTCATCACCGGCCTGCTGCTCGCTTTCTGCGGGCTGTTGATCCTGCTGCAGGCGCTGGTCCTGGGACTCAGCAACCACATGCCGGACTGGGTGGCCGCGCTGCTGGTCGGCGGCGTCCTGGCCATCATCGCCTTCGTGCTCATCCACCAGGGCGCCAAGAACCTGAAGCCCGGCAATCTGATCCCCGAGCGCACGCTGCGCGCGGGGCGGGCCGGGGGCGGCGCCAATCTGACGCCGGCGGCGCCGCAGCACGAGCGCGGCGCCCAGGGCGGCCGGTGAGGGCGAACGGTAATCGGAAAACAACGGAACGGATGGAGACTGAGATATGGTCAAAAGGACGCCAGGCATGGACACCATGGAAGAAGAAGTCGGCTCGATGCGGCGGAGCGTGGGTGAGAAGGCCGAGCACCTGCGGGAGCGCATGTCTTCGAGCGACCTCATGGAAAGCATCTTGGAGTTCGCCCGCAGCAACGGCGGCGCGATCGCAAGCGGAGTCGGCCGCACGGTGCGCGAGCATCCGGTGCCGATCGTCATGATCGGCGCTGGCATTGCCTGGCTCGCGATATCGAGTCGGCGCCGCGACGATGACGACTATGAGACCGGTTATAGCGCGGGCTATAGCTCGGGGTACCGTTCGGGCACCGATCATGACGAGCACAAAGAGGGCATGACCGACAGGCTGAAGCAGCGCGCGAGCGCGGCGGGCGAAAGCCTTCGCGAGCGTGCCTCCGATCTCGGCGAGCGGGCCGGCGAGCTCGGTCACGAAGCGCGCCGTCGGGCAAGACACTACGGGCGCAGCGGCGGCCGCTATGTGAAGGATCATCCGATTCTGATCGGCGCCGCCGGCATCGCCCTCGGCGCGGCGGTGGCCGCCGCGCTGCCACGCACATCGCGCGAGGACGACGTGTTCGGCGAGCGCGCCGAGCGGGCCCGGCAGGCCGCCAAGGACGCGGCGCTGCGTGAGGGGCGCAAGGTGCAGGAGGCCGCCAAGGCCGCGGTCGAGAAGGCGCGCGAGGCGGTAGCCGAGAAGGCCCCCACCGCTGGCGACCTCAAGCGCGATGTCGAACATGCCGCCAAGGCAGCAAGCGGCAAGAGCACCGGCTCCGGTTCGCAGACGGGCACGAACTGACGCTGCCCCACGAACTGACGCTGCCCATTGTGAAGAGGGAGGCCGAAGAAGGAGGCCTGATGTACAACATCTTCTACATTATCGGGGTCGTCGTCGTGGTGCTGGCACTGCTGTCGTTCCTCGGCATCGCCTGATCGGTCACCCGCGCTCTACCCAAGCCCGCCCCCGCCTGCCGGCAGGGGCGGGCTTCGCTTTGCAGCGGCGGGAAGGCTCACTCGGGCGAAGGCTCACTCGGGCATGGCGGCCTTCTCCGGCTCGGCGGCCGGGCGGCTCGCGCCGGATCCCGGCGGCAGGGAGCTGAGATACTCGCCGACCACCGCCAGCGGCTCGATGTGGTCGCAGAGAATCTTGGCGATGACCAGCAGCGGCACCGCCAGCAGCAGCCCGGCCGGCCCCCACAGCCAGCCCCAGAGCAGGAGGCTCACGAAGACGATGACCGGGTTCAGGCTGAGGCTGCGCCCGAGCAGCAGGGGCGTGATCACGTTGCCTTCGAGGGCGCTCAGCACCCCGAACGCCAGCGGTGGCATGAACACCGCGACCGGCGTCGAGAAAGTCACCACCGAGGCCAGCAGGATGGCGCCGACGGTCAGGATCGGCCCGGCATAGGGAATGAAGTTCAGGATCGCCGCCAGGACGCCCCACAGCAGGGGGTCCGGCAGGCCGAGCATCGCCATGGCTGCAGCCGTCGCACCGCCGAGGCCGACGTTGATGGCGGTGATCGTGAAGAGGTAGCGAGAGACCTCGATCTGCAACGCCCGCCCGATCTCGACGGCCCGCTTCTTGTCGCCGAAGCGCGGCAGGACGTGAACCGTCTTCTGCAGGAAGAGGTAGCCGTTCGCCAGGAGGAAGAACAGCAGGATGCCGGTCACCACGATCATCGTCAGAAGCTGGCCGGTGTTGGTGAGGAAGACCTGGGTCAGATCCGGACCCTGCACGACGACCGCGCTTTCCTGGGGCTGGTTGGCCGACAGGTTCGCCATGTTCTGCGTGAACTCGCGCATATCCTGAACGGCGGTGACCACCTCGCGGAAGGTGTAGCGCAGGCGCGCCATGGCCAGCGGCACGCGCGAGAACCACTCCGCGGCCGGGACTGACAGGCGCGCCAGAGTGGCTGCGACGACGCCGATCGCGGCGACGACGACGAGGCCCGAGGCCGCCGAGCGGGGAAAACCCAGCCGGCACAGGACGCGCACGACCGGCGCGAGCACCAGCGCGATGACCGCAGCGAGCGTGACCGGGATGAACAGGGTGCGCGCGAAATAGAGCGCCGCAACGACGGCCAGGCCCGCGACGAGCCAGGAGGCGATGGTCAGGCTGCGGAAAGTCGTGCCCGGCGTGTGCATCTCGCCCAATCTTCCGTCCTCCCAGCCCGCGCCACCCCAAGTGGAACCATCAAGAGGGCCGTTTGTTCCCAGCAGGAGCCAGGGGGCCGCCAAGGGGCCACCAGGGGGCGAGCTAGGAACATGTCATGGCCCGTGAGGGTACCGGCGAGGCGTTGCTGCCCGTCCTGAAGAACCAGATGCGCAGCGCGCGGACCGCGCTGTGGCTGCGCCCGGCCATCTTCTCGGTGGTGGCCGCCACCGCCGCCGTGCTGCTCGCGACGGTCGATATCGTGCTGCCCTCGGGCAGCCTCGACTGGCTGCCGGAGGTGGAGACCGCCGCGGTCGAGAATCTGCTGGAGGTTCTGGCGAGCGGCATGCTCACCGTGGCGACGGTGACGCTGTCGGTCCACATGCTGGTGCTCAACCTGGCGGCGGGTCAGGTGTCGCCCCGCGCGGTCCCGGAGATCATGGCGGACCGGGTGACGCAGAATGCCATGGGCACCTTCCTCGGCACCTTCGTCTACGCCCTGTCGGCCCTGCTGCTGCTGGGCTTCGAGGTGGTCGCGCGCAGCGGCGTCTCGCTGCTCTTTCTCGGCGCCCTGCTGATGATGCTCAATGCCGTCCGCTACCTGGTGCAGTGGATCCACCACGTCGCGGAGATCCTCAAGATCAACCACACCCTGCACAGGGTCCATCGTCAGGCCGTGGCGGTGCTGGATGCCTATCTCGCCGACGACGCGCCGAAGTCTTGCGCCGAGGTTGCCACGCCTTCCGGCGAAGCCCTGCCGCTGCGGCCGTGCATTGCCGGCTATATCGAGCTGATCGACGGCGAGCGTCTGCATCGCCTGGCCTGCGACCACGACCTTGCGGTGCGTTTGCTGGTGCAGGAAGGCGATTTCGTGCACCCGCACCGCGTGTTGATGGCGATTCATGGCGCGCGACCGGATGCGGCGGTGCTCGATGCCTTGCGCGGGGCTGTGGTGGTCGGCTTCGAGCGCACCCACGAGGGCGATCCGCGCTTCGGCTTCGAGCTGCTGGCGGAGGTCGCCTCCCGCGCCCTGTCGCCCGGCATCAACGATCCGCAGTCGGCGATCGCCTGCGTGAACTACCTCGGCAGCCTGCTCGCCAAGGCGGGCTCTTGCCCGCCCGGCCGCTACCCGGCCCCGCAGACCGCCGACGGCAGGGTGCGCTACCTCCGGGCCGACTTCGCCGCCATGCTGGAGCGCGCGTTGCGGCCGATCATGCGCGACGGCGCGGGCTTTGCCGAGGTGATCGACGCCATCCTTCGCGTGCTGCGCGATCTGGCGGAGGAGGTGGCCCCGGACTATCTCGACAGCATCGTCATGGAGGCGAGGCGGGCGGAGGATCTGGCCGAAGGCGGCCTGCAGCTTGCAGTCGACAAGAAGGCGATCCATGCGGTCGCGCGGGAGGTGCGCGAGGCCGCGGCCCGCCGCGGTGTCAGCGCCGCGCAATGATCCAGATAGCGTGCACGATGCCGGGGATGTAGCCGAGGATCGTCAGCAGGATGTTCAGCCAGAAGTGAAGGCCGAGCCCAACCTGGAGGAATACGCCCACCGGCGGCAGCAGGATGGCGAGGATGATGCGAACGATGTCCAAAGAAGCGCTCCTCATGGAAGGCGCCGGCGGCGTCGGCGCCTCGGTCAATGCACGCAAAGGAGTTCTGGTTCCCCGTTCTCGGCTTACGAGAACCGACCCCCTTGCGCTTCGATAAGGCCAAGAAGGCGGAGACGGCGTTGAGCAACGGCTGACGCGCGGAAGCGTCAGGAACTGTAGCGCCATCCGGAGCGTTTCTGCGGTGTCGGACTGGCAGCGTTGATCAAGCCGCTCCGCAGCAACAACAATGGAGGTCGAGATGAATTGGGACCAGGTAGCCGGCAACTGGAAGCAGCTAAAGGGCGTCGCCAAGGAGAAGTGGGGGCGCCTGACGGACGACGATCTCGAAATGATGGCCGGGCAGCGCGACCAACTCATCGGGCGGTTGCAAGAGCACTACGGCATGGCCCGGGAGGAGGCGGAGAAGGAAGCCGACCGCTGGGCGACCAGCATCAAGCGACACTGAAGCGATCTATCGTTGGCAGCGCAGCAAAAGAGCGGCAGAGCCGCTCTTTTGCCTGGCGCCGCTGCGGGTCGTATCGCCTACTCGACGGACTCTTTGAGCTTCTCGCCGCTCTCCTCCAGCGCTTCTCCTACCTCTTCGCCGGCCTCGTCCATCGACTCGCCGACCTGTTCAGCGGGACCTTCTTCCTCGCAGGCAGCCAAGTTCATTGCAGCGAAGCCGATTGCGGCCGCTGCCGCTAGGCTGGAAATAGTTGCGCGCATAATGTCTCCTTGCAACCACTCGGGTGCTGGTGGCTAATGACGGGCCTTCTTCAGGCCCTCCTTCTCGGCTTTTTCCAGTGATGATCGCTCGCCGCTGTCTACCGCCTTGCGCGCCTTTTCCGCATTCTTCTCGACCTTGCCGGCCTCGATAAACTCGCGGGTTTCCTTGTTGTGCTCCCGCGCCGCGGTGCGGTTGCCTTCGCCTTCGTTTTTCGGGTTCTTGCCCATCGCTGCTGCTCCTGCGGTCAGTCGTCGGCGCTGTCCTGAATCGCGTCGCCGGCGCTTTCGATGTCTTCGCCGGCGCCCTCGACCGTGTTGCAACCGGTCAGAGCTGCCACCGAAATGCCTGCCACGGCGAGCGCAAGAAAGAGTCTACGCATGTTCTCAAAATCGGAAATCGAGGCGCTACTCATCGGCGATTTCTCCATGCTGTTTCGTTGTGATGAGAACCCGGGCGCGGCGTACAAGGTTCCTTTGAATTGAGGAATGCCGCCGGTGGCGGCGCTCGCAGCGGCCGGACCGCCCAGGGAAGCTATCCCCAGCGAAGCTGCCCCCAAGGAAGCTATCCTCAGGGCGATCTACTCAAGGCACGTTACATGGAGCCGCGCCGGCCCCGAATCAGGTACATGATCAGCGACACCACCAGCAGCACCAGGAATATGAAGAAAAGGATCTGCGCGATGCCGGCGGAAGCGGAAGCAATTCCGCCGAAGCCGAAGACACCGGCGATGATCGCCACGACGAAGAACACAAGAGCCCAGTAAAGCATGGCCGACCTCCGGAAAGTTTCGCGGCATGGCGGCAGCCCCGAGGCGACACCGCCGGCTGCCGGGGGAACGCTCCATCGGCAGGTTGGGTTCCGATAGAAGACGCTGCCGCCGATGGCCGCGGAAGCTCTAGCTGTTCGGCAGCCGCAGGGTCAGGCGAAGGCCGCCGTTGCGCTCGATCGTCACGTCGCCGCCCAGTTGCTTGGCGAAGGCATGAATCAACCGGCCGCCGAGGCTTTCGGGTGAGGCGGACTCGGTGATGTTGCCGTCTTCGGTGATCGACATGACGATCATCGCGTCGCTCTCCTGCTTTAGCGCGATCTTGAGCAGGCCTGCCGCGCCGGGGGTCCAGGCATGCTTCAGGGCATTGGTCACCACTTCGGTGATGAGCAGGGCAAGCGGCACGGCACGCTCGGGCTCGCTCTGCACCGGGTCGATATCGAACTCCATGCGCACGTTCTCGCTTGGCGCGCCCTGCGCCTGGCGCAGATACTCGCAGAGCTGCGGCACGAACTCCTGCAGCTTGATGCGGTGCAGCTCCGGCGCCTTGTAGAGGTTGCTGTGCACCATCGACAGTGCATGGATGCGATCCTGCGTGGCCCGCAGCGCGCCCCTCTCATGCTCGTTGGCGGCGCGCGAGACCTGCAGGTTCACCAGGCTCGAGACAACCTGCAAGTTGTTCTTCACGCGGTGGTAGACCTCCTTCAGCAGGGTCTTCTGCTCCTGCAGCGACTTGCGCAGCTCGCTCTCGTGCAGGCTGATGACATCGGCCATCTTGTGCATCGTGACGCCGAGCTCGCGCAGTTCCTCCGGCGCATCGTCGATGCCCGCGGTACGCGCCTCGAAGTGCCCCTTCGCATAGGCGTTGGCGGTGCGGCGCAGCAAGCGGATCTGGCGTAACACGAGGTGATCGACGGCGAACCAGGCCACGCCGATGGCAATGACCCACATGAGCACCGGGTAGGCCAGGCCCGCCATCAGGTGCAGGTCGGGATCCCCCAGCAGGTGCCCCGCGACGCCGCCGAGCACGATGTAGACCTGCTGCTCGTAGAGCGGTGCCAGGGCGAAGATGCGCTCGACGCCGTCGCGGCCTTCGGCCTCGAAAACCTGTGCCTTGCCGGAGAGCCGGGCGCCGATCACGAAGGTCCCCGGCATCCACTCGCCGATGGCGGCGCCTGCTGCCGACTCCGCCATCACGCTGCCGCGGCGATCCAGCAGCGCGACGCTGGTGTTGGCCAGCGGCTGGCCGTTCTCGAGGCGCAGAACGTCCCTCAGCCAGGCCGGGCGCAGCGTCAGCGCGACGACGCCAACGACCTTGCCCTCACCGGTATGCAAGGGCAGGGAGGCAACCAGTGTCGGCTGCTCGCTGGCGGGCAGGGCGACGTCGCCGGTCACGGTGAAGGTTTCGTTCCGCAGCGTGCTGACGAACCAGTCGCTGCTGGCGAAGCTGTGCTGCTGCTCCAGATCGATGGCGCAGGCGACGACGCCGTCGAGCCGCATCACCATCAGGTTGGCGAAGCGGTCCTTGGAGCGCGCATTGAAGCGGAGCAGGGCCTGTTTGCAATCGTGAGGGACGAAGGACAGGACTTCGCCGAGTTCGGCGAGGCCCTCCAGCGCGTCGCGGGCGGCGACGATCTCGTTCTTCTCCTCGGTGGCGACGATCGCCGACGACTGCAGCAGGCTGCGCTCGGTCAGCCCCTTCACCTGCTCATAGTTCGCGAGCGCCTGCATGATCGCCAGCGTGCTCGCGGGCAGCAACGCGAGCGCCAGGAGGATGATCAGCCTGGAGCGGAGCGAATTCAGCATGGCAAGCCCGCCCGCCTGCAATAGAGCTAGGAGCCGGCCTGCAGAGCCTGCTTGCCGTCGAGCATGCTGTTGACGGCCTGATCGCCGCCGAGGTCATGGCTGGGATCGATCTGCAGAAGGTCGGCCAGCCGGTTACGGCCGCGATTCACGCGGCTCTTCATGGTCCCGATGGCACAGCCGCAGATGTGCGCCGCGTCTTCATACGAAAATCCGGACGCGCCGATCAGCACCAGGGCTTCACGCTGCTCCGGCGGGAGTTGCGCCAGCGCCCGGCGGAAGTCCTTCAGCTCCAGCGAGGCGATCTGGTTGGGCTGGGTGGCCAGCATGGCGGCATAGCCGCCATCGGTGTCTTCGACCTCGCGCCGCCGCTTGCGAAGCTCCGAGTAATAGAGGTTGCGCAGGATCGTGAACATCCAGGCGCGCAGATTCGTGCCAACCTCGAACTTGTCGAGATTCGACAGCGCCCGGGTTAGCGCCCCCTGCACAAGGTCGTCCGCCTGGGAGGGATTGCTCACCAGCGAGCGGGCGAAGGCGCGAAGATTGGGGATCACTTCGACGATCTGGCCGTGCAGGTCGTCGGGGCCATCCTGCTGGGTCAACTGCGACGTTCCTTTTGGTCGATCTTCTTGAGAATCGAAAGAAAACGATCGGGAACGGGTTCGCTCAGGGCTTCGTCGTAGACCCGCCGCAGATGCGCGCCGATCCAATCTTCCTTGCCGGAGCCAGCCTTTTTGGCCGCTGCCGGTGGGCGCCGGTCAGGCGCGGTATCACGTTCGTCGTTCATCATATCCCTAGTCCGGGCGCTGTGGTTCCTGGCGCGTCATCCTTTTGACTTGGCCTGTTGACTTGGAACGACTCCCCGCTTTGATCTTTTATGAACACGGCACAAATGCCTGAAAACGTTCTATTTTACGGCAAAGGAACGCGTCGTCGCCAAAAAAGTTCCCTGCTGTGGAACTTTTTTGGGAGCGCATGAATTGTCTGTCCGCGGCCGCTGGAAGCGTCTGCGATTCTACGTTCATACCCGGGTGTTCAGGGGAGCACAGTATAACGAATGTCCATTTCTCAATCGATTGGGCCGCATCTGCCTCTTCTTCGTCGCTATGCCCGCGCCCTGACGGGCAATCAGGAGCGCGGGGATCGCTATGTCGCCGCTTCCCTCGAGGCAATTCTCCAGGCCCCGAATGAGTTCCCCAGAAACACGACGCCCCGCGTCGGCCTCTACCAGATCTTCCAGAAGATCTGGTCCGCCTCCCAGGCTCCCTTCGAGGCGCCGGCCCACGACGACAACGGCGACGGCGACGGCCGCGAGGCGATTGCCCAAAGACGCCTGGCCGCCTTGACGCCGCGCTCGCGCCAGGCCTTGCTGTTGACCGCCATGGAGGGCTTCTCGCGCGACGAGGCTGCCGCCATTCTCGAAGCGGACGAGGAGGAGATCGCCGGCCTCCTGGCGAGCGCGATCGCCGAGATCGATCGCCAGACCGCAACCCACGTGCTCATCATCGAGGACGAGCCGATCATCGCCATGGATCTGGAAGGCATCGTGCAGGGTCTCGGCCACAAGGTCGCCGCCATCGCCGATACCCGCAGTTCCGCCGTGGCGGCGGCACGCAGCCACAATCCCGGCCTCGTCCTCGCCGACATTCAGCTCGCCGACGGCTCGTCGGGCATCGATGCGGTCACCGACATCCTCAGCGATTTCGAGGTTCCCGTCATTTTCATCACGGCCTACCCCGATCGGCTGCTGACGGGAGAACGGCCGGAGCCGACCTTCCTGATCACCAAGCCGTTTCAGGAGAGCACGGTGCAGGCGGCCATCAGCCAGGCCCTGTTCTTCGAGAGCAGCGCCCGCATGAGCTGAGGGACCGTCGCTCCCTCTTCGCAGCCTTTTCCGAGGACTGCGCGGAACCATTCGAGTTTATCCAGCGGGACGGGTTTCGACAGCTACCTGGCTCGCGAGTACCACCACCGGAACATGATCCTGCCTTAAGCGTTGTTCTCGCGACGTATCGGCAACGCGCGGGAGATGGATCATGGATCTCGAAATCGGCGGTATCTTCGGCCTTATCGTCCTGGCCCTCGACATCTGGGCCATCGTGAACGTGCTCGGCTCCGGCGCCAGCACAGGCGGTAAGATTCTGTGGATCCTTCTTGTCCTGCTGCTGCCGGTGGTCGGCCTCATCATCTGGCTGATTGCCGGCCCGCGCCGCACGACAGCCGCAATCTAGCCGCTCAGCGAATCGGAACGGGTCCCGCGAGCGCACTGCAGCGCTCGCGGGACCCGCAGCGATGGCTGCAGGGCGATAGCACGCCGCATAGCGCTCCGTTGCCGCGGCGAGGCCTTCCCGGCACAGTAGGGCCGAGGGTGAAACAGGCCGGGAGCCTGGCCACCTTCACGGAGAGATCAACAATACTGAAAGGGTGACAGGTTCATGGCTGCATCCAGCACAAGCATGCATGCCCCGCGCGAGCGGCTGAGCAAAGAAACCATCCAATTCCACCATGCCATCGTTTCTCTGATGGAGGAGTTGGAGGCAGTCGACTGGTACCGCCAGCGCGCCGACGACTGCGACGATACGCAGCTCAAGGAAATCCTGCTGCACAACATGCGCGAGGAGATCGAGCACGCCGCGATGGTGCTCGAATGGCTACGCCGGAACAGCGGTGACTTCGATCGCCAACTGAGGACCTTCCTGTTCAAGGAAGGCGAGATTTCCGACGAGCACGAATGAGACAAGCCGGCACGGCCGGCGACGCCTGCTGCGGCACGCTTCCCTGGCGGGGCCGCGGCAGGCGGGGGGCTTTCAGGCCCGGCCGGCGCCGCGCCCGGTGTTGGTCTTGGAGCGCGGGCGCAGCACCTTGACCGAGGAACTGGGGCCGGCCTGCCAGTTGAGGTCGACGCCCTGCTCCTTGAGGTAGGACTCGGCGGCGGCGCGCGCCTCCGCATGGGAGTCCGCGAAACCCTGGGCATAAAAGCGCCCGTCCCTCTCGTAGGAGACGGTCCAGCGGAAGCCATCGTTGCCGCGCTGGCTGCGCGGGCCCGGATTGCCGCGCCAGGGTTCGATAAGGATATCGTGCTTTTTCATGATCTTGAGCTTGCTTCTTCAAACATCGCTGGAGAAACGGGGAACGAACGCCATCTTACCCTTCCGGGGCTGCCTTGTAGACTCCTATTCGCCCCCTTCCACTTCTATCCAGGCGCCGCGCCTTAATGGCGCAGCACCAGAAGGGCGCCCTCGATGAGCTTCACGATCTTCGTCTTGCCCTTGGCGGCCGCCAGGTCGCGGGCCAGCTCCAGCTTGGCGATGCCCTCGTCGGGGGTGGTCGCCGGGCGCGAGATGATGGCGTCGTCGAGCTCGCTGATGCTGGCTTCGGCGAGGGTGGAGTCCCGCTGCTGGTGGTCGCGGAGCAGGCGGGCCCGGACGATCGCGAGTTCGTTCAGTGTATGCAAGCTCATGGTCCAAATTCCGCTGTCCAGCGCGCCGGGTGACAGGTCGCCGGCGCGAGCCAGTGCAAGCCCGCCAGTGCAAGGCCATGGTACCAAAGGGCTGCGGCCCTGTCGCGCGATTCAGTCGTCTTCGGCCAGAAAGCGGGCGGTGTCGTCGCGCCAGCCGAGGCTCTGGCGGTCGATCGCGACGCTCTTCACCAGGGCATAGACCTGCAGGCCGGGCCGCAGCTCCAGGGCGGCGCGGGAGCGGGCGGTGATGCGCGCCCAGATCGGCGCACCGCCGGCATCGAGGCGGAGATCGATCTGTGGCGCCTTTTCCTCGCCTATCGCTGCAATAACGCAAGGTATCACGTTGAGAATGCTAATATCTTTTGGCGGGGCCAGGGCGATTGAGACGTCGCGGGCGCGGATCCGCACGCGCAGCGCCTGGCCGAGCGGCAGGTTGAGGTGCGGCACCTTGAGGCGGCCCCCCGCGAAGCGCAGCTCGGTGAGGCCGAACATCTTGTCCTGGCCGGCGACGGTCGCGGTGACCACCGCGCCGGCGTCGTAGCGGCCGGTGAGCGGGCGCAGCTCGAGCCGGCTGGTCAGCTCCTCCAGCGGGCCCACCGCCTCGATGCGCCCGTGCGACATCAGCACCAGGGTGTCGGCGAGGCGCACGATCTCCTGCATGGAATGCGAGACGTAGACGATCGGCAGATCGAGCTCGCTCTTGAGCTGCTCGATGAACGGCAGAATCTCCTCCTTGCGCGGCTGGTCGAGCGCGGCCAGGGGCTCGTCCATCAGCAGCAGGCGGGGGTTCGCCAGCAGCGCCCGGCCCAAGGCGACGCGCTGCTTCTCGCCACCCGACAGCGACCCCGGACGGCGCTCCAGCAGCGGCTCGATGCCGAGCAGGGCGATCACCCGCTCGAGGCCGAGCGGCCGCTCGGCCGCCGGCGCCCGGCGGAAGCCGTAGAGCAGGTTGTGGCGCACCGAAAGGTGGGGAAACAGACGGCCTTCCTGGAACACGTAGCCGAGGCGCCGACGCTCCGGCGGCAGGTCGATGCCACGCTGCGAATCGAACAGCGTCTGTCCGCGCAGCACGATGCGGCCGCGCGTCGGGCGCAGCAGGCCTGCCAGCATATTCACCAGCGTGGTCTTGCCGGCGCCCGAGCGCCCGAACAGCGCGGTGACGCCGGCCGCCTGGCAGGAGAAGCGGGCATCCAGGCTGAACTCGCCGAGGCGATGGGAGACGTCGACTTCCAGCAGTGCCGTTGCCTCCGTCAGCCGGCGAGCCGTGCCCGCAGGCGGCGGGCGATCAGCTCGGAGGCGGCCAGGGCGGCCAGCGACAGCAGCACCGAAAGCACCGCCAGGCGCAGCGCGCCGGCCTCGCCGCCGGGCGTCTGGATCAGGCTGTAGAGCGCCAGCGGCAGCGTGCGGGTCTCGCCCGGAATGTTGGAGACGAAGGTGATGGTGGCGCCGAACTCGCCGAGGCTGCGCGCAAAGGCGAGCACCGCGCCAGCCAGGATGCCCGGCAGCGTCAGCGGCAGGGTGACGGTGAGGAAGACGTCGAAGCGGCTGGCCCCCAGCGTGCGCGCCGCCGTCTCCAGCTTCTGGTCGACCGTCTCGAGAGAGAGACGAATGGCGCGCACCATGAGCGGAAAGGCCATCACCGCGGCCGCCAGCGCGGCACCCTCCCAGGTGAACGGCAACGAGATGCCGACGTTGGCATGGAGCCAGGCGCCGAGCGGCCCCTGGCGCCCGAGCAACAGCAGCAGCAGATAGCCGACCACCACCGGTGGCAGCACCAGCGGCAGGTGGACGAGGCCGTCGATCAGGGTCTTGCCGAAGAACTCGTGGCGCCCGAGCAGCCAGGCGACGGCAACGCCGAAGGGCAGGCTCACGAGCATGCTCCACAGCGCCACCTTCAGGCTGAGGCCGAGCGCCTCGATCTCCAGGGGGGTCAGTTCGAGCATGCGGGCGTGCCGGGCTCAGCTTCCGGCGCTGGCGCGGGTGAAGCCGTGCTTCGCGAAGATCGCTGTGGCCTCGTCGCTCCTGAGAAAATCGTAGGCCGCGCGCACGGCGGGACTGTCGCGGCCGGCGACGATCGCCAGCGGGTAGACGATGGGCGGCGTCGCCTCGTCGGGAAAGGCGTCGACGATCCTTACCCGAGGCGAGATCGCGGCGTCGGTCTCGTAGACGATGCCGGCGGGCACCTCGCCGCGATCGACCAGCGCAAGGGCGGCGCGCACGTTGGCGGCCGGCGCCAGGCGGTCGGCCACCTGGTCCCACAGGCCGAGGGCCTGCAGCGCCTGGCGGGCATATATGCCCG
>DATCXZ010000131.1:0-19397 GCA_036570545.1 Kiloniellaceae bacterium
GTTCCCACCGCTGCCGGCTGAGTCGGAGGCGCCGGAGGCCGATGCGGACGAAGCGCCTGCGCCGGCGGCGGGCGCGGCGCCTACCTTCGCGGTGCAGGCCTGGGATGCGCCGACAGGAACGATCCTGGTACAGATTTCGGCAGTGGCCGATGGCGACAGGGTGACCGATGAGTGGGAGCGCCTGCAGGCGCGCTATCCCCAGGTGCTGCAGCCGCTGCGGCTGGTGGTGGACGAGGCGCGGCTGGGCGAGCGCGGCGTGTTCTACCGCGTGCAGGCGGGCGCCTTCGGCACGCAGGACGGCGCCGCGGCAGCCTGCGACGACCTGATCAGCCAGGGCCAGGCCTGCTTCGTGGTGGTGCGCTAGCGTTGGGAGGCGGGAAGGGCGGCCGGCCGTCGCCGCGTCCGCTCAATGCTTGACGCGGATCTCGCTGTCGGTGACGGCGGCGAAGGGTACCCGCAGGGCAATCAGCTTCCACTCCGGCCCGCGGCTCTCCGCCCAGTGGCGGAACTGCTGCTTGGCGCGGTGGACGACCTCTTCCTCGGTTTGCTCCTGCACCGAGATCACCTGTTGGTAAATCTCCAGGTGGATCTGGTGCTCTTCGTCGTCCAACTGAAGCTTCACGTCGTACTTCGGCACGGCCGATGCTCCGAATTCCGATTGCCTTTGACCTGTCCTACGCTATGACAGGACCCCTTGAGCTTTGGTTAAGGGTTGGCGGTTCTACCATTAGTAGAGTGTGGTTAATGCTTCCTGAATGCTTGGCGGCGGAGCATGCGGGCGGCGGCCAGACGCAGGGGTCGCTGCGCGGCCCCGCGATGCCGCTATAATCGGCTCAGCTTGGCCAAAGTGGGGTGTGGCGCGATGGAGGGTGCGAAATCGCTGGACCAGGGCCCGGGGTCCGAGGAAGTCTGGGCGCCCGCGGATGTCTGGGCGCAGGCGGGGCTGGCGCGGGAGGCCTTGGAGGCCCTGCCGGTTGCGGTCGCCCTGGCCGTGCGGCGCGACGGCGCGGTCGAGCCGGAGCTGGTCTACGGCAACCGGGCCTTCGAGCGACTGACCGGCCGGGCACTGTCGTTGGCCGCCGGCTGCCAGCTTGCCGAGTTCTCGCAAAACAATCGCAGCGCGCAGGACGAGCGGTGCCTGCATGAGTGCTTTGCCACCGACCAGGTGGCAAGTGAGACCGTGCTGATACGGCTTCGCGGCGCGGCGGCGAGGGCGCTCACCTGCGAGTGGACGCCGCTGTCTTCAGGCACCGGCTCCTCTGGAGCTAGCCGCATCTGGACCGTCACCCTGACGCCAAGGGACGCGGCGCAGCGTGAGGCCATCGAGCGCCGGCTCCTCGACAGCGAGCGGGAGGCGGCACGCTCGCGTGCGCTGCTGATCGAAGCGATCGAGAGCATGACCGATGGCTTCGTCTGGTTCGACAACGAAGGCCGCCTTCTGCTGTGCAATCAGAAGTACCGCGACCTCTATCCGAAGCTGGCCGGCGCCCTGAAGGCCGGTGCTTCCTACCTGGAGCTCATGAAGCTCGCGTTCGACCGCGACCAGTTCACCGTGCTGGCGAGCGACGAGCGCACGATCCGCGCGCGGCCGGCGTCCGATCCTTTCCCCAAGCATCCCACCTTCCGCACCAAGACCAGCGAGGGACGGTGGATCGAGGCCCACAACAATCTTCTGGCGTGCGGTGGCTTCATCGGCATCCGTTTCGACGTGACCGAGCAGGTCGCGGCGGAAGAGGCGCTGAAGGAGAGCGAGCAGCGCTTCCGTGACTTCGCGCAGTCGGGGCCGGGCGGGTTCTGGGAGATGGACGAATCACTGCGCTTCTCGTCGTTTCTCGAGGTGCAGAAGGGGCCGGGCCGCTCGCGGCCGACCGCGGCTGAGGCGACCGGGCGGACGCTGTGGGAGCTGTTCGGCGCCAATCCCGCATTCGATGTCTTCTGGCGCGCTCTGCGGGACGACCTGCAGGCCCGCCGGCCGGTGAGCGATCTGCGGCTGGTCTACAACAGTCCGGAGGGCGGGCGCTTCCGCTGGCGGATCAATGGCAAGCCTTACTACGACCGCACCGGGCGGTTCCGCGGCTATCGCGGCGTGGCCGAGGACGAGTCCGCCGAGGTCGAGGCGCGCCGCCGCGCCGAGGCGGCCGAGGAGCGCCTGAGCGATGCCATCGAATCGATTTCCGGCGGCTTTGGCCTGTTCGATGCCGAAGATCGCCTGGTGCTCTGCAACGAGACCTACCGCTGGCGGGGCTTCGGCGACGAGCTCTGCGCGGCGTCTGGCGTTTCATTCGAGGAAATCGCCAGGTCCAGTGCCTACAACGGCTGCATCGCGGGACTGGAAAGCGATGCCGAGCGGGAGGACTGGGTCCGCCGCCGCGTCGCCGCCCATCGCGCGGCTCAAGGGCATTTCGAAGTCCCCTGGAACGACGGCCGGACTTATCTTCTGACCGACCGGCGTACCAGCGACGGCGGCATCGCCACGATATCGACTGAGATCACCGAGCTGAAGCAGGCCCGCGAGACGGCCGAGCGGGCGAACCGCGCCAAGACCCGCTTTCTGGCCGCCGCGAGCCACGACCTGAGGCAACCGCTGCATGCCATCGAGCTGTTCGTCGCTGCGCTGGAAGGCACGACGGACGTCGGCGAGGTGCGTGCCATCGTCGGCGATCTGCGCGAGGCGTGCAACGCGACCGGGCGCTTGCTGAACGCCCTGCTCGACGTCTCGGAACTGGAGAGCGGCAAGCGCGGAGGCTCCTCGATGGACTTTCCGGTTCAGCAACTGCTGGACCGTATGGCCCGCGTCTACGGGCCGCAGGCGCGCGAGCGCGGCCTCGCCCTGCGCATGGTGCCGTCCAGCCAGGTGATCCACAGCGATCCGCATCTGCTCGAGCGCATTCTCGGCAACCTGCTGTCCAACGCGGTCCGCTATACGTCGGAAGGGCGCATCCTGCTCGGGTGCCGGCGCTGCCACGGCAAGCTGCGCATCGAGGTCTGGGATACCGGGATCGGCATCCCGGAGGAGGAGCGCCGGAGGATCTTCGAGGAGTTCCATCAGCTCGACAATCCGGCGCGCGAGCGACGCTGCGGCGCCGGACTCGGTCTGGCCATCGTCCGGCGCCTGGCCAACATCCTGGGTCATGAGATATTCCTGCGCTCGGTGCAGGGGCAGGGCAGCGTGTTCGGCATCGAGCTCGACATGACCGGCGAGGCGGTGGTGCCGCCGCGCCTGCCGTCGCAGGCAACGGCCGGCGGCATTATGCCGCGCCGGATCACCGTGCTGGTGCTCGACGACGACCCACAGGTCCGCAAGGGAATGGCCCGCGTCCTCGAATCCTGGGGCTGCGCCGTGATGACCGCCGGAGACTACGATGCCGCAGCGACCTTGGTCGCCGCCGCGCCGGAAGGCGTCGATCTCATCATTGCCGACTACCGCCTGCCGCGCGTGCCCAACGGCGCGCGGGCCGCGGGACGCCTGCGGGTGCTCTGCCGGCGCAGCGTGCCGGTGCTCATCGTGACCGCGGACCAGGGCCAGGAGGAACTGCAGGAGATTGCCAAGCAGGGATTCCCGGCGCTGCAGAAGCCGGTCAATCCCGACGCGCTGAGGGCCGCCATCGACGCCCAGCTCGAGGGCTTTGCCGTTCCGGTGCCTGATGCCGCCGGGGCCTAAGACCGCCGCGCGGCGGAGCGACGCGACAGGCCGATGAGCCAGTGGCTTTCCGACCATCTGTGGCTGGCGCTTGCCCTGCTGGCCGGCTTCGTTCACCTCTCCGGGATTGCCTCGGCGCTGCACGCGGCGGTGCGAACGCGCACGTCGCAGGGCGCGGTCGCCTGGTCGATCTCGCTGCTGACCTTTCCCTATGTCGCTCTGCCGCTCTACTGGGTGTTCGGGCGCGGAAAGTTCCACGGTTATGTTGCAGCGCGCCGCTCCGGCGATCTCGAGATCCACAGCGTCGCCGCGGCCCTGCGGGAGCGGCTCGAATGCGGCCACCGCGCCATCCTGCCGCCGGATGCGGTGCACCTGCGGGTATTCGAGCAGCTCGCCGGACTGCCGTTCACCCGCGGCAACAGCGTCGAGCTGCTGAAGAACGGCGAGGAAGCCTTTGCCGCCATGTTCGAGGCGATCGAAGCGGCACAGGACTACCTTCTGCTGCAGGTCTACATTCTGCGCGATGACGATCTCGGCCGCGACCTCAAGGCGCGGCTCACGCGGCGCGCCCGAGACGGCCTCAGGATCTACATGCTCTACGACGAGATCGGCAGCTATGGGCTGCCGCATCTCTTCATTGCCGAGCTGCGTGCCGCCGGCGTGGTGGTGCGCCCCTTCGGCACCACCCAGGGGTCCGTGAACCGCTTCCAACTGAACTTCCGCAACCACCGCAAGATACTGGTTGCGGACGGCCACATGGCCTTTGTCGGCGGGCTGAACTTCGGCGACGAGTACCTCGGCCGCAGCGCGGCCATGGGCCCGTGGCGCGACACCCACCTGCGCATTGCCGGGCCAACGGTGCAGGCGGTGCAGCTCGCCTTTGTAGAGGACTGGTTCTGGGCTGCCCACGAGCTCCCGGAATTGAGCTGGGAGCCGCAGGTGGCGGACGCGGACGGCCAGCGTGTGCTGGCCATGCCGACCGGCCCGGCCGACGTGCTGGACAATTGCGAGCTCTTCTTCCTGGAGGCGCTGCGCAGCGCCCGGCAGCGCATCTGGATCGCCAGCCCCTACTTCGTGCCGGACGAGCAGATCGTCTCCGCCCTGGAACTCGCGCGGCTGCGCGGCGTCGAGGTGCGGATCCTGCTGCCGCAGAGGGTCGACCAGATGCTGGTTCAACTGGCGAGTTATGGCTACTACGCGATGGCGGAGCGCGCTGGCATCGAGATCTACCGCTACCAGCCGGGCTTCCTGCACCAGAAGGTGTTGCTGGTGGACGATGACATCGTTTCCATCGGCACCGCCAATCTCGACAACCGCTCGTTCCGCCTCAACTTCGAGCTGTCGATCGTGGTGGCGGACCGACCGTTCTCGGCCGCTGTCGAGGCCATGCTGCGCGAGGACTTCGCGCTCAGCCGCCGCGTCGCGCCCGGGGAACTCGACGAGCGGTCGTTCTGGTTCCGCTTCGGGGTCGGCCTGTCCCGGCTGCTGGCGCCGGTCCTGTGAGCTGCCCTACATCTTGCTGAGGGCGTCCATGGTGCGCAGGATCGCGGGTCCGATCAGCACCACGAAGAGCGGCGGCAGGATGAAGATGATCATCGGCACGGTGAGCAGCGCCGGCAGCCGCGCGGCCTTCTCCTCGGCCTTCATGGCGCGCTCTTCACGGGATTCGGCGGAGAGCACGCGCAACGACTGGGCCAGCGGCGTGCCATAGCGCTCCGCCTGCAGCAGGGTGCCGACCATGCCCCGCAGCACGGTGAGGTCGGTACGCTTGGCGAGGTTCTGCATGGCGGTGCGGCGATCCGGCAGAAAGCCGAGCTCGAGGCCGGTAAGGCTGAACTCGTCCGATAGCTCCGGCGCCGTCTTCTGCATTTCCTCGGCCACCCGCATCAGCGTGGCGTCGAGGCTGAGGCCGGCCTCGGCGCAGATTACCATGAGGTCGAGGGCGTCCGGCAGAGACTTGCGGATCGCCTCACGGCGCTTCTGCGCCGCGTTATAGACCATGATGTCGGGAAGATAGGCGCCGAACAGCGTGGCGCCCAATGCCGTTCCTGCCTTCCATGTCGAGGTCATGGAATAGGCGTCCAGGACATAGAGCAGCACGACCGCGATCCCGCCGAACAGGAATGGCAGGGCGAACTTGGCGAAGAAGAAGCGGACGATGGCATCCTTGTGGCGCCAGCCCGCGCAGGTCAGCTTATGGGCGACCTTGTTGGCCTGGGCGCTGCGCAGCAACTTCAGGGTGCCCACCACCTTGCGCATGACAGTCATGCTTGACTGATGCGCCTCGCGCCGCCGCGGTCCCATCATGTCTGAGCGCATGTCGCGGCGCTGCGCTGCGATGAGGCGGGCGCGCTGCGCGGTGACGTCGCGGTGCAGGAAGGCAAACCACACCGCCAGCACGCTGACCAGCACCGACAGCGAGGACATGTAGACCAGAAGGTCCTCCACCGACATGCCGGACGGGAGTAGATCGGCGAAGGTCATATCTCGAACTTCACCATCTTGTACATCACGCCGATGCCCATCGCGAAGCTGGTGAAGCCGAGGCCCACCAGGAAGAATCCGCGCGGATCGAGCCAGAGATCGGCGATGTAGCCGGGGTTCACCAGGTAGATCAGTATGGCCATGACGAAGGGCAGGGAGCCGATGATGTAGGCGCTCGCCTTGGCTTCGGACGACAAGGCTTTGATCTTCAGCTTCAACTGGCGTCGGCGACGCAGAACGTCGGAGAGGTTGGCCAGCGTCTCCGCGAGGTTGCCGCCGGTTTCCGACTGAATCGCCAGGGCAACCGTGAAGAAGTTGAACTCCTGGATGTCGAGGCGGCGGGAGCAGTCCCACAGCGCCTCCTCGAGCTTGGCGCCCAGGCGGACCGCGTCGGTTATCCGACGCAGCTCGATGCCGACCGGATCGACGATCTCCTGTCCGGCAGCCCGGATCGACTCGGTGATCGGCAGGCCGGAGCGCAGGCCGCGCACCATGAGGTCGATGGCCTCCGGGAAACGGTCGATGAAGCGGTTGCGCCGCCGGCCCACCAGGAAGCCGAGCGTCGCGTGGGGCAGCATGATGGCAGCGAAAAGACCGAAGAGGCCGGCGACCAGCAGGGAGCCGACCTTGAAGAACAGCAGCAGGCCGAAGGTCACACCGCCGACCGCCAGCGAGATCATCACGTACTTGCCGAGGGAAGTGCGCAGGCCTGCCTGGGCGAGCCGCCGACGCAGCAGGTCCGGGCGCGGCACCAGATGCTTGATCAGCCCGTCGAGGAGAACGATGCCGCTGTCGTTGTCGCTGAGACGGATTGAGACCATCTGCTGCGGCGTCAGCGTCGGCGCGTTGCTGGCGCGGATGCGCTCGATGCGTCGGCGCGTCTGCTTCTCGGCAGAACCGCCGCCGAGCAGCGCGAGGAGAATCATCGAGAGCGCCAGCACGGGCAGCCCGGCCAGGATCCATTCGATGGGAACAGACCCGAGTTGGAAGGGAAGATCGACCCTCATCCCATTGCCTCGAGAAGCGGCTTGTCGAGGCTGAAGTAGGCGGCGTTGGGAGCGAAGTGCGGCCGCAGGCCGGAGGACTTGAAGCTGCCGAGCAGCAGGCCGTCCTTGCCTTCGCCTTGGAACTCGTAGCTGAACAGGGTCTGCGACGTGATGATATCGCCTTCCATACCGACGATCTCTTCGATATGGGTGATGCGGCGCATGCCGTCGCGCATGCGCGAGACCTGCACGATCATGTCGATCGCGGAGGCGATCTGCGTGCGCACCGCCTTGGCGGGCAGGTTGTAGCCGGCGAGGCCGATCATGTTCTCCAGGCGGGTGAGCGCCTCGCGCGGACGGTTGGCGTGCAGCGTGCCGAGCGAGCCGTCGTGGCCGGTGTTCATGGCCTGCAGCATGTCGACCGCCTCCGCGCCGCGCACCTCGCCGAGAATGATGCGGTCGGGACGCATACGCAGGGCGTTTTTCACCAGGTCGCGCATGGTGATCTCGCCACTGCCTTCGAGGTTCGGCGGGCGCGTCTCCAGTCGCACAACGTGGGGCTGCTGAAGCTGCAGCTCGGCGGCGTCCTCGAT
The DNA here is from genome assembly GCA_036570545.1 of Kiloniellaceae bacterium. Taxonomy (GTDB): domain Bacteria; phylum Pseudomonadota; class Alphaproteobacteria; order Kiloniellales; family Kiloniellaceae; genus Pelagibius. The sequence goes on from DATCXZ010000131.1 coordinate 7,704, forward strand.
GGTGACGATGCGCTCGCCCGGATCGATGAGCTGCGACAGCGCGTTCAGCAACGTCGTCTTGCCCGAGCCGGTGCCGCCGGAAATCAGGATGTTGAGGCGGCTGCGGGCGGCGATCTTCAGCACCGTCGCCATGGGCGGAGAGATGTTGTTCTGCTGGGTCATCACGTCGAGCGTGATGCCTTTCTTGGAGAACTTGCGGATCGAGATCGAGGGGCCGTCGATCGCCAGCGGCGGAATGATGATATTGACGCGGCTGCCGTCCATGAGGCGCGCGTCGACCAGCGGCGTCGTCTCGTCGACGCGGCGGCCGATCTGCGAAACGATGCGCCGGGCGATATTCAGCACGTGCTCGTCGTTCTGGAAGCTGACGTCGGTCAGTTCCAGCTTGCCACGGCGCTCGATGTAGACCTGCTTGGGGCCGTTGACCATGATGTCGGTCACCAGCTCGTCGGCCAGCAGGGGCTCGAGGGGGCCGAGGCCGAGCATGTCGTCGAGCATGATGTCGACGATCGCCTGCTGCTCCGGCGCGTTCAGGTTCAGCTTCTCGTCGAGGACGATCTCGCGGACGATCTCGCCGATCTGGCGGGTGAGGTCGTCGCGCGGCAACTGGGAGGCGGCGGAGACGTCGAGGCGCTCCATGACCAGCGGATGCACGCGAGACTTGGCGGCGGTCACCACGCGGGAATGGGAGGTGACCGTGCCCTTGGGCTGGCCTTCAGGAGGCGTCACGGCCCCCGGCCGCGCCGGCGGCATCTCCGCTGGCTCCAACAGCGCCTCGCGCTCGTCGGGCTGCATGGCGCTGCACTGCAGCAGCCAGTCGATGAGGGCGGAGACGAGCTTGCGCCGCTGCAGCAGGCCGAGCTTGGTGCCGCTGCGGTCGACCTCCTGGCTCAGCAGGTTGCCGATCCGCAGGGCGAGCTCGGGCCGTGGGATCGAGGTAACGTCGTCATCGCCGAACAGCGCCAGCACCTTCGGCTGGAGCTGGCGGCGGTAGGCCTCCAGGCTTTCGTCCGAGATGCCGCCGTCGGCGGCGTCTCCGGGTCGTTCCGGCTTGACCACCCCCGCCACTGGCGTCAGCTCCGCTTGAACAGGCCGAACAGACCCGGCTTTCGCTGCTTGCGGCCCTTCGCGGCGGTTCGGTCCTTGCCCTTGCCCTTGCCTTTGGTCTTCATCATGTCGATGTTGCTGTCCGGCAGGCGGATGTCGCCGGCCACCTTGCGCAGCGCCTTGCAGACCTTGGCGCGGGCATGGGTCTGGGCGAGCGGCTTTCCGCTGTTGGCGGCGGCGTTGAACACCTTCGGCTCGTCGGGCAGCACCAGGTCCACCTTGTGCTCGAGGGCCTTCTGGAAGTCCTTCAACTGCATCGCCTGCTTGGGGCCGGCGGAGCGGTTGGCGATGATGCGCACCGGCGTCTCCGGCGCCACCGCCCGGATGCTCTGCAGCAGGCGCAGCGAATCGCGCAGGCCGGAGAGGCCGAGCTCGGTCACCAGGATGATCTCGGTTGCCGACTCGAAGACCCGTCGCCGCACGGCGTAGGAGCTGCGCGGCAGGTCGACGACGATGGCATCGTTGGTGCGGCCCAGCGCCTCGAACAGGGCGTCGACGGCGTTGGGATTGTACTGCACCTCGGTGGTGAGGTTCTCCTCCGTCGCCATGATCGACAGGTTCTCGGTGAGCTTGGCCGTCGCGCTGGAGATGAACAGGCCGTCGACGCGGGCGGGGTTCTCCAGCGCCTCGCGCAGGCCGCGCGTCGGCTCCAGGTCGAGCGACAGCGCGATGGTGCCGAACTCGAGATCGAGATCGATCAGCGTCGTCTTGTACTTGCGCTCCTCGGCCAGGATCCAAGCGAGATTGACCGCGAAGGTGCTGGAGCCGACGCCGCCGCGCGAGCCGATCACAGCGATCCGCGCCTTCTCCTCGGGCGCGGTCTCGACGACATTTACTTGCTGCAACTCCTCGGTGCGATTGAGGGCCGAGACCAGGGCTTTCTCGGTGACTGGCTTGACGAGGTAGTCGCAGGCGCCGGAATCGACGATGTCACGGTAGACGGCGATATCGTTCACCGATCCGATGCCGATGACCTTGGTGCCGTCCGGGAGGGCCGCGCCGAGCGCCAGCATGGCGGTCTGCGGAGAGGCGGCCTCGGACACGTCGACGATCAGCACCGAGGGCGCCGTCGTGCTGCCGAGATACTCGATGGCCTGGTTCGGCCCGCCGTCGCGCAGCAGCGGCTCGGCGAAGTACTCCTTCAACACCGCCGCGACGACGGCATGGGTCTGGTTGTCGCCGACGAAGGCGACGCACTCGGCGGCGACGCTGTCGGCGCCGTGCTGGGCGAGGATCCGGTCAGCCAGGCTCATTGGCTCGTCGAGCTCACGTCTTCGAGCGGCTCTTCCTCGCCGACGCGATAGCGCTGGATGGAAAGGCCGGCACGCTCGGCATCGGCCGGGTCAAGCTCGCGACCCCGCTCGAGGTCGGCGGGGTCGGCGATCATGACGCCGAGGTTATAGGCGGTGGTGCAGCCGAAAGCGCCGGTGAATTCAGGGCGCTCCGGTGCCAGCGGCTGCGGCTGGCGGCAGTCCGGCAGCACAGCCATGATCCGGCTGATCGTCAGCCCGACTTCGTTGTCTGCCAACGCCGCAACGCGCGCCGCGGCACTGTCGGCCAGCGCGCTCTCGTAGCCGCGTGCGGCGAGGGCGGCGCGCACGCTCTCCAGGCGTTGCAAGGCCATGCGGTCCAGGCCGGCGGTGCCGCCTTGGCCGCCGGCGACGCTGAGGCGGAGCACGCTGCCCGGGGCCGGCGCGGCCTCGCTCAGCAGGCGATCGATGGCTGCCTGACCGGCGCGATCGAGCAGTGCCGTGTCGGGCCCGAAGGCGACCCGCTGCTCGAACACGACGGTCTCCGCCTGATTTTCCGGCGTGGCCGGAACCTGGCGCCACTTGGCGTGGTGGAAGGCGACGTTGATGGTGTCCGCAATTGCCTGTGCCTCCTTGCTGCGCTCAGGGTCGGCGGCACAGGCGGCGGTGGCGAGCGCAAGGGAGAGCGCGGCAGTCAGCTTGAAACGAAGGTTGCGCTGCATGGCGGTCGTCCCTAATCGAGAATGAAGCCGGTGTTTGCGGCGGCCTCGCCGAAATGCTGGGCCTGCACCGGGTTCACCGGCACGGTCCGGGGCTGCGCGCCCTCGTTCTGCGAGACTGCCGGCGGTGCCCGATAGGGGTCGAGCGGGGTCTGCAGCGCGTCGGCATCGACCGGACGCACGATGTAGGGCGTGACGATGATCACCAGCTCGGTCTCGTTGCGCTGGAAGCGGTCGCTCTGGAACAGGGCGCCGAGGATCGGCAGGTCGCCGAGGCCGGGGATCTTGGTGTGCTCCTGGCGCGAGTTGTCCTGGATCAGGCCGGCGATGGCGAAGCTCTGGCCGGAGGCCAGCTCCACGGTGGTCTCCGCCCGCCTGGTGGTGAGCGAGGGGATCGAGAGGCCGCCGGCAACCACCTGCACGGCGGTCGAGAGCTGGCTGACCTCCGGGCGCACGCGCATGGAGATGCGGCTGCGGCCGACCAGGGTGGGGGTGAAAGCGAGGCTGACGCCGAACTGCTTGAAGATGACGGTGATGGTGTCCTCGTCCTGCGACACCGGGATGGGGAACTCACCGCCAGCGAGGAAGCTGGCTGTCTCGCCGGTGACAGCCGTCAGGTTGGGTTCCGCAAGGATGGTGATCAGGTCGTCCTCGGCCAGGGCATCGATCAGCGCATCAATCGAGGCATCGCCGATGTCACCGCTGCCGAAGATCGAGTTGATGCCGGCGACCGGCGGCAGCGACTGCAGGCCGAACTGGAAGCCGCCGTCGACAAAGATGTCCCAATTGAAGCCGAACTGGCGGGTGATCTCGCGCGAGACCTCGGCGATGCGCACGCGCAGGTTCACCTGGTTGGGCGCGGTAACGGCAAGACGGCTGATCACCTCGCCGCCCTCGCCGACGAAGCGGGCTGCCAGGCGGCGGGCGTTCTCGACCTCGGTTGCCGTGGCAACATGGCCGGCAAGCACGATCGCGCCGTCAACGGAAGAGGCGACGATCTCCCCGTCGGGCAGGAGGTCGTTCAAAGCGCCTTGCAGGCGCGTCAGGCTGTGGTCGACCGTCACCGAGACGTTGGCGATGACATTGTCGTTGCCGTCGAGGGCGAAGAGCGTCGTGGTGCCGACCCGCTTGCCGAACAGGTAGAGCAGGCGGTCGGACTTGGCGGTGACGTCGGCGATCTCGGGGTTGGCGATGAACACCGAGGCCATCGCGCGGTCCAGGCGCAGGAGCTGGCCTTCGCCGATCTCGATGGCAATGGGATCGCCGTTGGTCGGCACAGCGCGGCCCTGCAGCGCCGCCTGGGCGTCGCCGGCCGCAAGCCCAGCCGACAGCACCAGCGCTGTCATCCAACACCTTGAAACCAACCGCGAAACCAGCCGCATCACCGCACCCATCTAGAAGCGCTGCTCCTCAACCTGATTACCACGGGTAATGTTAACAACCTTCTTATTGTCGCGGCCGCCGCGCAGGCCGACCAGGCGGCTCACCTCGCTGTCCCAGGTGTGGGTGTCGCCGCGGTGGGGATTGGTTTCCGGCAGCGCCTCGCCCGGATCGCGGTTCACCAGGCGCTCCAACTCCTCCTCGTCCTTGGCGAGGCTGCGCAGGCTGATGGAGAGGGCACCGAGCTCGCGCACGACGGAGACCATTTCGGCCTGCTTCGGCGTCACCTCCAGGGTGAAGTTGCTGGCATAGCTCGGCTCGCTCGCGTTCTCGTCGACGGTCTGGTCGATGGCCAGCACACGGACGTTCTCGAGGATGGTCTCGCTCACGCGGCGCTCGATCGGCTCGGTGCGGGTGCGGTCGGTGATGGAATGGGTCAGGATGAGGTCGATGCGGTCGCCCGGAAAGACCAGGCCGCTGACGCCCGAGGTGGCGTTCACGCGGATGGCGATGGCGCGGAAGCCGGGGCGCAGCACCGCGGCCAGAAAGCCGCGGTCGCCGGGGAGGATGACCCGCCTCGACACGATCGGCTCGCCGGCCGTAAAGCCGCGGCGCACGACGGCGCCGTAGAGGTCTTCCGGCTTGGTCTCTTCTTCGGTCAGGTAGGTTTCCGGGAGGTTGTCGACGGGCCAGATCTGCCAGCGGAGCTGGTCCTCCTGGATGAACACGCCGGTGGGAAGGGCGATCTTGGCCACCAGCACCTTGACGCCCTCCGGCTCGGGAGCCGGCTGTGCGGCCGTCACAGGCTGGGCGCGCTGCGCGGCCAGCCAGCTTCGTGCCACGACGGTGGTGCCGGCGGTGATCAGCAGCGCCAGCGCGATCAGGATGATGTTTCTGACTGACATGAGTTCAGACCTTCAGCAGGAGCTGCAGCGCCACGAAGAGGCCGCCGGCGGCGATGGCGACGCCATAGGGCATCGGTTGCTTGGCGAAGGCGGCATCGCTGCGCACGAACAGCAGGTTCGCGGGAATGCCCGCCCGCTTGACCTTGTGATTGAGCCAAAGAACCAGCGCCATCAGGCCACCGGCCAGGGCGGTGTAATAGGCGAAGGGAATGAAAAGCGAGGGGCCGGCCCAGAGGCTGACGGCCGCAAAGAGCTTCACGTCTCCACCGCCGCAGAGGCGCAGGGCGAAGAGCAGAAAGCCGAGGGCGAAGGCGCCGCTGCCGAGCGCGAGATGCATGGCCCAGTCGGCATTGCCGGTGACCAGCATGTAGGACGGGAACAGTGCGACGATCGCGAGGCTGTAGCGGTTCGGAATCGTCAGGCTGCGCCAATCGCTGGCGGCAGCCGCGATCAGCAGCCCGGCAAAGGCGAGGATCGTGAACTCCGCCGTCGCGGCCATCAAGTCCGTCATGACGTTTCCCACAAACTTCTTAACGGCGTGGCGAGGTCACAGACTTCGCACAGCCTCTTCGGAAGAAGAATAGGGCCCGGGGATCGCTCCCCGGGCCCTATCTCTCGGTTGGGAAGACGGCAGGCCCGGGGGCCTGCCGGTCCGCAGGGGCTGTATCAGGTACCGCCGCCGTCTTCCGCGGCGCCCGCAGCCGCATCGCTCAGCGCGTTGTCGACAACGCCGAAGATGTTGTCGAGCGAGTTGCCGAGGGACTGCAGGGCGGCGATGGCGGCCACCGACACCAGAGCGGCGATCAGGCCGTACTCGATGGCGGTGGCGCCGGACTCGTCGGTCAGAAAGGACTTAATGGTAGTGATCATGATTGCGACCTCCTATGCACGCATATCCGAGGCGAATATTCGACCTTGCGCATTAAGAAACGGTAAAACGAAAATCGTTTTATCAATGCCATGATCAATAATAAATCTACGAAATCATGCAATTAAAACTACAATGCTTGGTTAAATTACCAGTATAGTTTATTAAAATCCGACACGATGTGAAATCGCCGCTGAAAAGCAGGAAAGCTAGACGGCATGCCTTTGCTGGACGCGCGGCGCGCCGGGCGCAGTTGCGACGGCTCCGGCCAGAGTCCGGCGCGGCGGCGCCGGCAGCGTCAGGTAGTGCAGCCGCTTCATCTCGCGCCGGCCATGCGTCATGGAATCGAGGATCAGGCCGCAGGCGAGGCTGAGGAAGGCGAGGATCATGAGGGCGCAGACCAGCACCGCCGTCGGCAGGCGCGGCACCAGGCCGCTGTCCAGATAAGTCAGCAGGAGAGGGAAGGCGAGCGCCACCGCGGCCAGCGCCAGCACGGCGCCGCCGGCGGAGAAGAACGCCAGGGGGCGCTCCTCCTTGGCGAGGCGCAGGATGGTGCGCAGGATGCGGAAGCCGTCCCGGAAGGTGCTGAGCTTGCTGACCGAGCCTTCCGGGCGCTCCTTGTAGGCGGTCATCACCTCGCGCACCGGCATGCGCAGCTCCAGGGCATGGACGGTCAGCTCGGTTTCGATCTCGAAACCCTTGGCGAGGGCGGGGAAGGACTTCACGAAGCGGCGCGAGAACACCCGGTAGCCGGAGAGAATGTCGTCGAAGCGCTTGCCGAAGAGCGTGCTCACCAGCCGCGTGAACAGCCGGTTGCCGAACCTGTGGCCGCGGCGGTAGGCCTCCTGGCTGGTATTGTTGCGCGCGGCATTGACCATGTCGAGCTGCTCGCGGCACAGCGTCTCGATGAGCCCGGGCGCCGCGGCGGCGTCGTAGGTGTCGTCGCCGTCGGCCAGCACGTAGATGTCGGCCTCGATGTCGGCGAACATGCGGCGCACCACGTTGCCCTTGCCGCGTAGCGGCTCCTGCACCACAACCGCGCCGGCCTCCGCCGCCACCACGCTGGTGCGATCCGAGGAGGCGTTGTCGTAGACATAGACCTGCGCCTGGGGCAGCGCCTCGCGGAAGGCGCGCACCACCCGGGCGATGGCGGCTTCCTCGTTGTAGCAGGGCAGCAGCACGGCGACGCGCGGGGCGTCTGCCTGCCAGGCGGTTGCCAACGCTGCCTGCTGCTCGTGAACCATGTTGCCCGGCATGCCGTGCTACCCGCTTGTTGCCGCATCCTCGGTGGACTTCTCCTGCGATCCTCCCAGACGCGGCTCAACAATTCGCTAACGACAGCGGGAATGCGGCAAGGGTCGATCAGCGCAGGACGCGATACAGTTGTGCCTGTTGCTGGAGATGGGCCGGCAAGGGAACCGCCATCAGCCACGTGGGCGGCGCGCCGTGCTCGAGCAGGGTGTAAAGATTCTCTTCACCCTCTGCGGGCGCATAGAACGCTCGTTCCGCTGGCGACCGGCAGAGCAGCACGAGGTCGATGCGGCGCTCGTCGACGGCTGCGCGGGCAGCGTCGAAGTCGGTGGTGGCCAGAATACGATAGCCGTCGAAGATGCCGTCGCCGTTGCGATGGTAGGGCGTGCCGATGACCCGGTGCCGTGTGCGGTACAGCAGCTCGGGGCCTACGTCCATGAAGGCCAGCACGGTCTGCGGTTGGCTGCCCCAGCCTGCATCGCTGTCCAGGTAGGCTGCTACCTCACGCACCTTGCAGCCGGCCAACGGCTGGCCGGCGGCGTCAACGGCGCCGGCCGGCTTTACCATCAGATTGGTCCCTACCAGGATGGGCCCGATCAGCAGGATGCTGATGAAGCTGCCACGCAGCAGGCCGCGCAGCAGGTCGTTTGCGATGCGGCCGCTCCATTGCAGGAAGCGGTCGAACACTACCGCGAAGGCGAAGACGGCGGCCAGCTCCGCATAGCCGGAGAAGCGCATGTGCGCAATCGCCACCAGGGTGAACAGCAGGCAGCCGGCGGCGATGAAGAGGAAGGCGAAGAAGCGGGGGGAGTCGCGCTCTTCCACCAGAATCTTGAGAAAGAACGGCGTCACCAGTACGACGCCGCCGAGGTAGAAAAGGAAGGAGCCGAGGCTGCTGCGGTCGCTCGGCACCAGCGGGCGCATCTCCTGCACGCGATCGAGCCAGATCGGCACGATGCGCGGATCGACGTCGGCCATGGGGCCGGCGAAGAACAGCGGGTATGTGCTGGCCAGCAGCAGGACGATGGCGCCCGCGCCGACCGTGCCGAGGCAGGCGCGGCCGAGGAAGCGCGAGGCGCCGCTGCGGCGGCTCTCGAAGGTCTCCACAATCCGCCAGAACAGCAGCACGGCGACCGCCAGCAGGTACTGCACGCTGGAGACGCTGTCGTAGCTCGGCTCCAGCAGGCGCTCGAGCGGCCGCTCGACGAAGAGGGCCACGAGCAGGATGGCGCTCATGCCGAAGGCGTAGAACTTGCTCTGAGCAGCCCGCTCGCGCTCGCCGAGCAGCCAGGGGAGGCCGAGGGCGCCAAGGCAGAGGCCGACGACCAGCAGGAACTCCACCGACAGCCAGAGGCCGAAGCCGGCCGCGAGGCCGGCGGCGAGCGCTGGGCGCGCGTCCAGCGGATTGCGCAGCGCGCGCAGCATGAAGCCGGCGACAGCTACAAGGACCAGCAGCAGAAGAGCGTGGTGGTCGGCCCGGCCGACAATCGAGTAGGCGAGGGCGCCCGGTTGCACGAAAAGTGCCACCGCCGGCAGGAACCACACTTCTGGCCGGATCGCCGGGCGGAGCGCCCAGATCAGCAGCAGGGCGGTCGCAAGCTGCAGCAGCGGCGAGACGAGAATGCCGGCGATCTCCAGGGCCTGCTGTGCGCCGGCCACAAGCCCGGCCGGCCACGACAAGGCGATGAGCAGCACATCGAGCGGGCGTGTCCAGTGCAGAGTGTCGCCGTAAGGCGCGTTGGCCCGGGCAATGGTATCGTCGAACCAGCCGCCACCCTGCGCCAACTCGTTCACCCGCACCATGCGCATGTAGGAATCGGGGCCGAGCAGCCCCGTCTCGAAGAGCGGCAGGTCGCGGAAGATCACCAGGCTGCCATGCACCAGCGCCCAGGTGGCGACAAGGGCTACGACCGCCAGCAGCATATGGCCGTTGGCATGTCTTGACGCGTTGTGGGCCAACATCAGGCGCCTCGTGCAGTCGACGGAAGCGGCTACCCGCCGCGTCGCCATGCTGCGTGGGGAGCGCTAAATATTGCTTAATGATGCTGTGTGGGTGCTTCAGCACCCATTAAGGGTCTGCCGCTACAGTTGAGTTTCTGACACGCGCAGCAAGCATTGTCCGTCGCCGCAATGCGCTGCTGGCGCAAGAGCCGGAGCGGGCAGACCAATGCAGGGAAAACAGACGCTTGCTGGAATCTCCAAGAGTCCGCTGGATGCGCGGAACGATGCAGCGCTCTTCGCCTTCCTGCTTGTGGCCTGTCTCGCCTACAACGGGTACGCGAGCTATGCCTATCTGACCTCTTTCAAGGAAGGCATCTTCGACTTCGCCTGGCGCCCCATCGGCCGCGACTTCATAAATTACTGGAGCGCCGCCGTTGCCCTCTTCGATGGGATGATTCTGCCGATTTTCGATGTCGAGCTCTTCCATGCCTACCAGGAGCGGCTGCTCGGCCATGCCTTTGCGGAGCACAACTGGTCGTATCCGCCGCACATGCTGCTGATGGTCTGGCCGTTCGGCCAGTTGCCGTATCTCTGGGCCCTGGCGGCCTGGTCACTCCTCTGGCTCGCTTTCTATCTCTGGGCATCCGTCGGCTGGCGCACCGACGCAACAATCCTGGTGCTGGCGCTGCTGCTGGCGCCGGCGTCCTATATCAACATTTCCGGCGGCCAGAACGGCTTCCTCACCGGGGCGCTGCTGATTGGCGGCCTTCGTCTGCTGGGACCGAAGCCGATCCTGGCCGGCATTTGCTTTGGTCTGCTGACGGTAAAGCCGCAACTGGGAATCCTGCTTCCTTTCGCCCTGCTGGCTTCGCGGCAATGGACAGCAATCGTCGTCGCCAGCGTGACGGCGGCCCTGCTGGTCGGCGCCAGCGCTCTGCTGTTCGGGTGGGAAAGCTGGCAGGCCTATGCCGAGCTGGTGGTCCCCCATCAGGCGGTCATCATGAACGAGCGCCATGGCGTCTTCCTCGTCATGATGCCCTCGGCCTACATGGCCCTGCGGCTGTTCGAGGTCGAGCCGTTGCTCCGCATCGCCGTGCAGGCGGTCTTTGCAATCGTAGCCTTGGCTGGCGTGGCTTGGGCCTTCGCCCGCTCGGAGGACTGCGATCTCAAGTTCGCAATCCTGGCCGTCGGCACCTTCCTGGCCTCGCCGTACAGCTTCAACTATGACATGACGACGGTGTCCCTTGCCGTCGCTCTGCTCGTGATGCGCGGGCTGCGGGAGGGTTTTCTACCAGGCGAGCGCGTCGCGCTCTCGTCAGCCTGGCTGCTGCCGGCGGCGATTCAGTGGTTGAATGCGAACCAGCTGCCAGTCGGCTCACTCGTCCTGCTGGCATGCTTCGGCTATTTGCTGGCGCGCATGCGCCGCGGCCTCGACGATGCAGCACACGGCACCCTCCGGCACGGCTACCGGCCCGTGCTGACTTCCTGAAGCTGACGGAAGCTGTTGTTTCGGCTTAGGCTAAAGCCGCTCAAACGTGAAAGGATTCGCCGCAGCCGCAGCGGCCCTTCTCGTTGGGGTTGGTGAAGACGAAGCCGCTCTGGAACTTGTCCTCGACGTAGTCCATCTGGCTGCCGAGCAGGAACATGACGGCGGTGGGCTCGATGAAGATCTTCACGCCCTTGTCCTCGACCACGTCCTCCAGCTTGCGCTGCTCCTTGGCGTACTCGACCACGTAGCTCATGCCGGAGCAGCCCTTGGTGCTGATGCCGACCCTGAGGCCGAGCACCGGCTCCTCGCTCCTGGCGATGAGATCCTTCACGCGGCTCGCGGCCGCGTCGGTGAGCGTGATGAGGTTCGCAATTGCCATCGGTCTACCCAACTCCTACACCCTGCAATATAGGGAGTCGCGGCCGGGGGCGAAAGACCCCCAGCCAATGCATTGGAATAATTAAAACATTCCCAGCGCAAGCTTGGCGTCCTCCGACATGCGCTCCGGCGTCCACGGCGGGTCCCAGGTGAGGGTCACCTGGACTTCGCCGACGCCGTCGCTGCCGGCGACCGCCTCGGCGACCTGCTGCGGCATCTCGCCGGCGACCGGGCAGGCGGGGGCGGTCAGCGTCATCTCGATGGCCACCGAGCCGTCGGAATGGATATCGAGGGTGTAGATGAGGCCGAGGTCGAAGATGTTCACCGGGATCTCCGGATCGTAGACCTGGCGGATGGCGTCCTCGACGGCTTCCCGCCCGGCCGCCGGCACGCCCGGCTGCAGCGG
>DATCXZ010000132.1:0-3208 GCA_036570545.1 Kiloniellaceae bacterium
GTGCCAGGCCCGGCACGGCCCGGGCTGCCGCTGGCGGCCGCCGGCGCCATGGTGGCCGGCATGGTCGCGCTCGCCGTCTTCGCCGGGCCGATCAATGGCTATCTGGACGCCACCGCCGCCGGCCTCTTCGATCCGACCGCCTATCTCCACGCCGTGCTCGGCCCCGAAGCGGTGGCGGCGCGATGAGCGGCCACAGGACACCCGCCGCCGGGCGAACCTCGCTGCTGCGCCGATTGGTCCCGCATCCGCTGCTGATGCTGGCCATCGCGCTGGGCTGGCTCATGCTGGTGAACGACTTCTCGCTCGGCAGCCTGCTGTTCGGCCTGCTGCTCGGGCTGGTCGTGGCCAAGATCACGGCGGCCTTCTGGCCGCAGCGGGCGCGCGTGCGCCGGCCGCTGAAGATCGTCGAATACGCCCTGGTGGTGCTGTGGGACATCGTGGTCGCCAACGTGAAGGTCGCCGCCATCGTGGTCTTCCGGCGAAACCGCGGGCTGCGCCCCTGCTTCATCGCCATTCCGCTCGATATCCACACGCCGGAAGCGATCACCGTGCTGGCCGGCACCATCACCATGACGCCGGGCACCGTGAGCGCCGACCTCTCGGCCGACGGCCGCAGCCTGCTGGTGCACTGTCTCGACACCGGCGACCCCGAGGGCGAGGTCACCGGCATCAAGCAGCGTTACGAAGCGCGGCTGAAGGAGATTTTCGAATGATCGCCTATGCCCTGACCTTCGCCTTTGGCTGCTTCGGCCTTGCAATGCTGCTGACCTTCTACCGCCTGGCCAAGGGTCCCAGCCTCGCCGACCGTATCCTCGCGCTGGACACACTGGTGGTGAACAGCATCGCCGTGCTGGTCCTCTATGGCATTTACAGCGATAGCTTCGCCTACTTCGAGGCTGCCCTGCTGTTCACCATGCTCGGCTTCGTCTCCACCGTCGCCTACTGCAGGTTCATCCTGCGCGGCGACATCATCGAATGAGGGCGGCCTGATGGATTTCCTGGCCGAACTGCTGGTCTCCGCCCTCATCGTGATCGGTGGCATCTTCGGATTGGTGGGCTCCTACGGCCTGGTCAAGCTGCCGGACCTGATGACCCGCCTGCACAGCCCGACCAAGTCCAGCTCGCTGGGCATCGGCGGTGTCCTCCTCGCCTCTATGATCTACGGCGTGTGGCAGAACGGGTGGCTGTCGACGCACGAACTGCTGATCACGCTCTTCGTATTCCTGACAGCCCCGATCACCGCCAACTTCATCGCCAAGGCATTCCTCCACCGCGAGCGGGATAAGGCTGGCAGGCTGCCGCCCACCGGCACGTCTTATGGCTGGGCGAGCTACGACGCACCGCCGGAAACCGGCGACGAGGAACCTGATTCCCTCGCCGGGCCGCGCAGCGCCGGCAACTGACGCCGCCGGCCGCGCCTTTTCCCGGCACCGGAAAAAGCCCGTCACTTCCGAGCCTTGGCCCGAACTGGTCCGTTTATAAGACCAATTGTCTGCCGGCCCACTCCCCGCCAAGGGTTGCGCGTGGACCTCGTTCCCTTATTATTCTCGATAACTGCGCAGTGAAAGGCGCAGAAACGAACTCGGCGGAACATCCGCCGGGTCATGAGGGAGGTACCATATGACCCAAGTCCGTGAGCCCGCAGGGGCTCGGAGGGCGATTCTCGCCCGCACTCTTTCGGGCCTTGCGATCGCCGGCGCCACCGCCGGCCTCCTCGCTGCCGGCGCAGCGAGCGCCAAGGTCGAAGGCGACACCGTCATCCTCGGCTCGGCCAACTCGCTGACCGGCAAGTATTCTTCGAACGGCATCGACACCCAGAACGGCTACGATCTCGCGATCAAGGTGATCAACGAGATGGGCGGCGTCACCGTCGGTGGCAAGAAGTACAAGCTCGCCGTTCAGTACTACGACGACGAGTCGACCCCCGCCCGCACCGCCCAGCTCCTCGAGCGCCTGATCGAGCAGGACGGCGTGAAGTATATCCTCGGCCCTTACAGCTCACCGACCACCATCGCCGCCGCGCCGGTCGTCGAGAAGTACAAGGTGCCGATGGTCGAGGCCGAAGGTGCCTCGCGCGCGCTGTTCAACAAGGGCTACAAGTACACCTTCGCGGTGCTCTCCACGTCCGAGCAGTACCTGGCGAGCGCCATCGGCCTGGCCGCCGAGGTGGCCGAGCAGAACGGCAAGAAGCCGTCCGACGTGCGCGTCGCCATGGTCTTCGAGAACGACGCCTTCTCGCTCGACGTGCGCGCCGGCGTGGTCGAAGACATGAAGAAGTTCGGCATGCAGACGGTCATCGACGACAAGATGCCGGCCGACCTCTCCGACATCTCCGCGACGCTGACCAAGGTGAAGGCGCTGAAGCCCGACCTGCTGGTGGTCTCCGGCCACAACAAGGGCGCCGTCACCGCCGCCCGCCAGATGAAGGAGCTGCAGGTCGAGGTGCCGATGGTGGCCATGACCCACTGCGAAGGCGCCAAGGTGGTGCAGCAGTTCGGCGAGGCCGCCGACGGCTTTCTCTGCCCGACCCAGTGGGCCGAGACGCTGAGCTACTCCGACAAGTACTTCGGCTCGGCCGCCGAGTACGACAAGCTGTTCAAGGAGACTTACGACGGCTACACCACCGTGCCCTACCAGGCGGCGCAGGCCTCGGCGGCGGTGATCGTCTACAAGGAAGCCTTCGAGAAGGCCAACTCCTTCGACACCGAAGCGGTGCGCGACGCCCTTGCGGCGCTCGAGATGGAGACCTTCTACGGCCCGATCAAGTTCTCGGAGGCCGGCAACAACATCGCCAAGCCGATGGTGCTGCGGCAGATCCAGGGCGGCGAGTACAACGTGGTGGCGCCGTCGAAGTACGCTTCGCATAAGCTGCAGTGGCCACGCGAGGCGATGTACTGAGGTTTCGCCCTTGTGCTGCCCCCGTCCCGATCCGGGCGGGGGCAGTCTTGCTCCCCCTCCTGCGGGATAGATTGGGCGAAGGACTCCTATGTTCGATAATATCGATCTGCTGACGCTGGCGCCGGCTCTCAACGTGCAACTGGCGCTGGACGGCCTCTTCATCGGCGCGATCTTCGTGCTTGCCGCCTACGGCCTCGCCCTGGTGTGGGGCGTGATGAACGTGAAGAACCTGGCCCAGGGCGAGTTCGTCATCATGGGCGGCTACCTGGCGTGGCACCTCGGCACCCTGGGCATCCATCCGATTCTCTCG
>DATCXZ010000133.1:0-11976 GCA_036570545.1 Kiloniellaceae bacterium
GAGCGCCCCGGCCCCCAAGCCGGCGCCGCGCCGCCCGGCGTTGGCGGTCGAGGGCCGCAAACTCGTGGTCGGCCGCGAGATCTGCCTGTCGGGCGAGATCAAGACCTGCGAGAAGCTGGTGGTCGAGGGCCGGGTCGAGGCCGACCTGCGCGACAGCCAGAGCCTGGAGATCAGCGAGCCCGGCCTGTTCAAGGGCAACGCCACGGTCGAGGACTGCGAGATCAGCGGCACCTTCGAGGGCGACCTCACGGTGACCGGCCTTCTGGTCGTGCAGCCGACCGGCCGGGTCAGCGGGCGCATCCGCTATGCCGAGATGGAGCTGTCGCGCGGCGCCCGGGTGAGCGGCGATATCGACGTGCTGGACGACGCCGCCCTGCGGCGCGCCCGCGGCGACGGGCCCAAGCTGGCGCACGACAACAGCACCCTGGCCGGCGACGGCAAGAGCCAGATCGGCTGAGGCCCAGATCGGCTGAGGAAAGGGAGAATACCATGGTAGTCTTGCGGTCCGCAGCACTGCTGCTCGCCATCGGACTGGCGCTGAGCGCCTGCCAGGTCGGGCGGAGCGAGCAGCCTGTCGCCACATCTTCACAGGCCGCACCGGTGAAGCCGGCGGCAGGACCGGCAGCGATGCCGGCCCCGGCGCCGCGGGTGGCGGCGTTGCCGCCGGTCAATGACGACCCGGCACAACTCCTGGGCCTCGATCGCGACGGCGTCAGCGCCCTGCTGGGCACGCCCGACCTCATCCGCCGCGAGGCGCCGGCCGAGATCTGGCAGTACGTCGGCGGTAATTGCGTGTTCGACGTGGTGCTCTACGAGCGCGGAGCCAGCTATGCCGTCTCCTATCTGGAGGCGCGCGACGCCACCGCCGGCGTGCAGCCGGCGCAGTCCTGCCTCAACCAGCTTCTGCGCGCCCGGCAGACGGCGCCGGTCGGCTAAGACTTCCTGACGTCCGCCGTCGCCGTCCGCGATGGCTTCTTGCCGGCCGACTTTCTCTTGGCCGGCTTCGTCTTGGCCGCCGGCTTCCGGATCGGCTCCTCCAGCGTCGTCTTGCCCTTGAAAGCGCAGAGGTCATTCACCACGCAGGCAAAGCAGTCGGGCTTGCGCGCCTTGCAGACGTAGCGGCCGTGCAGGATGAGCCAGTGGTGGGCGTGCAGCTTGCGCTCGGCCGGCACCACCTTCTCCAGCTTGCGCTCCACCTCCAGCGGCGTCTTGCCGGGCGCGAGGCCGGTGCGGTTGCCGACCCGGAAGATGTGCGTATCGACCGCGATGGTCGGCTCGCCGAAGGCGATGTTCAGCACCACATTGGCAGTCTTGCGGCCAACGCCGGCCAGCCTTTCCAACGACTCGCGGTCGCGCGGCACCGCGCCGCCGTGATCGGCAATGAGGAGCTGCGAGAGCGCGATGACGTTCTTTGCCTTGGCGTTGTAGAGACCGATGGTCTTGATGTGCTCCTTCAGCCCGGCCTCGCCCAGTTCGAGCATCTGTTGCGGCGTGGTGACCCTCTTGAAGAGGGCCCGCGTGGCCTTGTTCACGCCGACGTCGGTCGCCTGCGCGGAGAGCACCACGGCGACCAGCAGGGTGTAGGCGTTCACGTACTCCAGCTCGCCCTTGGGCTCCGGGAGAGCGGCGGCAAGACGGTCGAAGAAGGCGGCGATATCGGCTTTTTTCATGGCCCAACCTGTTGTGCGGGGAGTGTAGCCGGCTGGTGCGTGAAGGAAAGACCACAGCGAGGTTGCTGGAAGTCCCGCAGCGCGCGGCCTAGATTTGCGGTTATGGATTCTTCCGCCACCCCCGTGTCCAAACCTGAGCCCCCACCCGCGCCCGGGCCGGCGCTGTTCGATGTCGAACTCAGGCCCCACCGCAGCCTGTCGCCGCGCGGCTTCCTGCTGCTCATGGCGCTGATCTGCGCCATCTCCTTCACCGGCGGACTGTTCTTCTACCTGATGGGCGCCTGGCCGGTGATCGGCTTCATGGGCGCCGACGTGCTGTTGATCTACCTGGCGTTCAGGATCAACTACCGCAGCGGCCATCTCGTCGAGCGGCTGCACCTCACCCGCGACAGCCTGACGGTGCGCCGCATCTGGCCCGGCGGGCGCAGCCGCACCTGGGAATTCCAGCCTTACTGGCTGCAGGTGGTGTTCGACGAGCAGGCGGTGGGCAACGAGCGCGCCGACTGCCCGCTGATCCTGCGCTCCCATGGCAAAAGCCTCGCGGTAGGCAGCTTCCTTACCCGGCAAGAGCGCGGCGAGGTCGCCAACGCCCTGCGCGCCGCCCTCGGCCGCGCCCAGCAGCCCTGTCGGCCCGCATAAGGGCTCAGTCGGCCAGACCCAGCACGTCGCGCATGGAGTAGAGTCCGGGCGGCTTGCCGCGGCCCCACAGCGCCGCCTTCACCGCGCCGCGGGCGAAGACCTCGCGGCTGGTTGCCTTGTGGGTCAGCACGATCTGCTCGCCCTCGGTCGCGAAGACCACCGAGTGCTCCCCAGCCACGTCGCCGCCGCGCAGGGTGGCAAAGCCGATCTCGCCGCGGGGCCGGGCGCCGACCTGGCCTTCGCGCGCCATGCGGGCGACCTGGCTCAGCGCCACGTCGCGGCCCTTCGCCGCCGCCTCGCCCAGCATCAGCGCGGTGCCGGAGGGCGCGTCTACCTTGTGTCGGTGATGCATCTCGACGATCTCGATGTCGTAGTCGGGATCGAGGGCCCGCGCCACCTGCTCGGTCACAAGCTGCAGCAGGTTGACGCCGAGGCTCATGTTGGCGGCCTGCACCACCACGGTCTGGATCGCCGCCTGGTCGATGACCACCTGGTCCTCGGGCGTCAGGCCGGTGGTGCCGACCACATAGACCACCTCGGCCTGGGCGGCCAGCGCGGCATGGCGGCGGGTGGCGGCCGGCGTGGTGAAGTCGATCACCGCGTCGGCCTCGGCGAAGAGCTCGACGGGGTCGTCCCCCACC
Organism: Kiloniellaceae bacterium; assembly: GCA_036570545.1. GTDB lineage: Bacteria > Pseudomonadota > Alphaproteobacteria > Kiloniellales > Kiloniellaceae > Pelagibius. Next base: position 2,951 of record DATCXZ010000133.1, read on the forward strand.
AGAACGCCGAGCGGCGCCTGCCCGATGAGCAGGCCGATGTCGGTGCCGATGGCAGGGCTGCCCTGCTGGTCGCTGCCGCCGACGATGACGCAGCCCTCGGCCGCTTGAATGGCGGCGAGGTTCATGCGGCCCATGCGGCCGGCACAGCCGACGACGGCCACTCGATAGGGGTTCATTGCGCTCTCCGGCTGCTGCTTCGCGTGTCGTTGCCGGTTTAGCACGGGCGGAGCCGGGCGCAAACGCCGGGCAAGGGTGCCGAGACTGTCCGCTCAGTCCGTCAGGTCTTCCCAGAATTCCTTCACGCGGGCGAAGAAGCCGGAGGATTCGGGGGAGGTGTCGCGACCTTCGCCGGCCGCCTCGAACTCGCGCAGCAGTTCCCGCTGCTTCTTGGTGAGGTTGACCGGCGTCTCGATGGCGACCTCGACGTACATGTCGCCGAGCGCCTTGGAGCGCAGCACCGGCATGCCCTTGCCCTTGAGGCGGAACTGCTGGTTCGTCTGCGTGCCCGCCGGCACGGTGATCTTGGCACGGCCGGCGCCGATCGTCGGCACCTCGATACTGCCGCCGAGCGCCGCCGTGATCATCGGCAGCGGGACGCGGCAGTAGATGTTGGCGCCGTCGCGCTGGAACAGGCGATGCGGCGCCACCGAGAGAAAGATGTAGAGATCGCCTGCGGGCGCGCCGCGCAGCCCAGCCTCGCCCTCGCCGGCCAACCGGATGCGGGTGCCGTCCTCGACGCCCTGCGGGATGTTCACCTGCAGCGACTTTTCACGATGCACCCGCCCGGCGCCCTCGCAGGAGCGGCAGGGCTTGTCGATCACCTGGCCGCCGCCGTGACAGGCGGGACAGGTGCGCTCGATGGTGAAGAAGCCCTGCTGGGCGCGCACGCGGCCGCGACCGTGGCAGGTCTGGCAGCTGACCGGCTGGGCACCGCCCTCGGCGCCGCTGCCGCTGCAGGCCTCGCAGGTCGCCGTGCTGGGCACGCGGATCTGCGCGGTCTTGCCGCGGAAGGCGTCTTCCAGGCTGATTTCCATGTTGTAGCGCAGATCGGCGCCGCGCGCCGCCGCGCCGCCGCGGCGGCCGCCCATGAGATCGCCGAACATCTCGTCGAAGATGTCGGCAAAGCCGCCGGGCGAGAAGCCGCTGAAGCCGCCGCCGCCGGCCGCGCCGGCGCCGTTGGCGAAGGCCTCGGGACCGAAGCGGTCGTAGGTCGCCCGCTTCTTCGAGTCCTTCAGCACCTCGTAGGCTTCGTTGATTTCCTTGAAGCGCGCCTCGGCGGTCGTGTCGCCCGGATTGCGATCCGGATGATACTGCATGGCGAGCTTGCGGTAGGCAGCCTTCAGGGCTGCGGCATCGGCGTCGCGCTGGACGCCCAGAGTGTCGTAGTAGTCCTTCACGGCTTCGCCCGCTGCCCCCACGGCTCCGTCAGCAAAGTCGGCCTGAATCGGCGGCCGGAAGCAAGGGGCGGGCGGATCGCGGCGGCGCCTGCATCACGCAGGCACTGTCCCAGTCCGGCCCTGACCCTCATTGCCTCGCGCTCTTAGGCCTGGCGACCCTTCTTGTCGTCGTCGACTTCCTCGAAGTCGGCGTCGACCACGCCCTCGTCGCTGCCCTTGGCGCTTTCGCCTGCCGCGCCATCACCGGCCGCACCGGCTTCGCCGGTGGCAGCCTCACCCTGCTGGTAGAGCGCCTGGCCGATCTTCATGGCGACTTCCTGCAAGGCCTGCATCTTGGCCTCGATGGCCGCGACGTCGTCGCCCTCCGCCGCCGACTTCAAGTCGGCGATGGCACTCTCGGCAGCGGTCTTGTCGGCCGCCGGCACCTTGTCGCCGGCCTCCGCCAGGGTCTTCTCGGTGGTGTGGATCAGCGACTCCGCATGGTTCTTCGCCTCGACCAGGGCGCGGCGCTCCTTGTCCTTCTCGGCGTTGAGCTCGGCATCCTTCACCATCTGCTCGATCTCGGCGTCGCTGAGACCGCTCGAGGCCTGGATGCGGATGGTCTGCTCCTTGCCGGTCGCCTTGTCCTTGGCGCCGACGTTGACGATGCCGTTGGCGTCGATGTCGAAGGTGACCTCGATCTGCGGCACGCCGCGCGGCGCGGAAGGAATGCCGACCAGGTCGAACTGGCCGAGCAGCTTGTTGTCCGCCGCCATCTCGCGCTCACCCTGGAACACCCGGATGGTCACGGCCTGCTGGTTGTCCTCGGCGGTCGAGAACACCTGGCTCTTCTTGGTCGGGATGGTGGTGTTGCGCTCGATCAGCTTGGTCATCACGCCGCCCAGCGTCTCGATGCCGAGCGACAGCGGCGTGACGTCGAGCAGCAGCACGTCCTTCACGTCGCCCTTCAGCACGCCACCCTGGATGGCGGCGCCGATCGCGACCACCTCGTCCGGGTTCACGCCGCGGTGCGGCTCCTTGCCGAAGAAGCTCTTCACCGTCTCATAGACCTTCGGCATGCGGGTCATGCCGCCGACCATGATGATGTCGTGGATCTCGCCCGGCGACACACCGGCATCCTTCAGCGCAGCCTTCACCGGGGTCATGGTGCGCTGGATGAGGTCGTCCACCAGGGCTTCCAGCTTGGCGCGGGTCAGCTTGATGTTGAGGTGCTTCGGCCCGGTCGCATCGGCAGTGATGAACGGCAGGTTGATCTCGGTCTGTGTCGACGACGACAGCTCGATCTTCGCCTTTTCCGCCTCTTCCTTCAGGCGCTGCAGCGCGAGCTTGTCCTGGCGCAGGTCGATGCCCTGCTCCTTTTTGAACTGGTCGGCCAGGTAGTCGATGATGCGCGCGTCGAAATCCTCGCCGCCGAGGAAGGTGTCGCCGTTGGTGGCCTTCACCTCGAACACGCCGTCGCCGATTTCCAGCACCGACACGTCGAAGGTGCCGCCACCCAGGTCGTAGACCACGATGGTGCCGCTGCCCTGCTTGTCGAGGCCGTAGGCGAGAGCGGCCGCGGTGGGCTCGTTGATGATGCGCAGCACGTCGAGGCCGGCGATCTTGCCGGCGTCCTTGGTGGCCTGGCGCTGGGAGTCGTTGAAGTAGGCGGGCACGGTGATCACCGCCTCGGTGACCGTCTCGCCCAGATAGCGCTCCGCGGTCTCCTTCATCTTCTGCAGGATGAAGGCCGAGATCTGGGCCGGGCTGTAGTCCTTGCCCTGGGCCTCGACCCAGGCATCGGCGTCGTGCTTGACGATCTTGTACGACACCAGCCCCATGTCCTTCTTGGTCATGGGATCGTCGAAGCGCCGGCCGATGAGGCGCTTGATGGCGAAGAGGGTGTTCTCGGGATTGGTCACCGCCTGGCGCTTGGCCGGCTGGCCGACGAGACGCTCGTCGGAATCCGTGAAGGCGACCATCGAGGACGTCGTGCGGGCGCCCTCGGCATTCTCGATGACCTTGGCGTCCTTGCCATCCATAACCGCGACACAGGAGTTGGTGGTGCCGAGGTCGATACCGATTACCTTACTCATTTTTGCTCCTCACTTCGATCAGCAGACCCCTTGGGCAGCCTGGTCAAACAGCACCGCCCGGCGGATCCCCGCCGATGAGAGTTCATGACCATGGGTTCCCGGCATATATAAGCAGCGCGGCCCCCTCTGCAAGCCGCAAAGCGGGCCGATTCGCCGCCCGAAAGCGCCGTTTTGTCCGTCAAAAGAGGGGGCTCCGCCCCCCAGAACGAGAATGAGCACGAGCCCGAGAACGAAAGCGAGACCAATGACCGATCCCCACGACGAGCCGATCTATCGCGCCATCCTGGCGGTTCTGGTGGGGAGCGTGCTGGCCGGTGCCGTGCTCGCGCTGACCGGCGAGCCCCTGTTCGACAGCCGGCCGCTCGCCAACGTCGGCGTCGGGATGGCGGTGCTGTGCTTCCTGCTCTACTGGGTGTTCCGCTTCATCGGCCGCCGGGCCGCGCGGCGGCGCGATGCCGAACGGCACGACGGGGAGCGGCACGGCAGGGAGCGGCGCTGAACGCCATGGCAGCGGTTCCCGAGGGCTTTCGCTATCTGCCCGGCTACGTCGACGCCGAGGTCCAGGCTGCGCTGATCGCCGCGCTGCGCGCCCTTGCCGAGGCGGCACCGCTGTACCGCCCGACCATGCCGAAGAGCGGCCGGCCCTTCTCGGTGCGGATGACCAACGCCGGCAGCCACGGCTGGTTTTCCGACCGCGAGGGCTATCGCTATATCCGGCGGCACCCGGAGAGCGGCCGCCCCTGGCCGCCGATCCCGGCGGCCCTGCTGACGCTGTGGCGCGCCGTCGCCGGCTACCCGGCCGACCCCGAGTGCTGCCTCGTCAACCACTACGCCGCCGACGCCCGCATGGGCCTGCACCGCGACGGCGACGAAGAGACCTTTGCGGCCCCGGTGGTGTCGCTGTCGCTCGGCGATTCCGCCGTCTTCCGCATCGGCGGGGCCGAACGGCGCGACCCGACCACCTCGCTCCGGCTTCACTCCGGCGATGTCGTCGTGCTGGCGGGTCCATCACGGCTTGCCCACCACGGCATCGACCGCGTGCTCGGCGGCTCCAGCCGGCTGCTGGACCGCACGGGGTGGGAGGGTGGCGGGCGCATCAACGTGACCCTGCGCCGCGTTACCCGCCCACCCGAGGAAACCGCCTGATCTTCAGGCCCCGACCTCTGGCCCCTGACTTTAGGCCCCCGACTTCAGGCCCCCGACTTCAGGCCTGGGTGTCGACCCGGTCGCCCGGCTTTGCCTCGTCGGCTTCCGCGGCACCCGCTCCCGGCGCGCCCGGCTTGGGGCCACCCTTGGCGACGCCGACGCGGGCCGCCCGCAGCAGGCGGTCGTGCAGGCGGTAGCCGGGCTGGATGATCTGCACCACCGTGCCCGCCGGCTTAGCCGAGTCCTCGACCTCGTACATCGCCTCGTGCAGGTGCGGGTCGAGCCGCTCGCCCAGCGGGTTGATGGTCTTGATGCCATGGCGCTCGAAGACGGACTGCAGCTCCTTCAGCGTCATCTCGACGCCGAGGCGCAGATTCTGCACCGTCTCGTTCCCGGCAGCCTGGTCCTCCGGCACGCTTTCCAGCGCCCGCTGCAGGTTGTCAGCAACGGTCAGAAGGTCGCGAACAACCGGCGCGGCGGCATATTTCAGGCTGTCCTCGCGGTCGCGCTGGGCACGGCGGCGCACGTTCTCGGTCTCCGCCATGGCGCGCAGGAGCTGATCCTTCAGCGAGGCGACCTCGCCCTCCAGCAGCGCGACCGGATTTTCGTCGGGCGACAGCCGGCCGGCATGGCCGACATCGGAGAGGTCGACCAAGGGCTCCTCGCCGAGATCGACAGGAGTCTCTACTCCCGGCTCCCCGCGGCTGGTCTCCTCGGGGTCGAACGCCTTTTCCTGCTTCTTCTCTTCAGCCATGACGAGACGGCCACTCCTTTCCAGACTTAACTGCTTTCTCTTGATATCCCGGCGGGCGGGCCGGCGGATCAGCCGACCAGCCGGCCGATCACCTTGGCGGTGTAGTCGACCATGGGAATGATGCGCGCATAGTCGATGCGGGTCGGGCCGATCACGCCGATGGCGCCGACCACCTTCTGCTGGGAATTGCTGTAGGGCGCGATGATCATCGAGCAGCCGGCAAGGCCGAACAGCTCGTTCTCCGCGCCGATGAAGATCTGCACACCCTGCGCTGCGCCGGTGAGGTCGAGCAGGCGGATGAGCGAGTCCTTGGTTTCCAGGAGGTTGAAGAGCTGGCGGATGCGCTCCAGATCCTCCAGCGCGTTCACATCCTCCAGGAGCTGCGACTGGCCGCGCAGGATGAGGGCGCCGCCCTTGCCGCTCTGGCTGCCGCCCCAGCTTGCCAGCCCGCGCTCGATCACCCGCTGGGTGAGCTGGTCGAGCTCGGCGCGCTGCTGCTCCAGCTCCTTCAGCACCTCCGCTTGGGCCTCCTCGAGGGTGCGCCCGGTGAGCCGCGCGGACAGGTAGTTGCTGGCCTCCACCAGCGAGGACGCCGGCAGGCCCGCCGGCACGTCGATGATGCGGTTTTCCACCACGCCCGACACGGTGATCAACACCACCAGCGCGCGGCCCGGCCCGAGCGAGACGAACTCGATATGCTTCAGCGGGTCGCCGAGCTTCGGCGCCAGCACCAGGCCGGCGCAGCGCGACAGGCCGGAGAGCGTCTCGGAGGCTTCTTCCAGCACCTCCGCCATCGAGCGGCCGTCGGCGGCCATCTGGCTTTCGATGCGGGCGCGCTCGTCCTGGGTGAGGTTGCCGATCTCCAGCAGGCCGTCGACGAAGAGGCGCAGGCCAAGGTCGGTCGGCAGGCGCCCGGCGGAGGTGTGCGGCGCGAACAGCAGGCCGAGGTCCTCGAGGTCCGCCATCACATTGCGTACGGTCGCTGGGGAGAGGCCCAGCCCGAGGCTGCGCGACAGCGTGCGCGAGCCCACCGGGGCGCCGGTTTCCACATAGGCGTCCACGATGTGCTTCAGCACCTCGCGCGAGCGATCGTTGAGACCCTTGATCGCCGAGGCCTTGGAGACGGTGTTCAATGGCTTCGTCATCGCCTTTTTTCAGGGCCGTTTTTTCAGGTGCAAGCTCCGCTTCCGGAATGTAGTGACCCCCCCGGCAGGGGTCAACGCGGGGCGCAGTGGGCCTTGCCGCGGCCTGGTCGACCCAAACGGCCCCAAACTGGCCTAAACTGGACGGTGGCGACTGCATGGTCTAGCTTGCCGCCCGCCGGAGGGGAGCCCCCGCGTGCTCCTGCCGGCCGTCTTTCCTGTAGAGCCACCCCAAAGAGGTAGATTTTATGCGTCCTTCCGGCCGTGCCTTCGACCAGCTTCGCGACATCGTGCTGGAAACCAACGTGAACAAGCACGCCGAAGGTTCCTGCCTCGCGCGCTTCGGCGACACCCATGTGCTCTGCACCGCGTCCATCGAGGAATCCATTCCGTCGTGGCTTCGCAACTCGGGCCGCGGCTGGATCACCGCCGAGTACGGCATGCTTCCCCGCTCGACCGGCACGCGCACCGATCGCGAGGCGGCGCGCGGCAAGCAGAGCGGACGCACTCAGGAAATTCAGCGACTGATCGGTCGCTCGCTGCGCGCGGTCACCGACCTCACCGCTTTCGGCGAGCGCCAGATCCGCATCGACTGCGACGTCATCCAGGCCGACGGCGGCACCCGCACCGCCGCGATCACCGGGGGTTATGTCGCGCTGCACCTCGCCTTTCAGCACCTGCAGGCGATCGGCGCCATCAAGGCGCTGCCGTTCACCGACCAGGTCGCCGCGGTGTCCTGCGGCATCCATGGCGGCCAGGAGGTGCTCGACCTCGACTATGCCGAGGATTCCACGGCGGCGGCCGACGCCAACTTCGTGCTGACCGCAGCCGGCGGCGTCGTCGAGGTGCAGGGGACCGCCGAGGACGTGCCGTTCAGCCGCCAGCAGTTCGAGGCGCTGCTGAACCTCGCCGAAAAGGGCGTGAAGGAGCTCTGCGCCCACCAGGCGAAGGTCCTGGGGCCCGCATGAGCGGAGAAGCCCAAAAGGCAAAGGCCGCCACCCGCCGCTTGCGGTCCGGCGACCGCGTGGTGCTGGCCACCCACAACAAGGGCAAGTACCGCGAGAATGCGGCGCTGCTGGCGCCCTACGGCCTCGAGGTGCTCTCGGCCGGCGATCTCGGGCTGCCGGAGCCGGAGGAGACCGGAGCGACCTTCGAGGAGAACGCAGTGCTGAAGGCGCGAGCAGCCTGCGCGGCGACCGGCGTGCCGGCCATCGCCGACGATTCCGGCCTGGCTGTGCCGGCCCTCGGCGGGCAGCCGGGGATCCACACCGCCCGCTGGGCGGGGCCGCAGCGCGACTTCCTCGTCGCCATGCGGCGGGTGCACGAAGAACTCGGCGATTCCCCCGACCGCCGCGGCTTCTTCTGTTGCAATCTCTCGGTCGCCTGGCCGGACGGCGCCACCGCCTCCTTCGAGGGCCGCATCGAGGGCACCCTGGTGTGGCCGATCCGCGGCGAGCGCGGCTTCGGCTTCGACCCGATGTTCCAGCCCCAGGGCTTCGAGGTCACCTTCGGCGAGATGGACCCGGAGAAGAAGGAAGCGATGAGCCATCGCGCCCGCGCCTTCGCCAAGCTGGCCGAGGCCCTGCTGGAGAGGGCATGAGGCGATGACCGCCCAGGCCGCAACGCAGGCCGCAGCACCCCAGGTGTTGCCCCAAGACCGCGCGGGCTTCGGTGTCTATCTGCACTGGCCGTTCTGTAGATCGAAGTGCCCCTACTGCGACTTCAACAGCCACGTGCGCGAGAGCATCGACCAGGCGCGCTGGCGGGCGGCGCTGCTGAGCGACCTGGAGCACGCCGCCGCAAAGAGCGGCCCCCGCCGGGTCAGCTCCGTCTTCTTCGGTGGCGGCACGCCGTCGCTGATGCCGGCCGAAACGGTGGCCGCCGCGCTGGAGAAGATCGCTGCGCTCTGGGGCCTTCCCGCCGGCACCGAGGTAACCCTGGAGGCCAACCCGACCTCGGCCGAGGCCGCGCGCTTCGCCGCTTTCGCCCGCGCCGGGGTGAACCGCCTGTCGCTTGGGGTGCAGGCGTTGGACGATGCCGCCCTGAAGTTCCTCGGCCGGCAGCATTCCGCCGCCGAGGCGCTGGCGGCGCTGGGGCTGGCGCGCAGCGCCTTTCCCCGCATCTCCTTCGACCTCATCTACGCAAGGCCCGGCCAGGGCACGCGAAGCTGGCGCGACGAGCTGGCCGAGGCGCTAGCGTTGCAGCCCGAGCACATCTCGCTCTATCAGCTCACCATCGAGGAGGGCACCGCGTTCCACGGCGCCTGGCGGCGCGGCGAGCTGGTGCTGCCGGAGCAGGAGGCGGCCGCCACCCTCTATGAGGCAACCGCCCTGCATCTTGCCGAGGCGGGTCTGCCGGCCTACGAGATCTCCAACCACGCGCGGCCCGGCGGCGAATGCCGCCACAACCTCACCTACTGGCGCTATGGCGACTACGTCGGCATCGGCCCCGGCGCCCACGGCCGCCTGAGCTGGGACGGCGCCAAGCACGCGACGCGCCAGCACCGCGCGCC
>DATCXZ010000134.1:0-2576 GCA_036570545.1 Kiloniellaceae bacterium
TGAGCGTGGTGGCCTGGCGTTCCTGCGTCACCAGGCCCGTCTCGATCAGCCGCTTGCAGTGGTGCGACAGGGTCGAGCCCGGAATAGCGAGCTTCTCCTGGATGCGCCCGACCGGCAGGCCCTCCGCCCCGGCCCGCACCAACACCCGGTAGATCTTCAGGCGGGTAGGATTGCCCAGGGCTTCGAGCTGGGCGGCTGCTCTTTCTAGTTTCATCGAAATAAGCTATGCAGCCTCGCCGGGCGCGTCAAGGGAATTTCCATGGAAATCGAAATAGCCTCATGCACCGGATGAAACCGCCAGACCCGTCAGCTCTCCCAAGCCTCCAGGCGCGCCTTGATCTGGTCCCGCGCGGCGCGAAAACGCGCCCGCAGGTCTTCCGGCGTCAACGCCGGGTCGCTCGAGGCCGGATCGTCGATCGGCCAGTGCAGGCGTTGCACACGGCCCGGCAGCAGCGGGCAGACTTCCTCGGCGCAGAGCGTGACCACCAGGTCGACGCCGGCGGGATCGATGTCGTCGACCGGCTTTGAGCGCTGGCCGGAGATGTCGATGCCGATCTCCGCCATCGCCTCGACGGCGTAGGGATTCACCCGGGAGGGCGCCGAGCCGGCGCTCATGACCGTCGCCCGATCGCCCAGGATCTGGCGCGTCAGGCCTTCGGCCATCTGGCTGCGGGCGGAGTTGGCGACGCAGAGGAAGAGGATGCGCTTCATCGTTGGCTTCCTACCGCGCCTGCTCGACGGCCTTGCCGTTGCGGCGGACGGCGGCGCCGGCCTCGTACCAGCCCTTGCTGGCGTTCACGATCTTCACGACCGAGAGCATGACCGGCACCTCGATGAGCACACCGACCACGGTGGCGAGCGCCGCGCCGGAGTCGAAGCCGAAGAGGCTGATGGCCGCGGCCACCGCCAGCTCGAAGAAGTTGCTGGCGCCGATGAGGGCCGAGGGTGCGGCCACACAGTGCGCCTCTCCCGTCGCCCTGTTCAGCAGGTAGGCGAGGCCCGAGTTGAAGTAGACCTGGACGAGGATCGGCACCGCCAGCAGGAGGATGATGAGCGGCTGGGCCAGGATCTGCTCGCCCTGGAAGCCGAACAGCAGCACCAGGGTGGCCAGCAGGGCGACCAGGGAGACCGGCTGCAGGATGCGCAGCAGGCGGGCGAGCGCCGCGGCACCGCCGCTTGCGAGCACCCGCCGGCGCAAGAGCTGCGCGAGGACAACCGGCACCACGATGTAGAGCACCACGGAGAGCAGCAGGGTCTCCCAGGGCACGGTGATGGCGGAGAGGCCGAGCAGCAGGGCGACGATCGGCGCGAAGGCGAAGACCATGATGACGTCGTTCAGCGCCACCTGGCTCAGCGTGAAATGGGGCTCGCCATCGGAAAGATTGCTCCAGACGAAGACCATCGCCGTGCAGGGTGCCGCCGCGAGCAGGATCAGGCCGGCGATGTAGCTGTCGATTTGCTCGGCCGGCAGGTAGGGCCGGAACAGCCAGCCGATGAAGAGCCAGCCGAGCAGCGCCATGGAGAAGGGCTTCACCGCCCAGTTGATGAAGAGGGTGACGCCGATGCCGCGCCAATGCTCCCTCACCTGGGAGAGGGCCGCGAAGTCGATCTTCAGCAGCATCGGGATGATCATCAGCCAGATGAGGACCGCGACCGGCAGGTTTACCTGCGCGATCTCGGCCGCGCCGATCGCGTGGAAGACCGGCGGGAAGAGATGGCCGAGGGCGATGCCGATAACGATGCAGAGGGCGACCCAGAGGGTCAGGTAGCGCTCGAAGGTCGACAAGGCGCTTACTCCGGAAGGGCCGGCGGCGTTGCCGCCTCGACGAGATCGAGGAAGCGGCGGAGCGGCGCGACAGCCTCCGGGTTGAGGGAATAGCAGACCCGCGGGCGGGCGATCTCACCGACGATCACCCCCGCCTCCTTCAGGATGCGCAGGTGCTCCGAGGTGGTCGAGGCCGCGAGGCCGATCTCCTCGACGATATCGCAGCCGATACAGGTGCGGCGGCGCAGCAGCGTCTCCACGACCTTCACTCGCGCGGGATGGCCCAGCGCCTTGGCGAGGGCTGCGATCCGGTCGCGATCAAAGGCCACGGTGGCGTTTGCGGATGGGGCCGCTGGCTTCCGCGCAGATTTCACAGCCATGAGCTACATCCTTCGTTATTCGTCGAATGACGAATATAATATCGGTCCCGTGTGTTGCAAGTGGGACATTTGACTTAGCAGGAACGGGGACCAAGCTCGCCCCCTTGGCCGCTGACAGGCCAAAAACGGCGCCCGGCGACCAACCGCCTACGCCCATCCGATCTTGTGAAAACAAAAGACGGCCGATGAAGCTGTTCGTCAGGCCACCAAGGCTGTCGGTTGGAGGTCCGGGCGCAAGCCCGGGCCGGAGACCGACAACAGCCGGTCACGATATACACGCACCGGCGTCTCGCCGCCATGGGCGGCATGAGGGCGCCGATGGTTGTAGAAGGGTCATCCACCAGCCGATCCCCTCGCGGGCCTCGCGCCCGCCCGAGAAGGCGTGCAGGTAGATGCACTCGTACTTCAGCGAGCGCCACAGCCGCTCGATA
>DATCXZ010000135.1:0-7526 GCA_036570545.1 Kiloniellaceae bacterium
TGCGCACGCCGCGCTCGAGGCAGGGCGACAGCACCGCCTCCATGCGCTCCAGCAGGCGCGGCGTATAGCCGCGCTCCGGGTCCTTCCGGCGGGCGAGGTTCTCGCGCGCGGTGGTGCGCTCGGCCAGGCACTCGAAGACGAGATAGTCAACCGCGCCGCTGGCGGCGAGCGCCACGGCGGGCTCGATGCGGTCATCGGCGAAGCCGGCACCGGCACCGATGCGCAGTGGCCGCGCGGCCATCAGTCGTCGACCGAGACGGCCGGTTCGCCGCTGGCCGCGCGCCTGCTGCGTAGTGCGCTCCAGGCCGTCCAGACCAGGATCAGGGCGGTGACCCCCAGCATGGTGCCGCTGATGGGGCGCAGTATGATCTCGAAAAAATCGCCGCGGTAGATCAGCATGGCACGACGGAGATTCTCCTCGACCATCGGCCCCAGGATGAAGCCGATGAGGATCGGCGCGAGCTCGAAGCGCAGCAGACGCAGGACATAGCCGATCAACCCGAACAGCAGGACGACGCCGATATCGAAGGTGCTGGCGCGAACGCTGTAGACGCCGATGCAGATCAGGCAAATGACGGCCGGGTAGAGAAAGCGATAGGGGATCTGCAGCACCCGGATCCACAGGCCGATCATCGGGATGTTGAGGATCAGCAGCAGCAGGTTGCCGATCCAGAAGCTGGCGGCGAGGCCCCAGAAGAGGTCGGGATGCTCGCCCATGAGCTGCGGCCCCGGAGCGATGCCGTGGATCAGCAGGGCGCCCATCATCACCGCCATCACCGAGCTGCCGGGGATGCCGAGCGTCAGGGTCGGAATGAAGGCGGTCTGGGCGGCCGCGTTGTTGGCGGATTCCGGCGACGCAATGCCCTCGATGGCGCCCTTGCCGAAGCGCGAGGGATCCTTGGCGACGCGCTTTTCCACCGCATAGCCGACGAAGCTGGCAAGGGTCGGGCCGGTGCCGGGAAGTGAGCCGAAGAGGCCGCCGATGCCGGCGCCGCGCAGCACCGGCAGGACGGCTTGTCGGATCTCCGCGCGCGTCGGAATCATCGAGCGGAGGGTGACTGCCTGGTTGAACGGCTTGTGCACCGATTCTGTGATCGAGAAGATGACTTCCGACACGCCGAAGAGCCCCATGGCGATCGCGATGAAGCTGATGCCTTCGTAGAGCTCGAAGAAGCCAAGGTCGTAGCGCACCACACCGCTGTTGATGTCGGTGCCCACAGTCCCCAACAGCAGGCCCAGCATCACCATTGAAAGGCCCTTCACCGGGTTGTCCTGGGTGACGGTCGATGCGGCGACCAGGCCGAAGACCATGATGGAGAAGTACTCGGCGGGGCCGAAGGCGAGCGCGACCGATACGATGAGCGGAGAGAGGCCGAACAGCGCCAGGATGCCAATCGTGCCGCCCACCCACGACGCGACCGTCGTGGTGAAGAGCGCGACGCCGGCGCGGCCCTGTTGCGCCATCGGGTAGCCGTCGATGCAGGTCACCGCGTTGGACGGAGTGCCGGGAAGATTGAGCAGGATGGATGAGGTCGAGCCGCCGTACTCGGCGCCGTAGTAGACGCCGGCCAGCATGACCAGCGCCGTCGTCGGCTCCAGGTAGAAGGTGAGCGGCATGAGCATGGAAACCGCGGCCAGCGCGCCGATGCCGGGCAGCATGCCGAGAAAGGTGCCGAGGAAGACGCCGACGAAGCAGTAGAGCAGGTTGGTCGTCGACAGCGCGACCTGGAACCCGCTCCAGATATCGGACCACAGAGTCATAATGCAGGCATCCGGAACGCCGGCATCGGCATGCCGAGGAATTCGACGAAGACGATCCACGAAACCACGGCGACACAGACGGCCAGCACAAGAGAGCTCGTCAGGCGTGCATCGCGGTCGCCGCGGGTCGCGATCATGACGGCCACCAGCGCGGCGGGGATGAGGCCGGCGCGCGGCAGCACCAGGGTAAAGCCGGCGATGCTGACGAGCACCGCCAGGCACGCCCGCGGCGCCGGCAGCGGCAACTTGCCGTCGCGGCCGAGCGCGAGCAGCATGATCGCCAGGCCGAGCACCAAGGTGATGATGCCGAAGACCATCGGCAGGTAGCCGGGGCCCATGCGCACCGCCGTGCCAATGCGGTAGTCGAAGGCGCCGACAAGAAACCAGCCGCCGACGGCGGCGATGATCAAGCCGGCGAGCAGGTCGCCGCGATCAGCACGGAACATGGAAAAACCTCCTGCCGGAGCTATGGAAGCCGCGCTTTCCCTCGCGCGGGACCGGCGGGCGACTCGTGCGGCAAGCGCGCCGAGCTGAGTGCCCGCCGGATTGCGCCGGCTACTGCGCGGTGATATTTGCCGACTTCGCGACCTTGGCCCAGCGATCGTAGTTCGCCTGCATGAATGTTGCGAACTCCGGCTGCGACATCTGCCGTGGCGTGCCGCCCTCGTGGGCCAGGAAGTCCTTCATCTTCTGCGTGGCCAGCACCTTGTTGATGTCGGTGTTCAGCTTGGCGACGGTCTCCTCGGGAAGGCCTGCTGGTGCCAGGACGCCCCACCACTGGAGCACCTCGTAGTCGCTGAGCCCGGCCTCCTGCAGGGTCGGCACGTCCGGGGCTGCCTCGGAGCGCTCGGCGCTGGTGACGGCGATCGGCTTGATGTTGCTGGCGCGGATCTGCGGCAGCATCTGCGTCATGCTGCCGATGGAGTACTCGATGTGGCTGCCCATGACATCCGTCATGGCGGGGCCGCCGCCGGGATACTGCACCACCTGCACGTCGGTGCCCAGCGCCTGGTTCAGCAGCTCGCCGGCGAAGTGCTGAATGCTGCCGACACCGGTGGCGCCGTAGTTCAGCGTGCCGGGGTTGGCCTTCAGGTAGTCGAAGAACTCCTGCGGCGACTCCGCGGGCATATCGGGGCGCGCGCCGATCACCAGCGGTACCTGGCCGATCATCGCCACCGGCGTGAAGTCCGTCGCGGGGTCGAAGGGCAGGTTTTGCTGGACCGCCGGGTTCATGGTGAAGGTCACCGAGGCGATCATGATGGTATAGCCGTCGGCCGGCTGGGCGGCGACGTGGGCGGAGCCCACCGTCGCACCAGCGCCGGGACGATTTTCGACCACCACCGGCTGGCCCCAGAGCTCCGAAAGCTGCGTGGCGAGCTGGCGGCCGACAATGTCGTTGGAGCCGCCGGGCGAGAAGGGCACCACGAAGGTGACCGGCTTGGTGGGGAAATCCTGTGCCTGCGCGCTGCCGGCGAAAGCCGCGAGAGCCATGGCGGCCGCTGTCAACAATCTCATCTGGGTCCTCCCTTCGGTTGAGCTGCCCGCGAGTTCGAACCAGCGTCCTGCCTTGTGGCGCGGACCCTGACCGCCGGGCCGAGCAACCGCCGGAATGGAGTCAGCAGGCCGTAGCGAGATCGACCGCGCAAATCGGCGGCGATTCGAGGCCTGGCTGGTCGGCGGAGGTTCGGCTCTGGCTCCCGGGCTTGGTGCATTCTGTTCGGTGCATCGGCAGCTTCCCTTTCGCAGGCAATAACCGTCCAATAAGACTTGAGGGGCAAGTCATAAATACATCTGATGACCGAGGTCGGCCCGGATGGTCTCCTTCAGATGGACGATGAACTGGTCGATGGCTGGCGAGGGCGGCGCCGACTTGAGGCGGACGAGGAAGGTCTTCGCCTCGATGCGCGGGCTGAGCGGTCGCACCACCAGTCCGGGCAGCTTCATCGAGGCCACCAGCAGCGGCTCGGCGAGAGCGACACCGGCGCCGTAGCGGGCGAGCATGATGGCGGTGATCGAAAGGCTCACCTGCACGCTGATTGTCGGCGCGATGCCCGCTTCGCTCAGCGCTCGATCGATGAAGGGCCGCCACTGGATGTGCGGCAGGTAGGTGATCAGCGGATAGTCGACGAGCTCGCGGATATCGACCTCCTCGCGCGCAGCGAGAGGATGGTCCTGCGGCATGACGCAGGAGATGCCGGTCTTTACCAGCACTTCGGTCTGCACCGCCGAGGAGATGATCGGTTCATGGGCGACGCCGAGCTCGGCTTCGCGGTTGATGACGCGGTCGAGCACCTGGGGCGACGTCAGCGATTGCAGCGTGGCCCGCAGGTTCGGGCGGCTGGAGACGAAGCTGGCAAGGGCCTTGGCGAGATAGCCGTTGGCGATGGGAAAGGCGGCGGCGATGGAGAGGGTGCCGAGGCGACCGCCGACCAGGTCCTGCGTCAGCCGCGACACCGCGTCGAGGCGGCCGAAGATGGAGGCGGCCTGCGGGAAAACTGCCTCGGCTTCGGCCGTCGGTTGCAGGCGGCCGGCGACGCGCACGAAGAGCTTCATCTTGAGCTGGCTCTCGCAGTGCTTCAGCACCGTGCTGACCGCCGGCTGCGTCACGTTGAGCAGGCGGGCGGCGCCGGTGATCGAGCCGGTCACCATGATGGCGTGGAAGACTTCCATCTGTCGGAGATTCATGCTCTGTCCATCGGCTCGCGTGCCATAAGTGGGAATTATGTCACCCCGCGGCTAAATGATTAGACGCTTATCGCTTGTGCGGGAACACTATTCTTCGACCCGTCGACCTCCGGCGGGCGCTTCCGATTATGCAGATCCGCTTTGCCGTTGCAGGAGGATGGGCGTGACGATTCGCGTGGGCATCCTGTTGCGCAGGGCGGTGCCGGCGAGGCCATGACCTGCAAGGACGAGGATGCGGGCGCAGGCGGCACCGGCCGCGGCGGGGTGGCGCGCTTCTCGCTGCCCGGTCCCGGCGAGCTGTTCCTCGCCTTCCTGGGGGTCGGCCTGTCGGGCTTCGGCGGCGTCCTGCCATTCGCCCGGCGCATGCTGGTCGAGCAGAAGCGCTGGCTCACGCCGCTCGAGTTCACCGAGC
The DNA here is from genome assembly GCA_036570545.1 of Kiloniellaceae bacterium. Taxonomy (GTDB): domain Bacteria; phylum Pseudomonadota; class Alphaproteobacteria; order Kiloniellales; family Kiloniellaceae; genus Pelagibius. Next base: position 4,859 of record DATCXZ010000135.1, read on the forward strand.
TGCTGAGCGTCGCGCAGTTTCTGCCGGGCGCCAACGTCATCAACCTCACCATCGGCATCGGCACCCGCTTTGCCGGCCTCGCCGGCGGTGCGGCGGCTTTCGCCGGGCTCATTTTCATGCCCATCGTCATCGTGATGCTGCTGGGCATGGCCTATGGGCGCTACGGCGATCTGCCGTTCGTAGCGCAGGGATTCCGGGGCCTGTCCGCCGCGGCAGCGGGACTGGTGGTCGCGATGGCGGTGCAGATCGCCTGGCCGGTGCTGCGCTCGCTGCGCGCGGTCGCGCTGGCGCTGGTGATCTTCCTCGCCATCGGCGCGCTGCGCCTGCCGCTGGTCTGGGTGCTTCTCGTTCTGGTTCCGATTGCCCTGCTCTGGGCGTGGCACGACCGCGATGACTGACGACGACCCGCTCTTCGGTCTGCTGGTGCAGCTCGTGCTGCTGTCGCTGGTGGCCATCGGCGGCGTGAACACAGTGTTGCCGGAACTGCACCGCCTCATCGTCACCGAAGGCGGCTGGATGAGCGGCGCCGAGTTCACGGCGCTCTATGCACTCGCCCAGTCGGCGCCCGGTCCCAACGTGATTTTCGTGACGCTGCTCGGCTGGCAGCTCGCAGGCCTCGGCGGCGCGCTGGCTGCCACCGCGGCGGTCTGCGGTCCCTCCTTCATCATCGCCTATGTGGTGGCCAGCCTCTCCGTGGCCCGCGGCGAGTCTGCCTGGTTTCGGCTCATCCGCCGGGCCCTGGTGCCGCTCACCACCGGCCTGCTGGTCGCCAGCGCCTGGCTGCTGACGGAAGCGGCAGCACAGGGCTGGACCGGCTACCTCGTCACCTTTGTGACCGCCGTGGTGCTGCTGACGACGCGGATCAATCCACTCTGGCTGCTCGCTGGGGCCGGCGGACTCGGCGTTGCCGGCGTGCTCTGAGACGATAGGTGGGGCATAACCATGGCTTATCTCCGCCTGCTGCGAATTGATTGGACGCTTATCACCTCTGCCTCGATCCTGGGCGCGAAAGAGCGGCAGAATCATTGCGCAGCTCCGACGCTCGCGCCGATCATGGCCGAACTTCACCTTCAGCAGTCGTAAGGGGCCCTGCATGGCCGCGCTCACCGTCGGCATCATCGATCCGTTCCATCCCAAGACAGTAGAGGCCATCGCGGCCGTGCTGCCGCAGGACTGGCGTCTCAGCGTCACCACCGGGCCGGCGCCGGAGGAGCGCGCGGCGGCCCTCAGCGATGCCGAGGTGCTGTTCGTGATGGCAACGCCGGTGCCGGCCGCGCTGCTGGCGGCGGCGCCGCGGCTGCGTTTCATCCAGAAGCTCGGCGCGGGCGTCGACCGCATCGATCTCGATGTCTGCAGGGAGAGGGGCATCGGCGTCGCCCGCCTGCAGGCGGGAAATTCCATTCCCGTCGCAGAGCACACGCTGCTGCTGATGCTCGCGGCCTGCCGGCGCCTGCCGCTGCTCGACCGCCAGACCCGCGCCGGCCAATGGGACAAGGAGGCGGCACGCGGCGTCAACCGCCAGATCCACGGCATGACCGTCGGTCTCGTCGGCTTCGGCGCGATCGGGCGCGCGGTGGCAAGGCTGCTGCTGAATTTTGGAGCCACTGTCCTCTACTACGATCCGGTGCAGGCATCGTCCGCCGTGGAGTCGGAGCTGCAGGTGACACGGCGGCCGCTGGACGAGCTCCTCGCCGCCAGTGATCTCGTCTCGCTGCATCTCCCGCTGATGAAGGAAACCGCCGGCCTCATCGACGCGCCGCGCATCGCCGCCATGAAGCGCGGCGCCATCCTGGTGAACTGTGCGCGCGGCGGCTTGGTCGACGAGGCGGCACTGCACCGCGCCCTGGTCGATGGCCACCTCTTCACCGCCGGCCTCGATGCCTTCAGCCAGGAGCCGCCGCTCGGCAACCCCCTGCTCGAGCTGGATCAGACCGTGGTGACGCCGCACACCGCCGGTGGCACCGTGGACAACTTTCGCTCGGTCGCCGGGCGTGCGGTTCAGAACACGCGTGCGGTCCTGGCGGGCGAGGCTCTGCCGGCGGATGACGTGGTGGTCGAGGCATGCGCCTCTGCATGGAGCCGAAAGGGCTGTTCCGGAACGTAAGCTGACTCGGGGGCCGGCGCGGCGCCCCCAACCCGTTAAACCCCGATACCGTTAGACATGATTGCGGAGGATTGTTGATGCCGACGACTGTGGAAGTGATGGCCGCTGCGTTCAAGGAGGCGGGAACCCCCTTTATCGTCGGGCATCCTGGCGGCGAATCGGTCGAGCTGATGGAGGCGGCGCGCCAGCGTGACATGCGCTTCATCCTCATGAAACAAGAGGTGGCGGGTGCCATGCTGGCTTCGACCTGGGGCGAGATCACGGGCGCGCCCGGCGTCTGTCTGTCGACGCGCGGCCCCGGCGCCGCCAACATGGTGAACGGCGCCGCCTATGCCGCGCTCGACCGCGCGCCGCTCATCATGATCACCGACCGCTATTCCACGCCAGCGCACGAGGTCGGGCTGCGCCAGCGCATCGACCAGCTCGCCATCTACGGGCCGCTGATGAAGTGGAGCACCACCATCGATGCGCGCACGGTGCGCCAGCAGCTCCGCCGCGCCATGCGCACGGCGACGGCGCCGGCGCCCGGCCCGGTGCAGTTCGACATGCCGCAGAGCGAGACGA
>DATCXZ010000136.1:0-19767 GCA_036570545.1 Kiloniellaceae bacterium
CAAGCAGCCCGCCGCCCGCCGCCGGCTTCGGCGTCGGCCGCGCCGGCGGCTGCACGACGATCTCGACACCGCCTAAGGTGGGATCTTCTTCGCTCCACAGCGCGAAGAGACGCGACGCGTAGTTGCTCGCGACCCAGTCGCGCATGAACCGTGTCGGCACCGCAAGTCGCAGCCTGCCGTTGCGCGATCCCGCCAGCGTGAGAGGCTTCAGCCAACTGCGGTAGGCCGCTTCACCGACTTCCGAACGCAGACGCCCGCGCACTCTCGTCCATTGCTCGATAACCGTCGCCTCACCGTCTGCACCAGCCATCTTCAGGCTACCCCCTCAAGCGCCATATCCCACCCGGCCTCTACCACGCACAGCTTCTGCCAGAGGTAAATCGTCGCGAAAGCGCAAGCATCATCCATGACGTGGTCAGCAACCTCGTTCTTCATTAGTTGTTCGAGCGGTCGGCTTGGATGAGCCCGAAGAGCCAGGCGGATCGGGAAAAAACAACGAAATCCCTGAGGTGCCTCTATCTCACGCCGCAGCGGCCCCAATCTTAATAATTCTTTCAGGGAATTACTTGATTGCCGCGACTTTTTATTTTGATTTTTCCTAGAATTTCTTTCTCAGAACCCCCAAGCGCAACAGAGTTAATGTACCGAGATAGACCTTGGGTGACAAGCGGATCGAAAAGGGAACGGGCTTTTTTTTGGCCGCTGCGGCAGCGAAGCCGCAGAATCCGGCAGCAGAATCCGGCGGCAAAAGCGCCGAGATCACAACGATGACAGCGGACACGAAAAACCGCGCCCTCGATGTCGAAGGCGCGGCATCGTCAGGGCCGGAATGCGGCCGGCAGAAGCCGGATCAGGCGATCCCTTTGACGCGGCTGACCAGACGCGACATCTTGCGCGCCATCGTATTCCGGTGCAGCACGCCGCTGCGCACGCCGCGCGCCATTTCCGGCTGGGCCGCCCGAAGAGCAGCCTCCGCAGCCGTCTTGTCGCCACTGGCGATCGCCAGCTCCACCGCCTTCACGTAGGTGCGGATGCGGCTGACGCGCGCGCCGTTCACCTCCGCCCTATGGGTGTTGCGGCGAATGCGCTTCTCGGCAGATTGATGGTTTGCCATGAGTCTAAAACTTGTTCTCAGTCATGAGGAAGGCGGGGTTATAGCCGCCACCCCCGGCAACGTCAAGCCGCCATTCGTCGCTTGGAATCGGCCTCGCAGACGTTTGATCCGGCTGGTTTTTCAACGGTGTTTCCAGGCCGGCTTACGCTTCTCGGTGAAGGCCGCCATGCCCTCTTTCTGATCCTCGAGGGCGAAGGTGGCGTGGAACACCCGACGCTCGAACTTGATACCCTCGGCCAAGGTGGTCTCGTAGGCGCGATTGACCGCCTCCTTGGCCATCATCACCACCGGGCGCGACAGGCCGGCGATCTTGCGCGCCGTCTTCTTCGCCTCCTCCAGCAGCTCGGCGGCAGGCACGACCCGCGCCACCAGGCCGGCCCGCTCGGCCTCCTCGGCGTCCATCATGCGCCCGGTAAGGCAGAGCTCCATGGCCTTGGACTTGCCGACGAAACGGGTCAGGCGCTGCGTGCCGCCGGAGCCGGGAATGGTGCCGATGGTGATTTCCGGCTGGCCGAACTTGGCGCTGTCGGCGGCAAGGATGAAGTCGCACATCATGGCGATCTCGCAGCCGCCACCCAACGCATAGCCCGCCACAGCGGCGATCACCGGCTTGCGCGTCTTGGCGAGGCGCTCCCAGCCCTCGGTGATGAAGTCTTCGGCATAGGCCTCTTGATACGACTTGTCTTTCATCTCCTTGATGTCGGCGCCGGCGGCAAAGGCCTTCTCGGAACCGGTAAGGAGGATGCAGCCGATGCCATCGTCGCTTTCGAGATCGTCCAGCGCTGCCTCGAGATCGGCGATCAGCGCCTTGCAAAGCGCGTTCAACGCCTTCGGCCGGTTCAGCGTGATGATGCCGACGCCGGCTTCCTTCTCGACGATGATGTTCTCGTAGCTCATGACATTTCCTTCTCGGTCTGGCATCGCTGCCGGACAATCGCCTGTCCGCTGCGGCGACTCTGGGACTGTTCCCCTATTGCGGGAAGAGTCTGAAATGAACGGTGGTGCCCTCCGCGTCCTCGCCGAGGTCGAGTTCGAGGCGTTCGCCTTCGCGCAGGTAGGCGCCGGCTGCTTCGCGCTGCCAGCCGAGCTGGGGCAGGGTATCGTCGTAGAAGGCGATGACCGACTGCGGCGCGATGGCGCCCCGCGCGAAAGCCTCGACAATGCGGCCGCCGGGCTTGTCGAACACCAGGCCGCCGTGCGGCAGTTCCTTTAGGCCCGGCATCAGCGGCAGATCGGGAATACCGGCCACGTAGGCGCCTGGGGCATCGCCGGCGACACCCTGCGCCACGGCGAGCGGCGCGGCGAGGCAGAGCAGGGCGGCGACAAGGCCGTGCAGCAGGACGCGAAGCATGGCGGTTTCCTACCGCAGCGCCCGGCGCAGGGAAACAGATTCCTGCCGCCTCATCTTTGACAGCGTGAACAGTAGAAGGTCGAGCGACCGCTCTGCACCAGCCGCCGAACCGGCACGCCGCAGTTGCGGCAGGGCTCGCCCTCGCGCCCGTAGGCCACCCACTCGTGCTGGAAATAGCCGAGCTCACCGTCAGCCTGCACATAGTTGCGCAGCGACGAGCCACCGGCCTCGATGGCGCGGGTGAGCACCTGGCGCACAGCCCCGGCCAGCTTTTCCGCTCTGTTGCCCTGCACCGTGTAGGCCAGGCGGCGCGGCGACAGCCCGGCCACGAACAACGCCTCGCAGACATAGATATTGCCAAGCCCGGCAACCACCTGCTGATCGAGCAGCGCCGCCTTGATCGAGGTGCGCTTGCCTTTCAGGGCCGCGGCCAGTGCCGGGCCATTGAAGTCGTTGCCGAGCGGTTCCGGCCCCAGCGCCCGCAGCAGCGGATGCGCCTCCAGCGCCTCGCCGCCGATCAGGTCCATGACGCCGAAGCGTCTGGCATCGTTGAAACGGATCTCCGTGCCCTCGTCGGTCACGAAGATGATGTGATCGTGACGATCGAGCGGCGGGCGTTTGCCATTGGACCCACGCTGGACGATCACCATGCGTCCGGACATGCCGAGGTGGCAAAGCAGCACCTGGCCGTCATCGAGCTGCAGCAGCATGTACTTGGCCCGGCGCTGGATGCGCTCCACCCGGCGCCCCTGGAGGCGCGCCGCGAAGTTCTCCGGCAGCGGGAAGCGCAGGTCCGGACGGCGCTGCTCGACCCGCTTCAGCCGCCGGCCCTCCAGCTTGGGGCGCAGGCCGCGAACCACGGTCTCGACTTCGGGTAGCTCCGGCATGGGGGACGGCAATCCTGGGCAGGAGACGATGCGGCGACGATGCGGCGGCGAGGACCCCTCGCGAGAAAGGCCGCGCAGAGTAGCGCGGCGGCGCGCTGCGCGCTATGGTCCGCGCGATGACCGCACGCCAGCCTTCCAACCCGACCGCACCCAGCGGGACTGCAACCGACGGCGCCTCTGCCGGCGAGGGCCGCACCCACTTCGGCTACCGTGAGGTGGGCGAGGGCGAGAAGCCGTCGCTCGTCAGGGGGGTGTTCCAGTCCGTGGCCGGCCGCTATGACCTGATGAACGACCTGATGTCGGGCGGCGTGCACCGCCTGTGGAAGACCGCCATGGTCGATTGGCTGAACCCGCGGCCGGGCCTGAAGCTGCTCGACACCGCCGGCGGCACCGGCGACATCGCCTTTCGCGTCCTCGACCGCCTGGAACCCGGCGCCGGGGAGGTGATCGTCTGCGACCTGACGGCCGAGATGCTGGCGGTCGGCCGCGACCGCGCCATCGACCGTGGCCTGGTGAAGGGTCTCGCGTGGGTTTGCGGCGACGCCGAACGCCTGCCGCTGCCCGACCGCTCGGTCACCGCCTACAGCATCGCCTTCGGTCTGCGCAACGTTACGCACGTGGAACAGGCGCTGGCCGAGGCGCGCCGCGTGCTGAAGCCGGGCGGCCGTTTTCTGTGCCTGGAGTTCAGCCGCGTCGTGGTGCCGCTGCTTGCCGAACTCTATGACCTCTATTCCTTCCGCGCCCTGCCGGCCATGGGGGCGGTGGTTGCCGGCGACCGCGAGTCCTATCTCTATCTGGCCGAATCGATCCGGCGCTTCCCCCCGCAGGAGGAACTCGCCGAGATGATGGCTGCGGCCGGCCTTGCGCAGGTGCGCTACCGCAATCTTTCGGGTGGGATCGCCGCGCTGCATTCCGGCTGGCGCATCTGAGCAGGCGCCCCGACAGATGCTCCGCACGTTCCGGTCCCTGCTGCGCTTTCAGCGCATCGTCCGCACCCTGGCGCGCCACGACGCGCTTGCGCCGCTGGAGGAGATCGCGGTCGCCCCTGGGCTGGTGTGGCTGGCGCGCCGCTTCTCGCGCCGCGCCGCCGTCGGCCGGCCCGGCGAGAAGCTGGCCCGCGCACTGACCGAGATGGGACCGAGCTTCATCAAGCTCGGCCAGATGCTGTCGACCCGCGCGGATCTGCTGGGCGAGCAGGTGGCTTTCGACCTGGCCGAGCTGCAGGACCACCTCCCGCCGTTCGACAGCGCGCGGGCGCGGCGCATTCTGGAGGAGGAGTTCGGGCAGCCGGTGGAAGCGCTGTTCGTCAGCTTCGATCCGGTGCCGGTCTCCGCCGCCTCGATCGCCCAGGTCCACAACGCCATGGTCATGCCGGAGCCGGGGGAGGGCGCGGAGGCCACCGCGTCCGAGCCGCGCCCGGTGGCGGTGAAGATCCTGCGCCCGGGCATCGAACGCGCCTTCGATCGCGACCTCGAGTTCCTCTACTGGCTGGCGGAGTGGGTCGAGCGGGCGCAGCCGAAGCTGCGCCGCTTCCGCCCCGTCGAGGCGGTGCGCGTCTTCGAGACGACCGTGCGTCTGGAGATGGACCTGCGCATGGAAGGTGCCGCCGCTTCCGAGCTGGCCGAGAACTTCGCCGACGACACGACCTACAACGTGCCGGCGATCGACTGGCGGCGCAGCTCCCGCCGGGTGCTGACCATGTCGCGCGTGTCCGGCATCCCGATGGACGACCGCGCGGCGCTGCTTGCCGCCGGCCACGATCTAGCCGCTGTCCTCACCAAGGCAGCCGACGTCTTCTTCAACCAGGTGTTCCGCGACGGCTTCTTCCACGGCGATCAGCACCCGGGCAACATGTGGGTGGCGGCCGACGGCAGCATCGTCGCCGTCGATTTCGGCATCATGGGCCGCCTCGACTGGGATACCCGCCGCTATCTCGCCGACATGCTGATCGCCACCCTGGAGGGCGATTACCATCGCCTTGCCGCCGTCTATATGGAGGCCGGCTATCTGCCCCAAAGCCACGCCCTCGACCTCTTCGCCCAGGCGCTGCGCTCGGTATGCGAGCCGATCGCCGGACGGCCGCTGAACGAGATCTCCTTCGCGCGGCTGCTGGCGCAGCTCCTGCGGCTCACCGAATCCTTCGACCTGCCGGTGCAGCCGCAACTGCTGCTGCTGCAGAAGAACATGCTGATGGCCGAAGGCGTCAGCCGGCGGCTCGACCCCTCGCTCAACATCTGGACCCTGGCGCAGCCTCTGATCGACGCCTGGATGCGCGAGAACCGCGGGCCGCAGGCGCGCCTGCGCGAGGGCGTCGAGGACGCTCTGCGTGGCTTGCGCCAACTGCCGACCCTCGCCGGCAACCTGGAACGCGCGGCCGAGAAGATGGCCGGCGGCCACATCCGCCTGCACCCGGAAACCATTGCGCAATTGAACGCGCGCGATGGGGGAAATCTGGGCCGCTGGGCCCTGGCAGTGGCGATCCTGGCTCTGGCCACGGCGCTGGTCGCCCTGGCGTAGCTCTTGCCGGCCGCGGCCGAGCAGGGTTAACAGCGCTTAGCTTGCCTTCCACCGGCCGAACCCCTAGGTTATTCACGTCTGTCCACCGTGAAATCTGGGCCAAACCACCGTGTTGACCGGAAAACGGATTCTCCTGATCGTCTCGGGAGGCATCGCCGCCTACAAGTCGCTCGAGCTGATCCGGCGGCTGAAGGAGAAGGACGCCACGGTGCGCTGCATCCTGACCGCCGCCGGCGCCCAGTTCGTGACGCCGCTGTCGCTCTCCGCGCTCAGCGGCGACAAGGTCTATGGCGCGCTCTTCGACCTCACCGACGAGGCGGAGATGGGGCACATCCAGCTCTCGCGCGACGCCGATCTGCTGGTGGTGGCGCCAGCCAGCGCCGACATCCTGGCGAAAATGGCGCAGGGCCGCGCCGACGACCTCGCCTCCACCGCACTGCTCGCCACCGACAAGCCGGTGCTGGTCGCCCCGGCGATGAACGTGCGCATGTGGGAACATGAGGCGACGCGGACCAATCTCGCGACTTTGAAGACGCGCGGCGTGATGACCGTGGGTCCGAACGAAGGCGACATGGCCTGCGGCGAGTACGGCTTCGGGCGCATGGCCGAGCCGCACGAAATCCTCGCCGCCATCGAAGCGGCCTTGAAGCTGCCGCGGGCGTTGAGCGGTCTGCGCGCGCTGGTCACCTCCGGGCCGACTCACGAGCCGATCGACCCGGTGCGCTACATCGCCAACCGCTCGTCGGGCAAGCAGGGCCATGCCATCGCCACGGCGCTGGCCCGCCACGGCGCGGAGACGACGCTGGTTTCGGGGCCCAGCCATCTGCCCGATCCGTCCGGCCTGAAGACCGTGCACGTCGAGACGGCACAGGAAATGTTGGCGGCCTGCCGGGCCGCCCTGCCGGTGGAGGTCGCCATCTGCGCCGCGGCCGTCGCCGACTGGCGCGTGGCCGCCGCCGCCCAGCACAAGCTGAAGAAAGACAACGGCCTGCCCCCCTCGCTCGAGTTGGCGCAGAACCCGGACATCCTGGCCGAGCTGTCGCAGGCCGGGAGCCAACGCCCGAGCCTCGTCGTCGGCTTTGCCGCGGAGACCGAAAAGGTGGTCGAGCATGCGCGCCTCAAGCTCGATCGCAAGGGCTGCGACTGGATTCTCGCCAACGACGTGGCGCCGGGCACGGCTACCTTTGGCGGCGACCGCAACCGCATACAGCTCGTTACCGCCGAAGGCGTCGACGACTGGCCGCAGATGACCAAGGCCGAGGTGGCCGAGCGGCTCTGCCGGCAGATCGCCGCCACCCTCGGACGCCACTCCGACCAACAGGAACAGGGAACCCGAAGCCTCTCATGACTGCCCTCAGCGTCGCCATCAAACGCCTCGACCACGCCGCCGACCTCGCTCTGCCCGCCTATGCCACCGCCGATTCCGCCGGCATGGACCTGCTGGCCGCCGTCGAGGCGTCGATCAGCCTGGCGCCGGGCGAACGGCGGCTGATCCCGACGGGGATCGCCATCGCCCTGCCCCCGGGCACCGAGGCGCAGGTGCGCCCGCGCTCCGGCCTCGCCCTCAAGCACGGCATCACGGTGCTGAATGCGCCGGGGACCATCGATGCCGACTACCGCGGCGAGGTCGGCGTCATCCTGGTCAACCACGGCGACCAGCCCTTCGTCATCGAGCGCGGCAGCCGCATTGCGCAGATGGTGGTGGCCGCACACGCCCGCGTCGCCTGGACGGTGAGCTCGGACCTGGAGGCGAGCGCGCGCGGCGCCGGCGGCTTCGGATCGACCGGCTTCGGCACGGACAAAGCCAGCGCAGCGGGCGGCTGACCGGCCATGCTGAGGCTCTCCAAGAAACTCCTCTTCGCCATCGAGGCGGTGGTCGACATCGCCTACCACGCCGGCGCCGGCCCGGTGCGCTCGACCGACATCTCGCGGCGGCAGGGCATTCCACGGCGCTACCTGGAGCAGGTGCTGCAGCAGCTCGTCCACCACGGCATCCTCGCCGGCCAGCGCGGCCCCAGAGGAGGCTACCGCCTTGCCCGCGAGCGGCGACGCATCTCGGTCGGCGAGATCATCCGCATCGTGCGCCAGCTCGAGGGCACCGTCGATCCGGCCAGCGAGCCCGACGGTTCGGAAATCGGCGTGAAGGTGCTGCGCCCGATCTGGCACGACATGCAGCAGCAGATGATGGAGCGCTTCGACAACATGACCATCGAGGAGCTCTGCGACAAGGCCCGCGAGAAGGGCATCGCCAGCGAGGCCCGCCAGATCACCGACTTCACTATCTAGCCCCGAAAGGGAGGGCATGGACGCGAGCACAGGCTGCGAGTTCCGCGGCAAGATCTATGACTCGATCCTCGACACCATCGGCGCGACGCCGCTGATCCGCGTGAACCGCCTGGCCGCCGAGCACGGCGTGAAGGCGGAGGTCGTCGGCAAGTGCGAGTTCTTCAACCCGCTATCCTCGGTGAAGGATCGCATCGGCCTTGCCATGGTCGAGGCGCTGGAGCGAGACGGCCGCCTGAAGCCGGGCGGCATGATCGTGGAGCCGACCAGCGGCAACACCGGCATCGCGCTTGCTTTCGTCTGCGCCGCCAAGGGCTACCGCCTGATCCTCACCATGCCGGAGACCATGTCGGTCGAGCGCCGCAAGATGCTGCGCCTCCTGGGCGCAGAGCTGGTGCTGACGGAGGGCGCCAAAGGCATGAACGGCGCCGTCGCCAAGGCCGAGGAGATCCTCGCCCAGAATCCCGGCGCGGTGATGCCGCAGCAGTTCAACAACCCGGCCAACCCGGAAGTCCACTTCCGCACCACAGCGGAGGAGATCTGGCGCGACACTGCCGGCCGCGTCGACGTCGTCATCTCCGCCGTCGGCACCGGCGGCACGCTGACCGGCGTCGGCAAGGCGCTGAAGCCGCGCAAGCCGGGGCTGCGGATGATTGCCGTCGAGCCCGAGGACAGCGCCGTGCTCTCCGGCGGCCAGCCCGGCCCGCACAAGATCCAGGGCATCGGCGCCGGCTTCGTGCCGGACAATCTCGAGACCTCGCTGATCGACGAGGTCATGCGCATCGGCAACGACACCGCGTTCCGCACCGCGCGGGCGGCCTCGGCGGTCGAGGGCCTGCCCGTCGGCATCTCTTCCGGCGCCGCGCTGGCCGCCGCCTTCGAGGTCGGCGCGCGGGCCGAGATGGCCGGCAAGCTGATCGTCGTCATCCTGCCGTCTTTCGCCGAACGCTACCTCTCCACCGACCTCTTCGAGGGGATGTAGGCGCGACCTGCGCCATACCTCCACCGTCATTGCCGGGCTTGACCCGGCAACCCATTTCAATGACGGGCAGGAATGGTGCCGGCGAAACCCTGGACCCGCGGAACAAGTCCGCGGGTGACAGCAACAGGGGGCGTCGACATGCCCTATATGCCCCTCTTGTGCAGCCTCCTGAAGTGCCTAACATATCCCTCATGGAACTCAGTGACGAGCAGATCGACCGCTACGCGCGTCACCTGGTGCTTCCCGAGATCGGCGAGGAAGGTCAGGAAAAGCTGCTGAACGCCCGGGTGCTGGTGATCGGCGCCGGCGGCCTCGGCTCGCCGCTGCTGCTCTATCTGGCTGCCGCCGGCGTCGGCACCCTCGGTATCGTCGACGACGACACCGTGGACCTCTCCAACCTGCAGCGTCAGGTGCTGCACGACACGGCGAACCTTGGGTTGGCCAAGGTGGAATCGGCGCGTCGGCGCATCGCCGAGATCAATCCGGAAGTGAAGGTGGGGGCGCACCGCCTGCGCCTCTCGCCGGACAACGCCCTCGACCTGGTCTCGCGCTACGACCTGGTGGCCGATGGCTCCGACAACTTCCCGACCCGCTACCTCGCCAATGACGCCTGTCACCTGGCCGGCAGGACGCTGGTGTCCGCCGCCATCATGCGCTTCGACGGCCAGCTCTCGACCTACAAGTCGCACGAGGCCGATGACAAAGGTGGGGGGGAGAAGCCCTGCTACCGCTGCCTGTTCGGTCCGCAGCCGGGCGACCCCAAGGAAAGCTGCGCCGACGTCGGCGTGCTGGGCGCGCTCGCCGGCACAATGGGCGCGCTCCAGGCCAACGAGGTGGTGAAGGAACTGCTCGGCATCGGCACGTCGCTCGCCGGCTCCCTGCTGCTGTTCGATTCCCTCGAAACCACCTTCCGCAAGGTGAAGGTGCCGCGCGATCCCGCCTGCGCGCTCTGCGGCCCGCAGGCGACCATCCGCGATCTCGAGGCGATGGACTATCGCACCGGCGAAGCGCTCTGCGCCGTCTAGCGCCGTCTTTCGGAAACCCGGGAAATCGCCTAAAGTCTCGCGCGCGTGCACTTCCGCCCGCTGGTCCGCCCGCTGGAGTTGCTCCCCCGTGACCGCGCAGTCTTTTCCCACGATTTTCATCGCCGTATTGCTGTGCCTCTTCGCAGGCACCGCCGAGGCGCGGCCGGCCGTCATCTATTCCGTCGGCGGCAAGTTCGACGGCTCCTTCAACGAGGCGGCCTGGGTCGGCGCCGAGCGCTATCGCGAGGAGACCGACGAGAGCTACGGCGAGTTCGAGATCGCCTCGCCCGCGCAGTCGCTACAGGCCTTGCAGAGCTTCGCGCAGCGCGGTTTCTCACCGATCGTCGCCATCGGCTTCAATCATGCAAGCGCGCTGGCCGAGGTGGCGCCGAAGTTTCCCAAGACCCGCTTTGCCATCGTCGATGCGGTGGTGAAGGCGCCCAACGTGCAGTCCATCCTGTTTCGCGAGCAGGAAGGGTCTTATGTGGTGGGTGTGCTGGCGGCCATGGCTTCCAAGTCCGGCGTCATCGGCTTCGTCGGCGGCATGGACATCCCGCTCATCCGCAGGTTCGCCTGCGGCTACATCCAGGGCGCGCGCAGCGTCGACGAGGACGTGAAGGTGCTGGTGAACATGACCGGCCCGACGCCAGCAGCCTGGACCGACCCGGCGCGCGGCGCCGAGCTCGCGCGGTCGCAGATCGAGCGGGGCGCCGATGTCATCATCCAGGCGGCCGGCGGCACCGGCATCGGCGTGCTGCAGGCCGCAGCCGACGCCGAGGTGCTGGGCATCGGAACGGATTCGAACCAGAATGGCCTGCATCCCGGGTACGTGCTGACCTCCATGAGGAAGCGCGTCGACATCGCCGTCTACGACAACTTCACGGCGGCGCGCGAGGGCGCTTGGGAACCAGGCGTCCAGGTGCTGGGCCTCGCCGAGGGCGGGCTCGACTGGGTGCTGGACGGGAACAATGAGTCGCTCATCACGCCGGCGATGCAGGAAGCGGCCGAGGCCGCCGAGGACGCCATCGTCAGCGGCGAAGTCGCCGTTCACGATGCCTCGACCGAGGGGCCTTGCCCGGTGCAGTGACTTAGAACATTGTCTCCAGGACGCGGTCGGGCGGCGTGTGGCCGTCGACGAAGGTTTTGATCGAGATGATGACCTTCTCGCCCATGGCGATGCGGCCCTCGATGGTGGCCGAGCCCATGTGCGGCAGCAGCACCACGTTGTCGAGGCGCAGAAGCTTGGGATTGATCGCCGGCTCCTGCTCGAAGACGTCGAGGCCCGCCCCGGCGATCTCCCCGGCCTCCAGCGCGCGGGCGAGGGCGTTCTCGTCGACCACCTCGCCGCGCGAGGTATTCACAATGTAGGCTTCCTCGCGCAGCAGTTTCAGGCGGCGCGCCGACAGCAGGTGGAAGGTGGCCGGCGTGTGCGGGCAGTTGATCGAGATGATGTCCATGCGCGACAGCATCTGGTCGAGGCTTTCCCAGTAGGTCGCCTCGAGCTCCTCCTCCAGCGAGGGATGCACCCGCCGCCGGTTGTGGTAGTGGATCGACATGTTGAAGCCCTTGGCACGGCGCGCCACCGCGCTGCCGATGCGCCCCATGCCGATGATGCCCAGCCGCTTGCCGTTCACCCGATGGCCGAGCATGCCGGTGGGCGCCCAGCCCTGCCAGTCGCCGCTCCGCACCACACGCTCGCCCTCCGCGAGGCGCCTCGGCACCGAGAGGATGAGCGCCATGGTCATGTCGGCGGTGTCCTCGGTGAGCACACCCGGCGTGTTGGTGACCGTGGCGCCGCGCTGGCGCGCCGTCTTCAGGTCGATGTGGTCTACGCCAGTGCCGAAGGAGGCGATGAGCTTTAGCTGGGGGCCGGCCTGGGACAGCACGGCGGAGTCGATGCGGTCGGTTACCGTCGGCACCAGCACCTCCGCCCCCTTCACCGCCTCGATGAGCTGAGCCTGGCTCATCGGCCGGTCCTCCAGGTTGAGGCGGCAGTCGAAGAGTTCCATCATGCGGGTCTCGATGACGTCCGGCAGGCGGCGGGTGACGATGACGCGGACCTTCTTCTGGGGCATGGCTTCCTAACTCGAGAGGCGGGCCGGGCCTAGGCCGCACGCAGGGGACGTAACCTGGGCCTTGCCATAGCAGGCGCGGCGCCGGCTTGTCCAGGGGACAGGCCACTCGCCGCGAGGCGGCACTTGCCGCTCGCCGGGCGCGGTCTTGACCCGGCGCGAGGCGCGCGGTTAGGACAAGGAATGCCGAGATTCTCGCCGCTCTGCCTGTTGCTGGCCGGCCTGCTGCTGACCGCGCCGTTGGCGGTTGCGCCTGTTCTCGCCCAGGAAGAGCCGGCAGCGGGCGAGGCGGAAACAGGCCCCGATGGCGAGGCGGAAAGCGCGCGCCCGGCGCCGCCCGGCCGCACCGGCTTGCCGCTGCCGCGCTTCGTCACCCTGCGCGCCGACGAGGTGAACCTGCGCACCGGCCCCGGGACCCGCTATCCGATCGACTGGGTTTACCAGCGTCGCGGCATGCCGGTGGAGATCATCGACGAGTTCGACACCTGGCGGCGCATCCGCGACTGGCAAGGCACCGAGGGCTGGGTGCACCAGTCGATGGTGCAGGGTCAGCGCGGCATTCTCGTGACCGGGAGACGGCATACCCTGGCGCGCCGCCCGGAGCCCGGCGCGCCAGGCGTCGCCCTCGTCGATGCCGGCGTGGTCGGCGTGCTGGAGCGCTGCCAAGGCGAGTGGTGCGAGGTGACCGCCGGCGGCTTCACCGGATGGCTGCAGCGCGAGGCCTTCTACGGCCTCTATCCCGGGGAGAAAGTGGAGTAAGGGACAGCGGGGAAAACTCACCCTTGCGCCACACCAAGGCTGTCGTCCCGGCACTCGTTGCCGGGACCCATACCTGCGGCTGGCAAGGATGCAAGCGTCGTAGACTTTCGCCCCGTGCCAACGCCATTGGATCCCGGGATCAAGCCCCGGGGCGATAGCGGTGTGTGTGTGAGCGCCCCTACGCAAAATCCTGGGCGAGGGCGTTGCGAACGTCTTCCGGAAGGATGGTCATGTGGCCATACTGCGGGTGGGCGAAGCCCAGCACGACGCGAGTGCCCACCTGCTTGAACTTCGCGACCTGCGCGTCGGTGAAGGGGAAGTGGATGAACTGCACCGAGGAAGCCTTGCCGTCTGCGGTGGTGCGGTCGACGTCCTGCTCGGGCGTGCCGACGATGCGCTCGCCATCGACCTCGAAGAATGCCGTCTCCTCGATGCCGCCGAGCTTCGACAGGAAGGTCTTGCGGCGCTGCGGATCGTCGATCTCGAACATCACCGTGGCGATCAGCTCGCGGCCTTGCGGAATCAGCGGGTTGTAAGCACGCAGCTCGTCCTCGATCTGCTCCTCGCCACCTTTCTCGATGTAGAGCATCTCGTGGACCTGCGCCCACATGGTGTCGTAGTTCTCGAAGTAGAAGGTGCACACCGGGCCGACGTCCTGGCGCCGGAACTTCTTCTTGGCCACCAGGTCGCGCCGGAGATCGCGGCGCTCGGCAGCGTAGGCCGCCATGGGCAGGATGTCTTCGCGGGCGATCTGACGTTTCATCTGCAGGCCAGCGCTCATGTCGTTGCACTCCTCGAATAGCTGAGGCCGCACGCGCTCCACCGCCAGCCCCTTCGCGGGGCACGAAGCTAGTCGGTCAGGCCGTAGGCCTTGGCAAGAAGCTCGATCGGGTGGAAGCTGCGCTCGACCTGCGGTTTGTTCTCCATCTGCAGGCGGTCGATCCCCTGCAGCAGGTGCTGCCCGGCAAGCGGGCATTCCGAGGCGACGTAGGCCTTGCCGGCTTGCGCGGCCTGGCGCGCGGCCGGGCGCCCCACCTTGATGGCCGTCTCGAAGTGCTGCTTCAACACGCCCCAGGAGCCGCCGTGGCCCGAGCAGCGCTCGATGACCTTCACGTCGGCCTGCGGCAGCAGGCGCAGCATCTCCGCTGCCTTGGCACCGACGTTCTGGGCCCGCGCATGGCAGGCCATGTGCAGGGCGACGCCCCCCTCCAGGCTGCCGAGGCCGTCGGCGAGGCCCTCCTTCTTGGCGATGTCGACCACGTATTCGGTGATGTCGTAGGTGTGCTCGGCCAGCTTCTGCACGGTCTCGTCGGCAGGCAGGATGAGCGGCCACTCGAACTTCAGCATGAGCGCGCAGGACGGCGTCAGCGCGACGACCTCGTACCCCTTGTCGATCCACTGGCCGAGCTCGGCGGAAACCTTCTTCGCCGCGTCCGCCACCTTGGCGATATTACCGTTCTCGAACTGCGGCATGCCGCAACAGGCGGGATAGACGACCTCGGTTTCGACGCCGTTCCTGGCCAGCACCGCCTGGGCGGCCTCGCCGATCTTCGGGTTGTTGTAGTTCACGAAGCAGGTGGCGTAGAGCACCACCTTGCGGCCCTTGGCCGGCGCTTCGGCATTCACCTGCGGCGGGTTCTGCTTGGCGCGCAGCGTGAAGGTCTTGCCATGGAACTGCGGCAGCTCCGCCTCGCGGTGGACGCCGGCGACGCGCTCCATGAGTGGGCGCGTCAGCTTGTTCTCGGTGTCGCCGGCCCAGTTCACCAGGCCCGGCGCAACACGGGCAAGCTTGCCGTTGCGGTCGGTCTTGGTGAGCTGCTCGGCGCGGAAATCGACGCCATCGCGCTTCCGCTCGGCGGCACGGTAGCGCAGCATGAGGTGCGGGAAGTCGAGGTTGAACTCATGGGGCGGCACGTAGGGGCAACTCACCATGAAGCACATGTCGCAGAGGGTGCAGGCGTCGACGACCTGCTTGTAGTCCGCCTTGGAGACAGCGTCGAGCTCGCCGGTCTCGGAGTCGTCGATGAGGTCGAAGAGGCGCGGGAAGGAATCGCAGAGATTGAAGCAACGCCGGCAGCCGTGGCAGATGTCGAAGACGCGCTCCGTCTCGGCGTTCAGCTTTTCCCAGTCGTAGAAGTCCGGGTCGTTCCACTCGATCGGGTGACGCACCGGCGCGTTGAGACCGCCTTCGCTCATCTCTGTCCCTTGTGCCGGAACTTGTGCCCGGAAGAAGCTTCACGCCCGGCCGCGCCCTCGTTACAGGGGGCCAACCTGCGAGGTGGAGTTCTGGTTTCGTTTGATCGCCGCGCCGCAAGCGGCAGGCGGCAGGCACTGAAGCATGGACCGCCGTGTGGCTGCCCGGGTGCCTCAGCCCCGCCCTTGCACGGCAGATCCGGGCGGGGCGCGGCGCAGATGCAGCCGGCCCCGCGCCGGGATCAGGCCATGGTGTCGAGCGCCTTCTGGAACCGGCCGGCGTGGCTCTTCTCGGCCTTCGCCAGGGTCTCGAACCAGTCGGCGATCTCGTCGAAACCCTCTTCGCGCGCCGTGCGGGCCATGCCGGGATACATGTCGGTGTACTCGTGGGTTTCACCAGCGATGGCCGACCTGAGGTTCAGCGTGGTGTCGCCGATCGGCTCGCCGGTGGCCGGATCGCCGACCTCCTCGAGGTATTGCAGATGGCCGTGGGCATGGCCGGTCTCGCCTTCGGCGGTGGAACGGAAGACCGCGGCAACGTCGTTGAAGCCCTCGATGTCGGCCTTCTGCGCGAAGTAGAGGTAGCGGCGGTTGGCCTGGCTCTCGCCGGCGAAGGCGTCTTTCAAGTTCTGTTCGGTCTTGCTGTCCTTCAGCGACATGACTCTCTCCTGTTAGGTGAGTTCGTTTGCATCGGGAGCTTCGTTGTCGTCCGCCAGCGACCTCGAAGGTCGACGGGACACTCCCTGACAGGAGACTAAATAGCCGCCCCGCCGAAGCTTGTCAACAGTTTAGAATTGTTCTAAGAAAGTTTTCAAGAGGCCGCGATCAGGCGGCTATCATTCGTCGTCTTGCAGCCGAATGATGACGTCGACGCGGGCCACCTTGGCGCCGGCCGGCGGCGTCGGCAGGCTGTCGAGATGGACCAGTTCGCCCGGAATGTCCTGAAGGCGCCCGCTGCCTTCGTAGTAGAAGTGGTGATGGTCGGTGACGTTGGTGTCGAAGTAGGAACGCCCGGACTCGACCACCACCTCGCGCAGCAGGCCGGCTTCGGTGAACTGATGCAGGCTGTTGTAGATGGTGGCCAGAGAGACGCGCACGTTGTCGGCCACGGCCTCGGCATGCAACTGCTCGGCCGTCATATGGCGGTCGCAGCCGCCGGGCGCCTCGAACAGCAGCTTGGCAAGCGCCAGGCGCTGGCGGGTCGGGCGCAGTCCTGCTGCCTTGAGGCGCTGGACCAGCGCGCTGTAGGGACGATCCTTGCTCATGGTTCCCGATATAAGGTTCCCGCTTGCCCGATTAAAGTGGCAAAAACAGTCTCATGTCAATTACTTTGGAACCGCTATAAAAGATTGTCGCTGGCTTCCGCGCCGGCTTCCGGCGCAAAGGCTGGGCAGATTGCCGTTAACCATAACGGCCGGCGCCGGCCGGGAACCGAACTGTTTGACAGCAGTTTTCCTGTGCTATAGTCCGCGAGGCGTTGGCCGAATGCCTGTCCAAGTCCCCGGACAGGCGGGACGGCAACGCTTTTTGTCGTGGCGGACGTCCCGTTGGTTCCTATCTAGAGAGCAGGGCTTCGGGTGATTCCGCAGCCAAGGATCAAGGGAGCGGCGCCGCAGCCGTCAAGCATCAGGGTGCAGGACCGGGTGGATTTATTGATCGAAAGAAAGAACAGCTTCCGTTACGAGGAGTTGCTGCGATGCGCGCACGGCAAGCTTTTCGGTCCTGGTAATGCGCAGCTCCCGCTGCCGCCGATGCTGATGTTCGATCGCATCACCGAGATTACCGAAGACGGTGGCCAGCATGGCAAAGGCCATATCGTCGCCGAGATGGACATCAAGCCGGACCTCTGGTTCTTCGGCTGCCATTTCGAGGGAGATCCGGTAATGCCGGGCTGCCTCGGTCTCGACTCCCTCTGGCAACTCGTCGGCTTCTTTCTCGGCTGGCTCGGCGCGCCCGGCCGCGGCCGCGCTCTGGGCGTCGGCGAGGTGAAGTTCACCGACATGGTGACGCCGGCGGTCAAGATGGTCAGCTACCACCTCGACCTCAAGCGCGTCCGCATGGGCAAGCTGGTGCTGGGCACCGCCGATGGCATCATGAAGGCCGACGGCAAAACGATCTACGAGGCCAAGGATCTCAAGGTCGGCCTGTTCCAGCGCGAGCCGCAGTCGGTCTAGCACGGACTGGCCCGGCCGACCGCCGGGCACACAGCGATCGCCGGGCGCCGCAAGTGTCCGGCGCAAGGGCGAGTACCAAAGACCACCGCCCCAGGACGAACGGGAGTCTTATGCGCCGAGTTGTCGTTACCGGAATGGGCATCGTCTCCAGCATCGGCAGCAACAAAGCCGAGGTGTTGGATGCGCTCAGGGCCGGCCGTTCGGGTATCGAGTTTTGCGATACCTATGCGGAAATGGGCTTTCGCAGCCACGTTCACGGGTCGCTGAAGGTCGATCTCGACACCCACGTCGACCGCAAGGTCAGGCGCTTCATGGGCGACGGCGCCGCCTATAACTACGTCGCCATGCGCGAAGCGATCACCGATGCCGGCCTCACCGACGCAGAGGTCTCGCACGAGCGTACCGGCATCGTCATGGGCTCCGGCGGACCCTCGACCTCCAACCAGGTGGAAGCGGCCGATCTCGCGCGCAACAAGAGTCCCAAGCGGGTCGGCCCGTACATGGTGCCGCGCTGCATGTCATCGACGAACTCGGCGAACATCGCGACCGCGTTCAAGATCAAGGGCCTCAGCTATTCCATCTCCTCCGCCTGCTCGACCTCGGCCCACTGCATCGGCAACGGCAGCGAGCTGATCCAGATGGGCAAGCAGGACATCGTCTTCGCCGGTGGCGGCGAGGAGCTGCACTGGACCCTCACGGTGCTGTTCGACGCCATGGGCGCGCTGTCCAGCGGATACAACGACCAGCCGGCCCGGGCCAGCCGCGCCTACGACCGCGACCGTGACGGCTTCGTCATTTCCGGCGGCGGTGGTGTCCTGGTGCTGGAGGAATTGGAGCACGCCAAGGCGCGCGGCGCCAAGATCTACGGCGAGGTCGCGGCCTACGCGGCGACCTCCGACGGCGCCGACATGGTGGCGCCCTCCGGCGAGGGAGCGGTGCGCTGCATGCGCCTCGCCATGCAGGGCCTGGGCAACACGCCCGTCGACTATATCAATGCGCACGGCACCTCCACGCCGGTCGGCGACATCACCGAGCTGAAAGCGATCAGAGAGGCCTTCGGCGCCGACATGCCACGGGTCTCGTCCACCAAGTCGCTGACCGGGCATTCCCAGGGCGCGACCGGTGTGCACGAGGCCATCTATTCCTTGCTGATGATGGACAACAGCTTCGTCGCCGCCTCCGCCAACATCGAGAACCTCGATCCCGAGGCCGAGGGCATGCCGATCGTCCGCGCGGTGGAAGAGGACGTTCAGCTCAACTGCGTGATGTCCAACAGTTTCGGGTTCGGTGGCACCAACGCCAGCCTCGCCTTTAAGCGTTTCGAAGGATAACAGGGGCGGGCTCGGGGGAATCATGGCTGGGTTGATGGCCGGCAAGCGCGGCCTGATCATGGGGGTGGCCAACGACCACTCCATCGCTTGGGGCATCGCGCAAGCGCTGCACCGTCAGGGTGCCGAGCTGGCTTTCACCTACCAGGGCGCCGCCTTCGAGCGGCGGGTGCGGCCGTTGGCGGAAACCGTCGGCTCCAGCCTCGTGCTGCCCTGCGACGTCGAGCAGGAGAGCGATATCGCCGGCACCTTCGCCCGCCTGGGCGAGGCCTGGAGTGCAGTGGATTTCGTGGTGCACGCCATCGCCTACTCCGACAAGGAGGAGCTGAAGGGGCGCTATCTCAACACCAGCCGCGCCAACTTCCGGCGCACGCTGGCGATTTCCTGCTATTCCTTCACCGCCGTCGCGCGCGAGGCGCGGCCGCTGATGACCAACGGCGGCAGCCTGATCACGCTCACCTACCTGGGCGCCGAGCGGGTGACGCCGAACTACAACGTCATGGGCGTCGCCAAGGCGGCCCTCGAGGCGAGCGTGCGCTATCTCGCCGTCGACCTTGGGCCTGAGGACATCCGCGTGAACGCCATCTCGGCCGGCCCGATGCGCACGCTGGCGGGCTCGGCCATCGGCGATGCCCGCTTCGTGTTCGGCTGGAACCGCGACCACGCGCCGCTGAAGCGCAACGTGCTGCTGGAGGAAGTCGGCTCGGCCGGCCTTTACCTCGCCTCCGACCTGTCGCGCGGTGTCACCGGCGAGATTCACTTCGTGGACGGCGGCTACAGCATCGTCGGCATTCCCTCGCCCGGCCGCATGACCAGGCCGAGCGAATAGCAGCCTGCCGGGCGTTCAGCGGCCGAGCGCTGGGATAAGCAGGTCCGGGCGGTCGGTAATCAGGCAGTCGACACCCTTGTCGAGCAGGCGCCGCCCGGCACGCACGCCGTTCACCGTATAGACTGCGACGGCATAGCCGGCCGCCTTCGCGACCGCCACGTCGGCGCCGCGGGTGCGCCGCCAGTCGAGATGCAGCGAGGCACAGCCGAGCTCGACCAGGGCCTCGCGCCAGTCCGCAGGAAAGCATTCGGCC
>DATCXZ010000137.1:0-2477 GCA_036570545.1 Kiloniellaceae bacterium
CAGCGGCCGAAGCGCAGCGGGCCGCCGGCCAGCGGCAGCAGGCTCTCGGCGCCCTCGTCGATCTCCGCCGGCCCGCGCAGGCCGACCGGCCGCAAGGTAAGCTCACCCCTCATGACTGCAGCTTATAGCCGCAGCGTGCCGGCAAGAAAACGCCTTACGCCGCACTTCCGTGGTGCGCCACGCAAAGAAAAAGGGCCTCCGCGCCGGCGGAGGCCCCCATCGTATCGGCTGTATCGTATCGGCTGTCGGGCGACATCACCCGCCCGGCTGCGGCTCCGGTTCCAGGCCGCCGGGCGCCTCGCCGGCGTCCTTGCCCTTGCCGGCGTCCTTCGCAGCCTTGCCGCTGGACGGCACCGAGGAACGGCGGCCGGTCGGGCCGGGACGGCTCTCGTCGCTGCGGTCGATGTGCCCACCGTCGAGGATGGTCTGCACCTCGTCGCCGGACAGCGTCTCGAACTCGAGCAGCGCCTTGGACACCCGGTGCAGGTCGTCCATGTGCTCGGTGAGCACCTTGCGCGCCTTTTCCTCCGCTTCCTCGATGATGCGGCGGATCTCCTCGTCGATCAGCTTCGCGGTGGCGCCGGAGATGGTCTGGCTGCGCGATACCGAGTGGCCGAGAAAAACCTCTTCCTGGTTATCGACGTAGCGCAGGCGGCCGAGCTTGTCGCTCATGCCCCACTCGGTGACCATGCGGCGGGCCATGTTGGTGGCCTGCTGGATGTCGTTGCTGGCGCCGGTGGAGACGTTCTCGGTGCCGTAGATCAGCTCCTCGGCCATGCGCCCGCCGAACATCATCGCCAGCTTGGCGGTGATCTCCTTGAACTTCAGGCTGTAGCGGTCGGATTCCGGCAGGTTCATGGTCACGCCCAGGGCGCGGCCGCGGGGGATGATGGTAACCTTGTGCAGAGGATCGTTGCCGGGGACGAACATGCCAACCAGGGCGTGACCGGCCTCGTGATAGGCGGTCATCTCCTTGTCTTCCTCGCTCATCACCATGGAGCGCCGCTCGGCGCCCATCATCACCTTGTCCTTGGCGCTCTCGAAGTCCGCCATGGTGACGACGCGCTTGTTGGCGCGCGCGGCCAGCAGCGCCGCCTCGTTCACCAGGTTGGCGAGGTCGGCGCCGGAGAAGCCCGGCGTGCCGCGCGCGATGACCTTGGCCTCCACGTCGGGGCCGAGCGGCACCTTGCGCATGTGCACCTTGAGGATCTTCTCGCGGCCGATGATGTCGGGGTTGGGCACCACCACCTGGCGGTCGAAGCGGCCGGGACGCAGCAGCGCGGGGTCGAGCACGTCGGGCCGGTTGGTGGCGGCGATGAGGATGACGCCCTCGTTGGCCTCGAAGCCGTCCATCTCGACGAGGAGCTGGTTCAGCGTCTGCTCGCGCTCGTCGTTGCCGCCGCCCAGGCCGGCGCCGCGGTGGCGGCCGACCGCATCGATCTCGTCGACGAAGATAATGCAGGGCGCGTTCTTCTTGCCTTGCTCGAACATGTCGCGCACGCGGCTGGCACCGACACCCACAAACATCTCGACGAAGTCGGAGCCGGAGATGGTGAAGAACGGCACGTTGGCCTCGCCGGCGATGGCGCGGGCGAGCAGCGTCTTGCCGGTGCCCGGCGGGCCGACCAGCAAACAGCCCTTCGGGATCTTGCCGCCGAGGCGCTGGAACTTCTGCGGGTCGCGCAGGAACTCGACGACCTCCTCCAGCTCCTGCTTGGCCTCGTCTATGCCGGCGACGTCGTCGAAGGTGACGCGACCGACCTTCTCGGTCAGCAGGCGCGCCTTCGACTTGCCGAAGCCCATGGCCTTGCCGCCGCCGCCCTGCATCTGGCGCATGAAGAAGATCCACACGCCGATCAGCAGCAGCATGGGCAGCCAGGAGATCAGCAGGCTGGAGAGGAAGGAGTTGTTCTCGACCGGCTTCACGGTGAAGTTCACGCCGCCATCGCGCAGGGTCGGCACCAGGCCGTCGAGGTTATCGGTCGCGCGCGTGGTGAAGGAGCGCCCATCGGCGTCGACGCCGGTGATATCGCTACCCTGGATTGTGACGCTGGTCACCCGCCCGGCCTGCACGTTGTCGAGGAACTGCGAATAGGCGATGTCCGAGCCCGTGCTCCGGCTCATATTGCTCTGAAAGAAGTTGAACAGAGCAAACAGCAGCAGGACGATGATGATCCAGAGCGCTGCGTTCCGGCTGAAATTCACGGCGAGTATTCCCTCCAAGCGTCGGGCCAAGCATCGAGACGGCAGGGCGCAGGCCGTCCCCGGCCATTCGGGCAGCCGCCCCTGGCCGCCCGCTCTATGAAGATAATGTGCCGCGTCATCTAAACAACAGTAAAAGCAGGGCCTGTTAACCCGTTTGTCGGGGCAAAGTGGCACACCTTCAACCGCTTGGCCGCCCTGGAATCGCGAAAATAAGCCAGCGGTGGCACCGCCACGAGGCCGCCACGGTCGCGCAGGGCCGGCAGGGCGGCGCG
>DATCXZ010000138.1:0-14134 GCA_036570545.1 Kiloniellaceae bacterium
CTGATAAGCTTCATGCAATACGATCTCGGCTACATCGACTTGGAGCAGAGAACCTTGCAAACCATCGACAACCCGTTCGGCTCGAGGGTGTCACCCATGTCTTAGGTACAGTCCGTTACCCATGTCTCCGGGTCGGACAAATGGAAGAATGGGGTGGCTGATGGGACTTGAACCCACGACCCCCTGGACCACAACCAGGTGCTCTAACCAACTGAGCTACAGCCACCATATGCCGGAAACCCGCGAGCCCTGGCCTGCCGGGGCGCCGGATGGGGGTGTTTAGACCTCCGGCTGACGGGCGTCAAGGGGCCGCTGTCGCAGTCCGCGAGCGCCGGAGCAGCCTTGCGGGGCGCCGCTCCCCTGCCCTAGTGTGCGGGCGAAATTCCGACCACAGGATCAGGCAGGAGAGGCCGAAATGCTCAAGACCGCAGCCGCGGTGGCGCGGCTGGGAACCGAGAGCGCCTTCGAGGTGCTGGCGCGCGCCAAGCAGCTCGAGGCGCAGGGTCGCGACATCATCAACCTCGGCATCGGCCAGCCCGATTTCCAGACTCCGGAGCACGTCGTCGAGGCGGCGGTGAAGGCGCTGCGCGACGGCCACCACGGCTACACCCCCGCCAACGGCATCCCCGCGCTGCGCGAGGCGGTGGCCGAGGATCTGGACCTGCGGCACCGGGTGAGCGTCGACCCCGACTGCATCGTCGTGGTTCCCGGCGGCAAGGTGACGATGTTCTTCGCCGTGCTGATGTTCGGCGAGCCGGGCGCCGAGATCCTCTATCCCAACCCCGGCTTCCCGATCTACGAGTCGGTGATCGACTTCACCGGGGCCAGGGCGGTGCCGATCCCCCTGCGCGAGGACAACGGCTTCGCGTTCTCCGCCGAGGAGGTGCTGGGGCTCATCACGCCGCGCACCCGCCTCATTATCCTCAACAGCCCGGCCAACCCGACCGGGGGTGTGACGCCGCGCGCCGAGGTCGACCGCCTGGTCGAGGGCCTGGCCGCGCACCCCGACATCACCATCCTGTCGGACGAGATCTACAGCCAGATGCTCTACGACGGCCGCGAGCACGCGAGCCTGCTGCAGTACCCCGAGCTGCGCGATCGCGTCATCATGCTCGACGGCTGGAGCAAGACCTACGCCATGACCGGCTGGCGGCTGGGCTTCGCGGTGTGGCCGAAGCCGCTGGTGGAGGCGGCGACCCGCCTCGCCATCAACTGCCATTCCTGCGTGAACGCGGCCGCCCAGCACGCCGGCATCGCCGCCCTGCGCGGGCCGCAGGACGCGGTGGCGGAGATGATGACGGCCTTCGACATGCGGCGGCGCTTCATCCACCGCGCGCTGAACGCCCTGCCCGGCGTGTCCTGTGTCGACCCGGCCGGCGCCTTCTACGCCTTCCCCAACATCACCGGCACCGGCATCGCCTCCAAGACCCTGGAGGTCGAGCTGCTGGACAAGGCCGGCGTCGCCACCATCGCCGGCACCTCCTTCGGGCGTCACGGCGAAGGCTTCTTGCGGCTCTCCTACGCGAATTCCCTGGACAACATCAAGGCCGCGGTCGACCGTCTCGCCGGCTACCTGGCCGAGCGGGAGGCGGTGCGCAGCGCCTGATTAGTTTGCGTGCAAACTGCTTAGTTGCTAGGCAGCGGCCCAGGCCGCGCCCGCCCATCCCTTCAGTGGGAGTGGCAAAACCGCCGACTTTGCCGCGCCTCCGCCACTTGGCATGGCTCGTGCGTTAGTGAAGAAGCCGCTGGCTCGCCAGCGAGCGATTGCGAACGCAAGCTGCCAGCACAGAGCCGGTTGGAGCAGTTCCCCCTACCCCGGCAGATATACGAGGCCCATACACGCGATGAAGAAGATCGAAGCGATCATCAAGCCGTTCAAGCTGGACGAGGTGAAGGAAGCCCTGCACGAGGTCGGCATCAAGGGCATCACGGTGACCGAGGCCAAGGGCTTCGGCCGCCAGAAAGGCCACACCGAGCTCTACCGCGGCGCCGAGTACGTCGTCGATTTCCTGCCCAAGGTGAAGGTCGAGGTCGTCCTGGAGGACGACCTGGTCGAGCGCGCGGTGGAGGCCATCCAGCAGGCCGCCCATACCGGGCGCATCGGCGACGGCAAGATCTTCGTCAGCGCGATCGAGGAGTCCATCCGCATCCGCACCGGCGAGCGCGGCGCGGCCGCCGTCTAGGCACCGGCCGCCTCAGCGAGAACAGCGGCCGGCTGCAGCACGCCACCGGCCACGGGCATCACTGTTTGAAGAAGAAAACGGAAAGAGCATCCATGTCAGACGCGAAAACCATCCTTGAGATGATCAAAGAGAAGAACATCGTCTACGTCGACTACCGCTTCACCGACCCGCGCGGCAAGTGGCAGCACCTGGCGATGCATGTCGATGCGGTCGATGAGGACGCGCTGGTCGAAGGCATCCTGTTCGACGGCTCCTCGATCGCCGGCTGGAAGGCCATCAACGAGTCCGACATGATCCTGCGGCCCGATCTCAGCTCCGCGGTCATGGATCCCTTCTGCAACCTTCCGCAGCTCATCCTGTTCTGCAATATCGTCGACCCGGTCAGCGGCCAGTTCTACAATCGCGACCCGCGCTCGACCGCCGTGCTTGCCTGCGAGCACCTGAAGGCCAGCGGCATCGGCGACATCTCGTTCTGGGGACCGGAAGCCGAGTTCTTCGTGTTCGACGACGTGCGCTACGAGGTGTCGCCGAACCAGACCTTCTACTTCATCGATTCCGACGAGGGCCCCTACAACACCGGCTCGATTTTCGAGGACGGCAACCTGGGCCACCGGCCGCCGGTCAAGGGCGGCTACTTCCCGGTGCCGCCGGTGGACTCCGCCATGGACCTGCGCGGCGAGATGCTGAAGATCATGGGCGAGATGGGCCTCGCGATCGAGAAGCACCACCACGAGGTGGCGCCCTCGCAGCACGAGCTCGGCGTCAAGTTCGCGGCGCTGGTGCAGGCCGCCGACGGCATGCAGATCTACAAGTACGTGGTCCAGCAGGTCGCTCACCAGTACGGCAAGACCGCCACCTTCATGCCGAAGCCGGTGGCCGGCGACAACGGCTCGGGCATGCACGTCCATCAGTCGATCTGGAAGGGCGGCAAGCCGCTGTTCGCGGGCGACGGCTACGCCGGCCTGTCGGACATGTGCCTCTACTACATCGGTGGCATCATCAAGCACGCCAAGGCGCTGAACGCCTTCACCAACCCCTCGACCAACAGCTACAAGCGCCTGATTCCCGGCTTCGAGGCGCCGGTGCTGCTCGCCTACTCGGCGCGCAACCGCTCGGCCTCCTGCCGCATCCCCTACGGCGACAACCCGAAGGCCAAGCGCGTCGAGGTGCGTTTCCCCGATCCGACGGCCAACCCCTACCTCGCCTTCGCGGCAATGCTGATGGCCGGCCTCGACGGCATCAAGAACAAGATCCATCCGGGCGACCCGATGGACAAGGACCTCTACGACCTGCCGCCGGAGGAGTTGGCCGGCGTGCCGACCGTCTGCGGCTCGCTGCGCGAGGCGCTGGAGTCCCTGGAGGCCGACCACGAGTTCCTGCTCGCGGGCGACGTCTTCACGACCGACCAGATCGACGCCTACATCGACCTCAAGTGGGAGGAGATCTACGCCTTCGAGCACGCGCCGCACCCGATCGAGTACAAGATGTACTACTCGTCCTGACCAGGCGTCGATCCGGGCTCACGGGGTCCATGCGAAACCCCGCCGGCGGTGCCGCAGCCGTACGCTTAGCGTGGCGATGATGAGGTGTTGACGTAACCCGGAAGCGGGGCTTTCTACAGCTTCTCATACTGAACGGCTTGCCGGAGATATTTCCGGCAAGCCGTTTTTCTCATCGGGACGCGGAGCGACTTGAGAGACTGAATTCTCGCACCCAAACTGACGGAGAATCGCAGCTTCAATGATTCGCCGCCGGCAATGATGATGCAGGGCTCGAAGGGAGGCATCCCCAACGGCTGATGGTCGCCAACTTACCTGAACGGTTGCAGGCCCAGGCGATTAGCAGAATAGGTCCCTCGCGAGGCAACAAGGGGCGAAAACCGAGGCTCCAGGTGGGGCGTCGCCGATCAGTATTCAGCGCAGGAAGGTCAGGGCCATCTGCTGCCAGTCCGTGTAGCTGTCGCTCGGCAGGGTAAAGGGGCTGCACCCGTGAACGGCGCGCGCGGCGGTATAGGCGGCAAGGAGAAACTCCCTGTCAGTCTTGAGGCGCGCGCCATCGACAATCCGGGGCTCACCCTCGATGGCCCCGTCCGGGGCGAAGCTGACGACCATCTCCACCGGCATGCCCTTGGCGCTGATCGAGGCGGAGGCAGTGCGCCAGCAGCTCATGACTTGGTCGTGCAAAAGAATCTCGACAGGGACGGGTCTCTGGTCTGGCGCGCGCCCGATCTCCTGCTTCATGCGCCTGATATTGAAGAGAATGTTTGCCATGCGATCCTGGCCGCCGAGGGACGTCGCGGCGCTTACCCTGCGAACCGTAACATTTGCCAGGGGTTGCGAGCCGGGTCCGCTGTAGCCGAGGCGGTGCAGTGTTTCCATGTCGATTTTGCCGGAGGGCGGAAGCCCCCTTGAGGCCTGGAAGCGCGCGAGCGCGCCGAGGGTTGCGGCCCCCCAGAGACCATCTGCCGGCCCTGGATCGAAACCGGCTTGCAGCAGCAGGTGCTGGATGGTCTTGATGTCGTAGGTGTATTGCATGGACGCAGCGCTGCAGCGCAAGCGTGCGTTGCGGATAACGCTCTCTGCGCCGGCGAGATCAAAGCGAAAATAGGCCGCGCCCGCGCCATACCACTCGAGTTCCAGCAAGACGTCGGGCGACGACAGCATGCGCGAGATGGCGCGGTCGTCATCACGGAAGTGGAGAAAGCGCTCGCCCCAGCGCTGGGTCATGTTGACGATCTCGAGCTTGTCGCCCCACTTGATGCGGGCCGCGAAGGTGCTGTAGCCGCCGCTCTTAGCCTCCGTGTCGGTCAGGTTTGGCGCCTCGGTAAAGCCGACATAGGCCCACTCTCTACTGGCGTTGCAGCCGACCGCGAGCCAGGCTCTTACGTCCTGATAGGGAAAGCCGAGCCCCCTTACGGGCCTTGTCGTCGGTGAGGAGACATAGATCTGAGTCTCCCCGGTCATCTGGTCCTTGGTCGTCTTGGAATCCCATCGTTCCGCCGCTGCAGGAAGAGCGATCAGGCAGAGCGCTGATAGGGTTAGCAGGGCGCCGAGAATCTTCATGATCACAACGGTAAGCCGACGCGATTGAGGGGGCAACCGGGTAAAGAAACCGGCGCGCGTACCCAAGCCAGTCACTTAATGTGGCGATGATGCGGATCGCGGCTTCAATGATCTGCCAGCCGGCAACGACGGCGCGAGGCTCGAATGGAGTTATCCCCAGCGGCTGATTTTCGCCAACTGAACTGAACGGCTTGGGCGGTGCCGGCGGGGTTTTCTTGAACGGGCCATCGAAGCAGCCACCTGACCTTTTTTCATGGTAGTTGAAATAGTTATGATCCATCGGTAAAGACATCTGCCGTATTTATGCGGCGTCCGAAGGGGGCAATTGTGGGCGAGTACCGGAAGCTATGGTGGACGCTGATTGGCGTCCTCACGGTGACATTTGCGATTCTCGGTTTCTCCGGTGTGGAGATTTATCGGCAGGTGCCGCCGGTCCCCGAACGTGTCGTGTCGGCATCCGGCGATGTGCTGATGACCCGCAGCGATATTCTCGACGGGCAAACCGCTTGGCAAAGCACCGGCGGCATGCAAATCGGCTCGATCTGGGGACATGGCGCCTATCAGGCGCCCGACTGGTCGGCCGACTGGCTGCACCGCGAGCTGATGGCCTGGCTCGACCTCGCCGCAGAGGCCGAATATGGCAAGCCCTTCGCCAGCGTCGCCGTCGATGAACAGGCGCGGCTCGCCTATCTGCTAAAGCGGGAATACCGCCAAAACACCTATGATGAGGCGACGGGAACCGTCACCGTGACGGACCGCCGGGCGCAAGCCATGGCAGATACCGGCACCTGGTATCAGCGTCTCTACGGCAATGACCCGGAACTGCGCCAGACTCGCGACAACTACGCGATGAAGGAAAACACGCTTCCCGATCCCGCACGGCGCGCGGATCTTGCCGATTTCTTCTTCTGGACGGCCTGGGTCGCCGCAACCGAACGCCCGGACTACCACGCGACCTATACCAACAACTGGCCGCCCGAACCGCTGATCGACAACCATCCGACCGCCGAAAATATCATGTGGTCGCTGGCTTGCGTGATCATCATGCTGGCCGGGATTGGCCTGCTGATCTGGGGATGGGCGTTTTTACGCAGCCACGAACCCGAACCACAGGCGCCGGCAAAGGACCCGGTGCTCGCGGTCGGCCTCACGCCGTCGCAAAAGGCGCTGGGCAAGTACCTGTTCGTCGTGGTGGCGCTATTCGTTTTCCAGGTGTTTATCGGCGGCTTCACGGCCCACTACACCCTCGAGGGCCAGGCCTTCTACGGCATCGACGCGTCGGAATGGTTCCCCTATTCGCTCAGCCGCACCTGGCATATCCAGAGCGCGATCTTGTGGATCGCCACGGCGTTTCTGGCAGCGGGCCTGTTTCTGGCGCCGATCATCAACGGCGGGAAGGACCCGAAGTATCAGCTACTCGGCGTCAATCTGTTGTTCGCTGCGCTGCTGGTAGTGGTGGTCGGCTCCTTTGCCGGCAATTTCTTCGCCATCGCCCAGGTCATGCCGCCGGAGCTCAATTTCTGGCTTGGCCACCAGGGCTATGAGTATCTCGATCTTGGGCGACTCTGGCAGATTGCGCTGTTCCTCGGCATCCTGTTCTGGCTGGTGCTGATGCTGCGCGCGATGGTGCCGGCACTGCGCAAGGACGGCGACAAGAATCTCGTCGCGCTGCTCTGCGTGTCGGTCATCGCCATCGGGCTCTTCTACGGCTCCGGCCTGTTTTACGGCGAACGCACCCACATCTCCATCATGGAATATTGGCGCTGGTGGGTGGTGCATTTGTGGGTGGAAGGCATTTTCGAGGTGTTCGCCACCGCGGCCCTCGCCTTCATCTTCGCATCGATGGGACTGGTGTCGAAGCGCCTCGCCACGGCGGCAGCGCTGGTATCGGCGTCGCTGTTCATGGTCGGCGGCGTGCCGGGCACCTTTCACCACCTCTACTTCTCCGGCACGCCCACGTCGGTGATGGCCATCGGCGCGGCCTTCAGCGCGCTGGAAGTCGTGCCGCTGATCGTGCTCGGCTATGAGGCGTGGGAGCATTGGAGCTATCGCGAGCGCGCGCCGTGGATGAGTGCGGTGAAATGGCCGCTGATGTGCTTCGTCGCCGTGGCCTTCTGGAACATGCTGGGCGCCGGTGTTTTTGGCTTCCTGATCAACACGCCGGTCGCGCTTTTCTATCTGCAGGGGCTGAACACCACGCCGGTCCATGCCCATTCGGCGCTATTTGGCGTCTATGGCTTTCTGGCGCTGGGCTTCTCGTTTCTGGTGCTGCGCTATATTCGCCCACAGCTGCGCTTAAACGACGGCCTGATGAAGCTGGGTTTCTGGAGCCTCAACGCCGGACTGGTGCTGATGGTCTTCACCAGCCTTCTGCCGGTCGGCCTGTTCCAGTTCGAGGCGAGCACCAGCGTTGGCATGTGGTATGCGCGCAGCGACACCTTCCTGCAGCAACCGTTCCTTGAAACCCTGCGCTGGATCCGCACGATCGGCGATGTGGTGTTCATCGTCGGCGCGGTGGCCGTCGCGTGGCAGGTGGTGATCCTGGGGCTGTGGCGCCAGGGCGCGCGATCGGACGTGCAGGCAACGGCGATGGCGGAATAGGCGAAGGGCAGCGGCGCTCTCCCTGCCGGAAGGGAGAACGCCGCCGACCGCTATTCGCCCTCGCCACCGATTGGCTGTCATTCCTCCACAGTTCCGCCCTTAATCGACCTCTCCCAGAACACAGAAGAGAGGCGCAGGACGATGGAAGATCGAGGCTGCCGTTGGGCGCGCGCAGCGAGTTCCAGCGCCAAGCAAATGAAATCGATGGGTATTTATTAATAAGTAATTAACAGAACAGCGCCAGAGGCGGGAGAAGACTAATTTTCTGTTAAGAGCTTCCCAATGCCCTAAGGTTTCTATTTTTCTAACATAGAAACACCCCGAACTGGTCACGCCCAGACAACAGGCCGGGATCTACTTCTTCTTCCAACGGGATTACCACGTTGGAGGAGCCGGTGCTGTCACGACGACATCTGCTTTACGGTCTGGGCGGCCTGGGAAGCGGACTGGCGGCTGCGACCGCCCTCGGCGCCCTGCCGGGCGTGGCGCAGGCAGCGATGTCCGGCTTGCAGGGCCCCCTGCCCCTCTCCTCTCCGATGGCGGCCGGGTCCTATGTGCCGGCACCGGCGGCCTGGTTCAGGCTGCTGCGCCAGTTCCCGGATCTCGACCCCGCCGCCGCGGTCTTCGAGCCCGTCAGGTTGACGGTCGCGCGCGCTGCCCAGCTCATCAAGGTCAACAAGGAGGTGAACACCGCGCTGCGCTACCGCGACGACGCCGCTGAGGATCGCTGGGAGATCGGCTGGCGCGAAGGCGACTGCGAGGACTTCGCCATCCGCAAGCTGCGCGAGCTGGTGGGCGGCTACGCCTTCCCGCGCGGCGCCCTCACCCTCGCCGCCTGCCGGCTCGACCGCGGCCGGGGTCACGCGGTGCTGCTGGTGCACAGCGACAAAGGCGTCTACGTGATGGACAACCTGAGCCCGCGGGTGCTGCCCTGGCGCAAGCTGCCCTACGCCTGGGTGGCGCGCGAGGACCCCGGCTCGCCCTTCCGCCTCTGGCGCGCGCTGGCCTGAGGTAATCTCGAAGTATTGCAGAGGCACTCGTGCGTCCTTCGAGACGCATGGCCGGGCCAGGAGCCCGGCCATGCTCCTCAGGATGAGGTGAATCTTTTGATGGCAGAAAGAAGCATCCTCATGCTGAGGAGCCCGCGATAGCGGGCGTCTCGAGGCACGCAGGGCAGCAACCCCGCGACTAGCCCTTCACGCAGCCGGCTGCCCGTCGGCCACGGGCGCCTCCGGCGGCACCGGGCGCGGGCGGCCGGCGTCGTCGATGGCGACCAGGGTGAAGGTGCCTTCGGTCACCTTAACCCGCTCACCCTGACGGGAGCGCAGCGCCCAGGCCTCGATGTGGATGGCGATGGAGGTGCGGCCGATGCGGAGGATGTCGGCATAGGTGCAGAGCACGTCGCCGACATAGACCGGACGGTGGAACACCATGGCGTCGACGGCGACGGTGGCAACGCGCCCGGCGGCGCGCGCACCGGCGGTGATGCCGCCGGCGATGTCCATCTGCGACAGCACCCAGCCGCCGAAGATGTCGCCGCTGGGATTGGCGTCGGCGGGCATGGCGAGGGTGCGGGTGGCGAGCGTGCCGCGCGGGCGGCCGGGCGACTCAGCGGTCATGGATTCAGCGATCATGGATTCGGACAGAGGGCATGGACAAGTAGTCTCCGCACAACTAGATATCGGGGCTTCATCCGGGCTAGCCTACCGCATCGGCGAATCCCCTGTCCCGAGTCGCCTGTCCCAAGTCGGCTGGCTCGAGTCGGGGGCTCGCCGGGGCGCCTGCCCCGACCACGCAGCATCGTTCGTAACATAGGCCAAGATGGCGGATCTCTTCCAATCAGCATCCAAGAAGGCGCCCGGCCGTCAGTCCGGCTACTCGGCGAAGGACATCGAGGTCCTCGAGGGCCTGGAGCCGGTGCGCCGGCGCCCGGGCATGTACATCGGCGGCAGCGACGAGCACGCCATGCACCACCTAGTGGCCGAGGTGCTGGACAACTCCATGGACGAGGCGGTGGCCGGCCATGCCTCGCGCATCGAGATCGAGCTGCAGCCCGGCAACCGTGTGGTGATCAGCGACAACGGCCGCGGCATCCCGGTCGATCCGCATCCCAAGTACAAGCCGAAATCCGCGCTCGAGGTGATCCTCACCACGCTGCACTCGGGGGCCAAGTTCTCGCAGAAGGCCTACGCGACCTCCGGCGGCCTGCACGGCGTCGGCGTGTCGGTGGTGAACGCGCTGTCCGACGAGATGACGGTCGAGGTGGCACGCGACCAGAAGCTCTACGCGCAGAGCTACAGCAAGGGCAAGCCGACCTCCAAGCTCAGCAAGGGAACGCCGGTGAAGAACCGGCGCGGCACCACCATCGCGTTCCATCCCGATCCGGCGATCTTCGGCAAGGAGGCGCGGTTCCACCCGGCCCGCCTCTACCGCATGGCGCGCTCCAAGGCCTATCTCTACCGCGGCGTCGAGATCCGCTGGACCTGCGACAAGAGCCTTCTGGAAAAGGGCGACCATACGCCGGAGAAGGACAACATCCACTTCCCCAACGGGCTCTCCGACTTTCTCGCCTCGACGCTGGAGAAGCGCAAGACGCTGACGCCGGAGCCCTTCGTCGGCGAGGCGAAGTTCCCCGACGAGCAGGGCCGCGTGGAGTGGGCGATCTCCTGGCCGCTCGACGAGGACGGCTTCCTCAACGCCTATTGCAATACCGTGCCCACGCCCGAGGGCGGCACCCACGAGGCCGGCCTGCGCAGCGGCCTGCTGCGCAGCATCAAGGCCTACGCCGAGCTGGTCGGCAACCGCAAGGCCGGCGCGGTGAACGCCGACGACGTCTGCGGCGGCGCCTGCGCCATGCTGTCGCTGTTCATCCGCGACCCGCAGTTCCAGGGGCAGACGAAGGAGAAGCTGGTCAGCGTGCCGGCGACCAAGCTGGTCGAGACCTCGATCAAGGATCACTTCGATCACTGGCTCTCCGGCCATCCCGAACGGTCCCGCGTGCTGCTCGAGCGCGTCATCGAGCGCGCCGACGAGCGCCAGCGCCGGCGCCAGGAGAAGGAGCAAAGCCGCAAGACCGCAACGCGCAAGCTGCGCCTGCCCGGCAAGCTCTCGGACTGCAGCCGCAGCAGCTCCGACGGCACCGAGATCTTCCTGGTGGAGGGCGATTCGGCCGGCGGCTCAGCCAAGCAGGCGCGCTCGCGCGAGACCCAGGCGGTGCTGCCGCTGCGCGGCAAGATCCTCAACGTCGCCAGCGCCTCGGCCGACAAGCTGAAGGGCAACCAGGAAATCGCCGACATCTCGCTGGCGCTCGGCTGCGGCACGCGCGGCAACTTCGACGTCGACAAGCTGCGCTACGAGCGCATCGTCATCATGACCGACGCCGACGTCGACGGCGCGCACATCGCCGCGCTGCTGATCACCTTCTTCTATCGCGAGATGCCGGGCCTCATCGAAAGCGGCCGGCTCTATCTGGCGCAGCCGCCGCTCTACCGCCTCACCCAGGGCAGCGACAGCGTCTATGCCATGGACGACGCCGAGAAGGACAGCCTCGTCGCGAAGCACTTCAAGGGCCGCGGCAAGATCGAGGTGAGCCGCTTCAAGGGCCTCGGCGAGATGCCGGCCAAGCAGCTCAAGGAAACCACCATGGACCCGGGCCGGCGCACGCTGCTGCGGGTCACCATCGCCGGCGCGGCCGACGAGAATCCCGGCGCAGAGCAGAAAAAGGCGGCCGAGCTGGTCGAGCAGCTCATGGGGCGCAAGCCGGAGCTGCGCTTCGCCTTCATCCAGGAAAACGCCCGCTTCGTCGAGGCGCTGGACGTTTAGAGGCGCACCCGCTGCCCGCGCCACCCCACCACTGTCGTCCCGGGGCTTGCCCCCGGGACCCAATGCCCTGGCCGCGCATCTGACGCAAGCGTAGTAGGGCGTCGCCATGCCAACGCCGATGGGTCCCGGCAATGAATGCCGGGACGACAGTCTTTTGGTGGTGAGGGCGAGCCCACCCGGCAGACGATGTGTGAATGCCGCAGGGTCGAGCCCGAGGGTGACGATTGGATCGGTGGCGCCGACCTCGCCATACGACCCCGGCGCAGTGGCCGCCCTCCGCGGGATGTGCTAGAGCGGAAGGCGATGACCGCCGCCTTTGCCCCGATCTCTGCGCTGCTGCTGAGCGTCGCCCTGCTGCTGATGGGCAACGGCCTGCAGGGCACCCTGCTGCCGGTGCGCGCCAACATCGAGGCCTTCTCGGCAACCGACATCGGCATCCTCGGCTCCGCCTACTTCTTCGGCTTCGCCGGCGGCTGCCTCTTCGGGCCGCGCCTCATCCGCCGTGCCGGCCACATCCGCGCCTTCGCCGCCCTGGTCGCCGTCGCCTCCTGCGTGGTGCTGGTGCACTCGCTGTTCCTCGACCCCATTCTCTGGTGGGTGCTGCGCGCGATGACCGGCTTCTGCTTCGCCGCGCTCTACATGATCATCGAGAGCTGGCTGAACGAGAAGTCGACGAACGAAACCAGAGGTTTCGTGTTCTCGCTCTACACCATCATCAATCTTACCGTGCTAACCATCGGCCAGCTCATGCTCACCCTCGCCCGGCCGGAGGACTTCCCGCTTTTCATGCTGGCCTCGATCCTGGTGTCGCTGGCCACGGTGCCGATCGCGCTCACCAAGGCCCAAGCGCCGGCGCCGATCCGCTCGGTGGAGATCCGCCTGCTGCATCTCTACCGCCTGTCGCCGGTCGGGGTCGTCGGCTGCCTCGCGGTCGGGGTCGCCAACGGCTCGTTCTGGTCCCTGGCACCGGTCTACGCTCAGGAGAGGGGTGCCGATACCTGGGGCGTCGCGGTTTTCATGAGCGTCGCGGTGCTGGCCGGCGCGCTCGGCCAGTGGCCGTTCGGGCGCCTCTCGGACAGGATGGACCGCCGCAAGGTGATCATCGGCGCCGCCTGCTGCGCGGCCTTGGCCGGCCTGCTGTTCGTGCTGTGGTCGCCATCTTCGGTTACCGGGCTGCTCGCCGTGGTCTTCCTGTTCGGACTCTTCACCCTGCCGGTCTACAGCATTACCGTCGCCCACATGAACGACCACGTCGAGCCCGGCGGCTACGTCGAGGCTGCCAGCGGCCTGCTGCTGGTCTACGCGATGGGCGCCGTGGCCGGGCCGCTGATCAGCTCCACCTTCATGCAGCATTTCGGGCCCGATGCGATGTTCGGCGTCACCGCTTCGGTGCATCTCGCCCTGGCGGGCTTCGCGTTCTACCGCATGCGCCAGCGCGCGCGGGCCCCGGAAGAGGAGCAGGTGGCCTTCACCGAATCGCTGGCCCTGGCGCAGACGGTGGCGCCTGTCGACCTCGCCCCGACCGAGGACGAGCACGAAGCGGACAGCGATCCGATGAGAGAGTCGACCGCCGCCAAGTAGCACACCAAGTAGCGGCTCCGTCCCGGCCTCAGCTCTCCGCCAGCAGCCAGCGGCGGAGGGCTGCGTTCACCGGCGCGGGACGCTCGATGGTCGCGAGGTGGCCGCAGTCCTCGACCACCACGAGGCGGGAGTCGCTGATGCCGGCGGCCATCGCCTGGTGGTCCACCAGCGGCGTCAGCGCGTCCTGACGGCCGCAGAGCACCAGCGTCGGCACCCGGATGGCGACCAGCGTCGCGCTGTGGTCGCGGCGGCCCATGATGGCGTGCTGCTGGCGAACGAACGCCTCTCTGCCGACGCGTTCGGTCATCGCCATGACGGTGCCGGTAAGCCCGGCGTCATCGAGCCGCGCCCCGTGGATGAAGAGCGGCAGCAGGCGCGGCGTCACGCCCTTGAACTGCCCCTTCTCGGCCAGCTCGATCAGGCCGCGCCGACGGGCCGCTTCCTCGGCGCTGTCGGTCTGGAAGCGGGTGTCGAGCAGCGCCAGGCGCGTTACCCGCTCGGGCGCGCGGGCCATGATTTCCAGCGCCACATAGCCGCCCATCGAGAGGCCGGCCAGCGCGAAGCGCGGCGGCATGGCGGCCAGCACGGTCTCGGCCATGGCGGCGGTGGAGTCCTGGGTGGTGAGGTCGGCGACCCAGGGCTCGGCGATGTCGGCGAGGGCCTCGACCTGCGGTCGCCACAGCGCGGCGTCGCACAGGAGCCCGGGCAGCAGCGCGAGGGGAAGCTTGTCGGGAAGCTTGTCGGGAAGCTTGTCGGTCATGGGGAGCGACGATGTTGCGGAAGGGAAAGCGGAGGGCGCCTATTGTCGGTCATGGGACCGGGCGGGGCAACGCCGCCGGCGCGCCCGACCAGGCGGCGAGCACGGCGGCCGATCCGACGACCGCA
>DATCXZ010000139.1:0-8557 GCA_036570545.1 Kiloniellaceae bacterium
CAGGCGGTGGCGACCGACCGCCGCCGCCTTGGCCGTCGTGTCGCTGACCGGCGCCGCGGCCTGCCGCACGCTGTCCCAGCACAGCGCCCGCCCCTCGCTGTCGCGGGCGAAGAGCCCATCGCTGGCGCCGCCGGGATCGTCGACCACCAGCCAGGTCGCGTTGGTGTAGCGGCCGAGGTAGTCCCAGTCGATCTTCTCGGCCTTCAGCAGCTCGTGCACCAGGGCCAGCACGAAGAGGCCGTCGGTGCCCGGCCTGAGCCCGATCCATTCGTCGGCGATGGCCGAGTAGCCGGTCTTCACCGGGTTCACCGAGACGAACTTCGCCTCGCCGCGCGTCTTCATGCGGCCGAGGCCGGCCTTGATGGGGTTGGAATCATGGTCCTCGGCGACCCCGAACAGCATGAAATAGCGGGTGTGGTCCCAGTCGGGCTCACCGAACTCCCAGAACGCGCCGCCGATGCTGTAGAGGCCGGCGGCCGCCATGTTCACCGAGCAGAAGCCGCCGTGGGCAGCGAAGTTCGGCGTGCCGAACTGCGTCGCCCACCAGCCGGTCAGAGACTGGCTCTGGTCGCGGCCGGTGAAGAACGCGAAGCGCCTGGGGTCACGACGGCGTGCCGCGCCCAGCCAGTCCGTCGCCAGAGTCAGGGCCTCTTCCCACTCGATTTCCTTGAACTCGCCGCTGCCCCGTTCGCCGACGCGCAGCAGGGGCTTGCTGAGCCGGGCCGGCGAGTAGTGCTGCATGATGCCGGCCGAGCCCTTGGCACAGAGCACGCCCTGGTTCACCGGATGGTCGGGATTGCCCTCCAGATAGCGGATCTTGCCGTCCTTGAGGTAGACGTTGATGCCGCAGCGGCAGGCGCACATGTAGCAGGTGGTCTGCTTGATCTCGTCGGCAACTTCCGGGCAGGTGTTGACGTCCTCGCGAGCAGTCTCCAGTGGGCTCCTGGCCATCGATCCTCCCTGTCGGACGCCCCGGTCGGGCGCTCTCTTCGCTTGCTGCCGGCAGGCCGCCGCTACCCGCAGGAAAGCCCGCCGGAGCCGCGGTTCGCGGCCGGTGCCCCTGCAACAGCTTGGTGAAGTGCCTGAGCATGGCTTCTAACGCATAGGCCGGCAGAAGATAACAGGATTTTCAGGGGTTTGCTAGCTGGCCCCATCGATTGTTGACAGTTGGATGCAGCCTGGCCGGGCCGGCCAACGGAAAAAATGCCGCCGCGGTGAAACGCTGGCCTTGCGACCCTCGTAAGTACCCCCGACGTCGCCGCGAAAGCCCCTTGGGGCGGGTTCAGCTCGCCGGGAACGTCCAGAAGGAGCGTCCAGGGGGTGTTCAGGAGGTACCGCGATGACACAGAGCATGAAGGCGCCGGCCCGCGGGCTGAGCGCCGCCCTGCCCCTCGCCGCCCTGGCCCTCGCCGCCCTGGCCGTTGCCGGCATTTTGGCGGCGGCGCCCTGGCCGGCGGCCGCGGACAGCGTCTCCAGCGATCCCGGCTATGTGGCGGCAATGGAACGCCTGGAAGCAGAAGACTATGCGGCAGCGGCCGCGCTGATCGAGAAGCTGGCGGAGCGCCTGCCGGACAGCCCGGAGGTCTACAGCTACCTGGCTTACACCTACCGCAAGCTGGGGCAAGAGGACGCGGCGCTGGCCCATTACCAGCGCGCGCTGTTCCTCGAGCCCGGCCGGCGCGACCTGCGCGCCGAGCTGGGTGCGCTCTACCTGGCGCGCGGCAACGTCCGCGAGGCGGAGGCGCAACTCGCGGAGATCGACCGGCTCTGCTTCCTAAGCTGCCGCGAGTACCGCGCGCTGAAGACGGAGATCGAGGACTTCAGGAGGCTGCAGGCCCAGCGGAACGACGCCGGCAAGGCGGCCGCCCCTGTGGGCTCGGTGAATTGATTGGGCTCGGTGAATTGATCGCGACAGCGAGCTGAAGCGGGGGGCATTCCCACCGCCTTCAGGCGAGGTGGCCACCGCCCGCGGCAGAGCGGCGCTAACGGCGGTGGTCACTTCCCGCCTGACAACGATCCGATCTACTTCAAAAGGGTAGAGCAGAGTCACAGAGTCACAGGGTCGGTGGATCGTCTCCGGCGATTCCACCCGACCCTGATCTGCTCTAGACCCAGCCGCCGTCGACGATATAGCTCTGATTGGTGCAGGCACTGGAGTCGTCGGCGGCGAAGAATAGCACCGCGCGGGCAATGTCGGCAGGCACCAGCTTCCGCTTGAGGCATTGGCGTTCCATGAGTTCGGCCTCGCCCTCCGGAGTCAGCCAGAGATCGACCTGGCGCTTGGTCATGATCCAGCCCGGCACGACACAATTCACGCGAATGTTCTTCGGCCCCAGGTCGCGGGCGAGCGCACGGGTCAGGCCGGCGACCGCCGACTTGGCGGTGGTGTAGCAGGGCATGCCGCCTTGCCCGATCATCCACGACACCGAGCCGAGATTGACGATCGCGCCGCCGCCGGCCGCCGCCATGTCGGGATAGATCGCCTGGGCAGCGAAGAACTGGTGCTTCAGGTTCACCGCGATGCGGTCGTCCCAGTATTCGGGCGTCACCGCGTCGATGCCGTGGCGCTGGTCGTTGGCGGCATTGTTCACCAGGACGGTGATCGGGCCGAGCGCGCTGCGCACCTGGCCGATCGCGATGCGCAGCGCTTCGATGTCGGTGATATCGCACTTCACGAAGCGCGGCCGCGCGTGGCCTTCCTTGGCCAGCGCCTCGACGAGAGCCGCGGAGCCCGCCTCGTCGATGTCGACAAAGCCGACCTTCGCCCCCTGCCGGCAGAAGTGCTCGACGATGGCGGCGCCGATCCCGCCGCCACCGCCGGTGACGAAGACGACGCGGTCCTTGAGGCTGGGATAGATCGCAGTGGCAGTGGCAGTCACAGTGGCAGTCATGGGGGGCAACGCCTCTTGCTGATGGAATTGCGTGAACGGCGCGGCGGATGGCGGGGTCAGTGCAACTCGGCCAGGTCCTCCGCCGTCTCCTCCTCGGGCAGCTTGCCGAGGATGATCATGCCGAGCACCTGATCCTTGGTCGCCTTGGCGGTGTCGCGGGTGCCGACCAGGCGGCCGTTCTTCATCACACTCACCCGGTCCGAGAGGTCGAAGACGTCATGCAGGTCGTGGCTGATGAGGAAGATGCCGATACCCTCCTTCTTCAGATGGTGAATCAGCTCGGCAACCATGGCGGTCTCCTGCGGCCCGAGCGCCGCGGTCGGCTCGTCCATGATGAGGATTTTGGCGTTGAACAGGATGGCGCGGGCGATGGCGACCGACTGGCGCTGACCGCCCGAGAGGTTCTTCACCGGGTCCTTGATGTTCTTGAAGTTCGGGTTGAGGCGATGCAGCACCGCGCGCGCCTCGTGCTCCATGGCATCGTCGTCGAGCAGCCCGAGCGGCGTCCTCAGCTCGCGGCCGAGAAAGAGGTTGGCCGGCGCGTCGAGATTGTCGGCCAGGGCGAGCGTCTGGTAGATGGTCTCGATGCCGTGGCGGCGGGCGTCGCGCGGCGTCGCGATCTCCACCTTCTCGCCGTTGATGTAGATCTCGCCGCTGTCGGCCGGATAGGCGCCGGCCAGCATCTTGATGAGCGTCGACTTGCCGGCACCGTTGTGGCCCAGCACGCCGACCACCTCGCCCGGATAGAGGTCGACGGTGACGTCGTCGACCGCCTGGACGCCGCCGAAGCGCTTGCAGATGCTGCGCATCTCGACCAGAGGCGTGCCGCTGCGTGCCATGCCTCCTCCCTCAGCGCCTGTGACGATTGTAGACCACGTCGAACCACACGGCGGCGATCAGCACCAGGCCGATGACGATGTTGCGCATCGAGCTGGACACGCCGATCAGCACCATGCCGTTGTCCAGGCTCTGCATGATGACGGCGCCGAGGATGGCGCCGGGCACGGTGCCGACGCCGCCGGCCAGCGAGGTGCCGCCGATCACCGCCGCGGCGATCACGCTGAGCTCCGCCAGGGTGCCCATGGAGTTGGTGCCGGCGTTGAGGCGGGCGGTGGTCACCACCGCCGCAATCGCGCTGAGCACCCCCATGACGACGAAGATCCTCACCGTGGTGCGCTTCACGTTGATGCCGGACAGCGCCGCCGCCTCGGGGTTGCCGCCCATGGCAAAGACGTAGCGCCCGAAGGTGGTGAAGCGCGCGATGAAGGTCATCACGACCACCACCGCCAGCAGGATCAGCACCGGGATCGGGATACCGCGCGGGATGTCGCTGCGCGGCTTGGTGTAGGCGTTCATCACCATGACGAAGCCGAGGATGAGCAGCGCCCAGGCGGCGATCATGGCGACTTCCGCCCACAGCGGCTTCACCGGAAAGCCGTAGCGCAGCCGCTTGCTGCGCGCCTTGAGGGAGAAGAAGGCAACCGCGGCGACGGCGGCGAGCCCGAGTGCCCAGCTCGCGGTCGCGCCGATCGAGCCGTCGATGCCGCCGCCGAGGAGCTGGTAGGTCGGGTCGAGCGGCGCGACGGTGCGGCCGTCGGTAATCTCGAAAGCGGCGCCGCGAAAGATCAGGAGGCCGCCCAGGGTGACCACGAAGGCCGGCACGCCGCCGTAGGCCACCCAAAGGCCCTGCCACAGCCCGACCAGCGCGCCCAGCGCCAGGCCGCAGGCGATCGACAGCGGCCAGTTCCAGGCGGCGCCCAGGGGGAAGACCTCGACCTGCAGGAAGGCCATGGACATGCCGACGAAGCCGAGCACCGAGCCGACCGAGAGGTCGATGTGGCGCGCCACGATGACGAACACCATGCCGGTCGCCATGATGCCGACCGCCGAGCCCTGGACCGCGAGGTTGAAAAGATTGCGCGGCGTGAGAAAGAGGCCGCCGGTCCACAGGTCCAGCACGATCCAGATGACCACCAGCGCCGCCATCATGGCCAGCAGCCGGCTGTCGAGCCCGGTCAGGCGCGAGAACGCCTCGACCGGCGCGAGGCCGACCCCGGCCCGCTTGGCGGGCCTCGACCGAAGCTTGGTGGCGTCGGCGTCGCTTGCCACGCGCTCCCCCTCCGTTCGCCGTCGCGACAGACCCGCTTTCGTGCCGCTGTGGGGCGGCAACCCCGAAAGGCGGCGCGCGGCTACCTCCAGACGCCTGTTACTGGCAGACGCCTGTTACTGGCAGACGCTCGTTACTGGCACGCTGTGGGCGCCTCGGCGGCGTCGACGCCCTGGCAGACCACATCCTTGCCGACCCAGCCGGCCTCGATCACCACGCCGAGGTTCTCCTGGGTGATCGGGATGGGCTGCAGGAAGATGGCATCCATCTCGACGCCGTTGGGCCCGTCGCTCCATTTCTGCGCGCCCTTGATGTCGGCGGGCTCGGCGCCCTTGGCGAGCTCCACCGCGATATTGGCCGCCGCCTTGCCGAGCTCGCGGGCGTCCTTCCAGACGCTGACCGTCTGCACGCCCTTGGCAACCCGATTGAGCGCGGCGTGATCGCCGTCCTGGCCGGACACCGGCAGGCCCTCCA
Organism: Kiloniellaceae bacterium; assembly: GCA_036570545.1. GTDB lineage: Bacteria > Pseudomonadota > Alphaproteobacteria > Kiloniellales > Kiloniellaceae > Pelagibius. The sequence continues at coordinate 5,473 of DATCXZ010000139.1, forward strand.
GGCCCTGCGCCCGCAGCGCCGCTACCGCGCCGCCGGCGGTGCCGTCGTTGGAGGCGACCACCGCATCGATCTTGTTGTTATTGGCGGTCAGGATCTGCTCCATGTTCTCCTGCGCCACCTCCGGCAGCCAGCCGTCGGTGTACTGCTCGCCGACCACCTTGATCTTGCCGGCGTCGATGGCCTCCTGCAGCACCTCGAGCTGGCCTTCGTGCAGGAAGTCGGCATTGGGATCGGCCGACGAGCCCTTGATGAAGACGTAGTTGCCTTCCGGCTGCACCTTCAGCACCTCGCGCGCCTGGATGCGCCCGACCTCCTTGTTGTCGAAGGTGAGATAGAATACGCCCGGCATCTCGATGAGGCGGTCGTAGCCGACCACGGGAATGCCCTCGGCCTGCGCCCGCGAGATCGCCGGCACGACGGCCTCGGCATCCTGCGCCAGCACGATGAGCGCGTTGGCGCCGCGCGCGATGAGGCCTTCGATATCGGCGATCTGCTTCTCGTTGGACGACTGCGCGTCGGCCGAGATGTACGCCGCCCCGAGCCGCTCGAGCTCCTCCTTGATGGCGGCCTCGTCGGTCTTCCAGCGCTCCTCCTGGAAATTCGACCAGCTCACGCCGACAACGAGATCCTGGGCCTGAGCGGTCAGCGCCGGGAACGCCATGCCCGCGGCCAGCAGCGCCGCGGAAATCCCACGTGTCAGTATACTCATGGGCTTCTCCCTGTTGTCCCGCGGCAGGCCGCCCGCCGCAGTTGATCGCTGAAACGATTCTATCGTGTTTGAATGCAGTGTCGATGGGCAAGACAGCGCTGTCAACCGGATCGTTTTGGAGACCTGAGGGAGGGAGACGATGTCGGGCAATGGGCCGCGCCACCCCATCATGAGATGAATACGGCTTCCCGTATACTAGGCACGGTTGATGCCGTACCGTGCACAGCGCACAATGCAAGTAGCTGTGGGAGGGGGATAGCAATGACGCGGATTGAGGTTCGGACGCCAAATCTGAAAAGCATCTCGGTCGGAAAATTGCAGGCGAAGTACAGCGTGGATGGCACTCGCATTCTTCGCTACTTCATCGATTTCTGGCACAACGACCTGAAGCTCCATAAAGAATTGAGTGCGCCTGAAATATACCTTCTGCAGGGCAAGGTAGACGCCCTGATTGCAACTTGGGACCAAAAGTTGGAGGCGCACCAGAAACGGTCCGCAATTGCGACAGGGAAAGAAACAGCCGATGAGATGACGACGGAAGCTTTGGCACGGCTGGAGACTCTCTACAGCATACTCGCACATACGCTTAAGCTCGATGACCGGGTGGATTGGGAGACGCTCAAGGAGCGGACTCCGTTTGCCGGTGATCATCGTTTCCCCGAATCGGAGCCGCAGCGGAAGACGACGCCAGAACCACGTTATCAGGAACCAAACACTGGTCTTTGGGACGTGATCTTCGGACGCAAAGGTCGGAAGTTGGCAGAGGCCAAGGAGCGGTATGAAAGCGACCTAAAGCAATGGCAGCGCGAGGAAAGTTGCAACGCGGCGGTTTTCTCCGAACAGATGAGTGAGTGGAAAGCCCGAAAAGAAGCCTTCGAGGCTGAGTATGCCGCACGGAAGCAGCAGTTTTTGAATGAACAAGCAGAACGAAACGCCAAAGTTGATGTCCTCGCCCGCGGTGTCTCGACCGGCGAGCCGCAATCAGTTGTAGAACACGCGACTCTTGTGCTCGAGAAGTCGACCTATGACGACCTGTTCGAGAAATCTTTTGAAATCGACTACGTGCCGGATGAGAAGACGCTGTTGATCGAGTATCAACTACCTTCGCCCGACCATATGCCCACACTCAAGGCGGCGCGGTTCGTACCGGCGACAGGCGAAATCCGCGAAACCCACATCTCGGAACGAGAGCGAAAAGCAAACTTTGATGGAACCTGCTACCAAATCTGCTTGAGAACGATCCATGAGGTGTTGGAGGCCGACGAATTCGGAAACATCCAGAAAGTGCTGTTTAACGGCTTCGCCACCTACGTTGATCCGACAACGGGTCGAGACACGACTTCCTGCATCATGTCAGTGCTGGTAAATCGCAGTGACTTTGACGCGATCGACTTAAGCCGGGTTGATCCGAAAGCATGCTTCAAGAGCCTCAAGGGGGTATCCGCGTCCTCTCTCTCCGCACTGGCATCAATTCCGCCGGTCATGGAACTCAATAAAGAAGATCGTCGCTTCATCGAGGCGCGGAGTACCACGGATGGCTTGACCGAAGCGACCAATTTGGCATCCATGGATTGGGGCGATTTTGAACACTTAGTCCGCGAGCTTTTTGAGAAGGAGTTCGCGACACGTGGCGGCGAGGTGAAAATCACCCAAGCAAGCGCCGACGGTGGCGTTGACGCCGTGGCTTTCGACCCCGATCCCATCACCGGCGGCAAGATCGTTATCCAGGCCAAGCGATACACACGCACCGTCGGAGTATCTGCAGTTCGGGATCTCTATGGGACCATACAGCACGAGAGCGCATCGCGGGGTATTCTTATCACCACCGCTGACTATGGGCCTGATGCTTACCAGTTCGCCTCAGGGAAGCCGATCACATTATTCACAGGGGCGAACCTTCTGCACCTGCTCGAAAAGCACGGCTACCAAGCAACGATCGATCTTCGTGAAGCGCGCAAAGAGTTGAATTTGCGGGACCGAGGTTGACTGAACCTGCTATTCGAGTAGGCGCCCGTTTGTCCAAACAGGCTGCGCCATGACCTCTTCCTTCGGCCTCGTCCTCTGGGTGCGCGCAAGGGATCCAGCTTGTGGAGATGACCGGGCAATAGAAAGGCGCGCACGGCCGCTGCTGCCGCCCCCAAGCTGTCATCCCGGCCAAGCGAGCGTCAGGGAGCGCGCGCCGGGAACCATGGCAGAAGCAGGGCGCCAGGCCCAACCATGGGCCCTCGGGTCAAGCCCACTGCTGTCCGGTTTAGATTTTTCTACAATGCCGGCGAGTCAACGCGGGCGATCATGCTCGCAAAAAGAGTCGCGGTGGGGCCGGCCGAGGCGTAAATCGCAGCGATCCCTTCTCTTTCGCCGGGCCAAAGGGCCGAA
>DATCXZ010000140.1:0-6520 GCA_036570545.1 Kiloniellaceae bacterium
ACGGGCAAGGCCGCCGCCGCGGAAGTCACGCCGGCCGCCGCCGAGGGCGAGCAGGCGGCAGCCACTGCCAAACCGGCCGCCAATGCCGGCCAGACCGCCACCGCCAAGGTTTCGGAGCTGCCGGCCGCGTCCATCAAGAAATTCTCCGGCGGCGCCGCCGCCACGCCTTCCGTCTCGACCGATCCGGCGGGCATGAGTCCCACGCCTGGCACCGCCGCGCCGGCGATCACCGCCGGCGGCACCACGCCGCTCCACAATGTGAGCTTCGCCGACACCCTCGCCCAGGCACGCCACGGCGCACCGGCAAATCCTGCCGAGCAGATCGCGGTGCAGGTCCAGCGCGCCCAGGTCGCCGGCCAGGACCAGATCAGCATCAAACTGCACCCGGCCGAGCTCGGCCGCATCGAGGTGAAGCTGGAGAATGCCAGCGACGGCACACTGCGCGCCGTCATCTCGGCGGAGCGCACGGAGACGCTCGATCTCTTGCAGCGTGACGCGCGCGGGCTCGAACGGGCTCTGCAGGAGGCCGGCGTGAAGACGGATTCCGGCAGCCTCAGCTTCAATCTGCGCGGCCAGGGCCAGAACCACGAGCAGCAGGCCGGCAACGGCGGCTCCGGCCGCGGCGCGCCCGCTGCCGAGACGACCGGCGACAGCCAGGCCGCAGCGGCTCAACCCCAGCCGTACCGTTCCAGCCACAGCGGCGCCCTGGACATCCGGGTCTAAGGCGTAGAGGAGACCACGATCATGGCGGTAGACAGCGTTCGCGACCCGGTCAACGGGGTGCCGTTCAAGGGCAGCGACAGCAGCTCGATCACCAGCGGCGCCTCGCTCGCCGAGACCTTCGACACCTTCCTGACGCTGCTGACCACCCAGCTACAGCACCAGGATCCGCTCAACCCGATGGACACCAACGAGTTCACTTCGCAGCTCGTCGAGTTCACCGGCGTGGAGCAGGCGATCTCGACAAACCAGAAGCTGGACGCGCTCATCGGGCTGCAGGCGGACATGCAGCTCAACGACGCGGTCGGCTACATCGACAAGCTGGTCGGCGCCGATGGCATCATCCTGATGCTGCAGGACGGCGAGTCGACCATCACCTACGACCTCGGCGCCAATGCGGCCGAGACCAGCATCCTCATCATCGATGAGGAGGGCAACACGGTACGCACGCTGGAGGGCGAAACTGGAGTCGGCCACCACGAGATCGTGTGGGACGGCCTCGATAAAAATGGCGAGCCGCTGGACGACGGCCTCTACGGCTTCCTGGTGACGGCCATCGACGCCGACAAGAAGCCGGTGCCTCTGGTGCAGGGCACAGTCGGCAAGGTGACGGGCGTGAAGCTGGTCGACGGTGTAGTGACCCTGGAGGTCGGCGAGCTGGAGATCGCGCTCAGCGATGTCCTCGCGGTCTCGCAGTAAAGCCCAAGAGACAGAGTTCGGTTCAGATCAGCGAGCAGACTTTCGGGCCAGTTCCCTTCCGACGCGAGGCGGACCGGCCCTAACCAAGGAGACGAAGTGATGAGTATCTACGGCGCCATGTTTGCCGGGGTGTCCGGTCTAGCCGCACAGAGCAACGCTCTGGGCATGATCTCGGACAACATCGCGAACGTGAACACGATCGGTTACAAGGGCACCTCGGCGCGCTTCTCGACGCTGGTGACCATGGCCGCCACCCAGACCACCCACACGCCCGGTGGCGTAATGTCGTCACCCTATTCTTACATCAACCGCCAGGGCCTGCTGCAGGGCTCCGCGTCCGGCACCGACCTTGCGGTCGCCGGCCAGGGCTTCTTCGTGGTCAACGAGTCCGCCACTCCCGGCTTCGGCGACGACTACTACTTCACCCGCGCCGGCTCCTTCAACCCGGATGAGAGCGGAAACCTGGTGAACGCGGCAGGCTATTACCTGCAGGGCTACAACCTGCGCAACGGCGCGCCGCCGCCGAGCTCCAGCACCTTCACCGGCATGGAAACCGTGAACATCTCGAACCTCTCGGGCAGCGCCGCGGCGACCACGAACATCGCGCTGGGCGTCAACCTGCCGTCGACGGCGGACGTGGGCGACAGCCACTTCGTCACGGCGCAGGTCTTCGACTCCCTGGGCAACGCCCACGACATGGACATCACCTTCACCAAGACCGCCGTCAACGCCTGGTCCTGGGCCGCCTCCGACCCGACCCTGGACGGCGGCGCCACCTCCTCCGGCAGCGCAGTCGGCACCGGCGCCATCACCTTCGATACCGACGGCACGCCCCTGAGCTTCACGCCGGCGGCGCCGAGCGTCGCCCTCACCGGCTTCACCACTGGCGCCGGCAATTCCACCATCACGCTCGACCTGGGCACCGTTGCCGGCACCGACGGCCTCACCCAGTTCGCCGGCGACTTCACGATCTCCAACATCGACCAGGATGGCGTGCGCTTCGGCAACTACACCGGCATCACGATCAGCGAGGAAGGCATCGTCACAGCCCTGTTCGACAACGGGCAGCGGCAGGACATCTACCAGTTGCCGCTGGGCATGTTCCGCAACCCCAACGGTCTGGAGGGGAAGACCGGCAACGTCTACCTGGAGACCGACCGCTCCGGCAACTTCCAGCTCAACCTCGCCGGTAACGGCGGGGCCGGCGACATCGCCCCGGGAGCCCTGGAGGCCTCGACGGTCGACCTCGCCGAGGAGTTCACCAAGATGATCATCACCCAGCGCGCCTACTCGGCGAACACCAAGGTCATCACGACGGCCGACGAAATGCTGGACGAGTTGATCCGCATAAAGCGTTAAGGCCAGGCGGCGGGGCCGGCTGAACGCCGCGCCTCGCCTGCCATCCGGCGGCTGAAGGCGCCGAAGGGTTAAGGATACCTTCAAGCTCTCTAAAGCTTACCTTAACTGCCTGATTTAGCGAATTTTAAACAGCGAATGCCTATCCTTGCGGGATTGCAGCGTAGAAATGAGAGACGGAATTCGTTCGATGTACTCCGACAGCTCAGGTAGGCCAAGCAACATCATCGGGCCGGCAGGAAAGCCGCTCAGCCTGGACGATCTGCCGCCGCCGTCGACCAAGCGATGGGTGATTCGTCGCAAGGCCGAGGTGGTGACTGCCGTCCGCGCCGGCCTCCTCACCCTCGAGGAAGCCTGCCAGCGCTATAACCTGTCGGTCGAGGAATTCCTGTCCTGGCAAAGCCTGATCGACAAGCACGGCATGCGCGGACTGCGCACCACGCGCCTGCAGCAGTACCGCCGCCACATCGCCGGCGCCGCCATGGAGAAGATGAGCGACAGCCGCTCCAACTCCTGACGCCCCGGGAGCGCCCGCCGCTCCACCCAGCAGCGAAGTTCCCCAGCACCCGCCGCCCCGCCGGCGGGTGCTGCGCGTTTGGGCCTCCGTCGTTTTCGCGGCCTTTGCGCCATAGGGGGAAAATTCTTCCTAGCGCTAGGCAATTCTTGCCCGCTGTTAACGCCGCCTTTACCGGAAGCAACTAGCCTAAAAATGCAGGACGGCCAAGGCGATGCCCAGGACGGCGCGGTGAGACGGCAGACCTGTGAGGGCCAGAGGTTTCGGCCTTCGTTCACTCGGTCGATGACGCATCAGGATGGTCGATTTTGCACTCTCTCCTAGAGACGCTTAAAGGTCTGGGACCGGCGCGGCTCGGCATCATGGCTGCCGTGGCGGCCGGCATCATCGCGTTCTTCATCTACCTGACGAGCCGCCTCGCCTCGCCAGAGATGGCGCTGCTCTACGGCGAGCTGAGCTTGCAGGACAGCAGCCAGATCGCGGCCCGCCTCGAGCAGATAAACGTGCCCTACCGCCTCAGCGAGGAAGGCGGCAACATCTATGTGCCGGAAGACCAGGTCGGGCGCTCGCGCATGGTGATGGCCGAGGAAGGCCTGCCGAGCGGCGGCTCCATCGGCTACGAGATCTTCGATCGCTCCGAAGGCCTCGGCACCACCAACTTCGTGCAGAACATCAACCACGTGCGCGCGCTGGAAGGCGAGCTTGCGCGCACCATCCGCTCAATCGAATCGGTGAAGCAGGCGCGCGTCCACCTGGTGCTGCCGCGCCGCGAGCTGTTCAGCCGCGAGCGGCAGCAGCCGAGCGCCTCCATCATTCTCACCGTGGCCGGCACCGGCCTCGACCACCAGCAGGTGACCTCGATCCAGCACCTCGTTGCGGCAGCGGTCCCAGGCCTGAAGCCGGCCATGGTCGCGATCGTCGACGACAAGGGCACCCTGCTCGCCCGCGGCACCGAAGAGGGCCTCCTGTCGCAGACCTCCACCCGCGCCCAGGAGATGCGGATCAACTACGAGTCCCGCATGGTGCGGACGATCGAGGAGCTGCTCGGCCGCTCGCTCGGACCCGGCAACGTGCGCGCCCAGGTCGCGGCGGAAATGGACTTCGACCGCATCACCGAGAACGCCGAGATCTACGATCCCGACGGCCAGGTGGTGCGCTCGACCCAGACGGTCGAGGAGCAGGCCAGCAACCAGGACGGCGCGCCGGCCGGCATCACCGTCGGCAACAACCTGCCCGATGCCCTGCCCGAGCTCGATACCGGCACCGGCAGCCAGAGCCAAACCTCGCGCATCGAGGAAACCGTCAACTACGAGATCACCAAAACCGTCAAGACGCACATCCGCGAGGCCGGCATGGTGCGCCGCCTCTCCGTTGCGGTGATGGTGAATGGCGATGCGACGACCGACGCGGAGGGCAATCCCACCTACGAGCCGCGCAGCGTCGAAGAAATGGAAAAGATCACCGCCCTGGTGCGCTCCGCCGTCGGCTATGATGAGTCGCGCGGCGACACCATCGAGGTGGTCGAGATGCCTTTCGTGGCGCCGCTGACCGCCGACGCCGAGGCGCAGGGGCTACTGCTCGGGCTCAACAAGACCGACCTCATGCGCATCGCCGAGCTGCTGGTGCTGGGCGTGGTAGCGGTGCTGGTGCTGCTGATGGTGGTGCGCCCACTGCTCGGCCGCCTGCTCGAGGTCGACGAGGATCCCGCAGAGGCCGCCCCCGGCATGCTGCCGGCCGGCGCCGGCCATCCCGCCCTCGCCGGGCCGGACGGCAGCGCCTATCCGCGCCTTCCAGGCGATCCCGCCACGGTGGTGGCGACCCGCATCGGCGATGACGGCCGCTCCGGCAAGGACGTGGCCACCGAGATCGACCAGATGATCGACCTCAACCAGGTGGAGGGCCGCGTGCGCGCCTCCTCGGTGAAGAAGATCGCCGAGATCATCGAGAAGCACCCGGAAGAGGCCGTCGGCATCATCCGCGGCTGGCTTCACGCAGACGTCTAATACGGACACTCTCTTATGGCTGTACGCGAAGACCTCCAGAGCATGAGCGGCCCGGAAAAGGCCGCCCTCCTCATGCTGGCCGTGGGCGAGGACAATGCCGCGCGTCTGTTCAGCATGATGGACGACGACGAGATCCGCGAGCTGTCGCAGGCAATGGCCAATCTCGGCACCGTCACCTCCGAGCTGATCGAGCAGATGCTGGTCGAGTTCGCCGACCGCATCTCCACCACCGGATCGGTGACCGGCAACTACGACAGCACCGAGCGCCTGCTGCTCAAGGTGATGGACAAGGACAAGGTCGACGGGATCATGGAGGAAATCCGTGGTCCTGCCGGCCGCACCATGTGGGACAAGCTGGCCAACGTCAACGAGATGGTGCTGGCCAACTACCTGAAGAACGAGTACCCGCAGACCGTCGCCGTGGTGCTGTCGAAAATCAAGCCGGAGCACGCCGCCAAGGTTCTCGGCGTGCTGCCGGAGCCCTTCGCCATGGAAGTGGTCATGCGCATGCTGCGCATGGAGGCGGTGCAGAAGGAGGTGCTGGACGACGTCGAGCGCACCCTGCGCAACGAGTTCATGTCGAACCTGGCGAAGACCAACCGCCGCGACTCGCACGAGCTCATGGCCGACATCTTCAACTACCTCGACCGCGCGCTGGAGACCCGCTTCCTCGGCGCTCTCGAAGAGCGTAACCGCGATTCCGCAGAGCGCATCAAGGCGCTGATGTTCACCTTCGAGGACCTTGGCAACCTCGATCCGGGCGGCGTCCAGACGCTGCTGAGCGCAGCCGACAAGGACAAGCTGGGGACCGCCCTGAAGGGCGCCTCCGAGACGCTGCGCGACTTCTTCTTCTCCAACATGTCCGAGCGCGCCGCCAAGATCATGAAGGAAGACATGCAGTCGATGGGGCCAGTGCGCCTGAAGGACGTCGACGAGGCGCAGATGTACATGGTCGCCACGGCCAAGGAGCTCGCCGAGAGGGGCGAGATCATCATCAGCGAGAACAAAGGAGAGGACGAGCTCGTCTACTAGGCGGACGGGCACGGCAAGTCATGGGACAGTTCGAGAAGTTCCTCTTCGACACCAGCTTCGACAAGGGGCAGACGTCCAAGGTCAAGGCCGCCGCGGCGCAGCCGCCGGTCGTCGAGGAGCCGCCGGCGCCGACCTTCAGCGAGGCCGAGCTGGCGGCAGCGCAGCAGGCCGCCTTCGCCGAGGGCAAGGCCGCCGG